>JBBQKV010000088.1:0-11215 GCA_038327245.1 Acidobacteriota bacterium
GACCGTACGCAGTTCGACTCCGTAGTCGCGATGGAGCCGCGGAGCCACGAAGTCCCGGATGTAGGCGTTGATGTAGGAGTCGCCCTGCCACATGGCGAAGGCGACAGTCTGGCCGCGGGCGCGGAGGAGCGTCTCCTGCCAGCTGCTCGAGAGAGCCGCCGGAGCCCCTCCGGGCTTCCGACAGGCGCCGGCCACCGCCGCGACGAGCAGGAAGGCCGCGAGGCCTCTCCCCGGCGCGGCCCGCCGGACTCTAGAAAGCAAACCGCACACCGAACTGAAACTGACGGGGTGAACCCGCGTTCTTTTCGACGATCCCGCCGGCTGTCGGGCCGACCTGGATCTGATTGCTCTGCGTCGCGTTGTTGCTGTAGCCCGACAGGTTGACATGGTTGAACAGGTTGAAGACGTCTGCGGCCAATTCGACGTACCCCGCGCCGATCGGGATCTGGTATCGGATGCCAATATCGAAGAGCTCGGACCATGGCAGCCGGTCGTCATTGCGGGAGTCGCCCGGATTGCGGTCGCTATTGCCCACGTAGGCGTCCCCGAAGGACCGGCCGTCGCCGTTCAAGTCCGTGGTCCCGTAGATGCGGGCGTCCGGGATCCGGTTGATGGGTTGCCCGCTCTGGAACAACGCGGCGAGGCTGACCGTCAGACCCCGCAGCGGAAAGACGGACACGACCGCGTTGACGACGTTGGTCCGGTCGTTGATCGAGGGGCCGTACTCCTCCGCGAAATCGTTGGAGTCCGCGGCGCGGAAGTTGATGTCCTCGGTTTCGTTCTTGAGCGACGACAGGGTGTAAGAAAATCGGAAGGCGTACGGCTGCGTGCCAGGGTTGCTCAGGACGGTCAGCGTCGCCGCCTGGTATCGCGCGCGCCCCGCCGACTCGGTCACGACGATGTTGCGGCCTCCGCCCGCGACCACCCCGGCGGGACGTGTGGCATCGGCCTCCGCCGGCGTGCGCACGACCACGTTGTCCGGGTTGATCGGATAGGGGGCCGGCGCGTTCAGATCGCGGAGCCGGAAGAGGTCGTGCGACCGGATGTAGATCAGGTCCAGGGACGCGGCGAATGCGCTCGAGAGCTGGCGCTGATAGCCCAGGGCGAACTGTTCCGACCAGGGGTTCTTGTAGCCGTTCGGGTTCAAGATCCGCAGGTCGTTCGAGATGATCGACTCGCGCTGGCCGCGGAGGTCGGCGCCCGAGGGCCCCTGCAGATAGGAGACCCCGGATCTCAGGCTCGCCGACACGTTCCCATCGAAGAAGATCCGGTCGAGATCGGTGGACCGCGGCAGGATTCCGAGTCCGATGAGAGTGTTGATTTGTCCCCGGAAGCCGTTCGAGATCGAGTTCTGCTGGAGAGCATCGCTGTAGATGGCATACAGGATCTTGTCGTAGAAGACGCCGAAGCCTCCGCGCACGACGCTCCGGTCGTCGATCTGATAGTTGGCGGACAGGCGGGGCGCAAGGTTGTTCGTGTCGCCCCGATCGGAGCCGCCCCGGGAGAGGCTGTCGTAGTCGTAGCGCAGGCCGGCATTGACGGTCAGCCGCGGCCCCACCGACCACTGGTCGTCCGCGTAAGCGCTCGTGATGGTCTGGCGCGCGCCGAACGACTTCGGTTGCAGCTCGACGTTGTAGCTCAGGACCTCCGCGTCGCCGGGAATGTCGGTCACCGACAGGGCCGTGCCCCGATTCAACGCCCGCACCGCCGCCAGCTGCGCGTCGGTGAGCTTGACCGTGTAGTTCCCGTGGACGTTGCCGCCGCCGAGCAGGGAAAATTCGGAGCTCAGGATCTCGACCCCCGCGCGGACGTAGTGGGGGCCCCGAGTGACCGCGAATTTCTGCTGGGCCTGAAAGGTGTTCTCGAGGTCGTCGAAGACGTAGCCCGGATTTCCCAACACGGCCACGGCCTGCTCCCGCGGGTCGAGCACCGTGACCTGGGGGCTCGTCGGATTCCGGGCCCGACCGTAGTTCCAGCGGAAGCGGCCGTACTGGAGGTTCGTCTCCGACGTGAAGGTCCTTGCCACGTATGTCGTGCTGGCCGCCACCAGCGCCGAATCCCGGTCCTGGAAGTTGCCTGCGGAGGGAAACCCCACTCCGCCGTCCAGGCCGCCCCCCTGGCGCTCGATCGTCACGGAGCCGACATTGCCGCGAAACGCCGTCGCGAACGATTCCGTCCAACGCTGATCGACGCGGCCCGAATAGTAGGGAAACGCGTTGTGGCCGCGGACGGTCTCGTTGACCCCGAGCTCCGGCGAGTTGAGCAGGTTGTCCTTGGTGTCGCGGGTGTATTCGGCGTTGACGAAGAAGAACGTTCGGTCCCGCAGGATGGGCCCCCCGATCGCGCCCCCGCCCTGCTGGCGCTGGAAGCCGTCCTTGACCTGGTTGCCCGAAAGGTCGCGCTGCGCAAACGCCGAGCTGGCGTCGATGGCGGGGCCGGGGCGCGTCAGGTAGAACAGCTCGCCGTGAAAAGCGTTGCCCCCCGACTTCGTCGTGACGTTGATCACTCCGTTGGCGGTGCGGCCGAACTCGGTGGAATAGTTGTTGGTCAGAGCGGTGACTTCCTGCGCGAACCCCAGAGGGACGGCGAACTTCTGCCCGCCGAGGAAATTTTCGTTGTTGTCGAGCCCGTCGAGAGTGTAGTTCGAATAAAGAGAGTTGGCGCCGTTGATGCTGACGTTCGGCGCTTCGGGGTAGAACCCGGTAGCCTGCACGACGTTGGGCAGCCGGTAGAGGCTGCGCGTGATGTCCCGTCCCTCGACCGGCAGCGCTCGCAGCTCCGTCTCGGGCAGGCTGGCTGAAACCTCCGCGTTGACGGTGTTGATCTGCGCAACCGAATGCCCCGGTGTCACGGCGACCTCGCTCGTGACCTGCGCCCGGGGCGCGAGCGAAAGCGTCACGCTGCGCGCGAAATTGGAACGGAGCGTCACGGGATCGCTCTTCAGCTCGTAGTAGCCGGCGGTCTCCGCGACCGAGACCACGTAGCGCCCGCTGGTCGACAGGCTCGTGAAGCGGACCTTCCCCAGGTCGCTCGTCGTTGCGGTTGCGTTTGTCCCCGTCTCCGCATTTTGGAGACCGACTGGCGCCCCCGCAACCGGCCTGCCGGTAGATTGGTCCAGCACCAGCACCTCGAGGCTCACCTGCGCCCGCGCGGCGGCAGCGGCCGCGAACAGCATGCCGAGAAGAAGAAACGCGACACGTGGCCGCTTCTGGAATGCCGGAGTATTCTCCCCAATTTGCATATGTCCTCCGGAACGGTTGTTCCGCTATGCCTTCCTCCCACGCGGAAGGAAGTCTGCCCAAAATGCGGATTGCGGCGCTCAGGCCGACGCGGGTGGCGCCCGCAGACCCGACGGACCCGCCGAGGCCTGGAGAACGAAGGACACGCTGCCGCCGTCGCGCGGCCAGATCCGTACGAGCGCCGAGCGTGCGACACGGCGAAGTGAGGGAAGACTCATCCGGGACAGGAGGCCTCGACGAAGGCTCCCGCGCCCGTCCACGTCGGGGATCAGCCCGACCAGTTCCACGGAGCGCAAACGCGAGAGCAACCGCCCGTGGAGGGTGGCGAAAACGTCCCTCCGCCGGCAAGCAATCGACCGAAGCAGGTCGAAATCGGCGGCAGGCAGCGCCACGAGAGACACACCGCCATCCGGCGCGGGCGCCAGCACTGCGTCGGCGCCACAATCGAGCGCCGAGAATGCGGCGGCCAGCACTCGAGGGGACGGGACGACGTCTCCCCCCACCAGAACCGCCCGCCCGCCGAGCCCTGCCGTTGTCCGGGCGGCATTCTCCAGCCGCCGTCCGAAGTCCGCGCCCGCCTGAGAGATCCAGAGGAAGTCCCGCCCGAGCCACCGACCCCACGCCAACCGATCCTCGGGAGGTCCGACGACGACGAGCCGCGCCCCTGTCCTCCGCGCGGCGTCGCGCCACCCCTCGGCCAGGCTCGCGAAAAGCTGTGCCGCGTCGCTTCCCCGAAATCCCTTCTCGCGGGCCTCGCGGCCCGGCTCCCGCGCAAAGAGAACGAGATGCCGGCGCATTCCGTTCATTCTACGCAGCGCGCGTTCTCGCGGATTCCCGGGTGCTTTTGCGGACCGAAGCCTCTCGACCTTTCCGTCGAGCGGATTCCAGGCAACGCTGCCCGAAGACTCCGAACGGAGTCCAATCGACTTGAGGATGAAGTCGTCCCGTCGGGCATCGTGATCGCACATTGGAAACGGGGCCGTCGGGAGGGTCGTCCGTCGTTGGTCGGAATGAGCATTGCGGCGACGCTGACATGGTCGAATCCGCCGCCGGTCTGGACCGTTAGCGTCACGGAGTGACCTGGATCCAGGAGCCCGACGGAAGTCACACCTCTTAACCTCTGCCATTCCAGCCAGTAGCGCCTTCAAGGGGGCAGTGTTGCCCTCCTCGGCCAGAGTCTCGAGCTCCGGGGTCGAGGCGGCGCCGAGCCGGGTCGCTTCGATGCCCCCGGGGATGCAAGAATCACGCGGTTGCTCTTCGCCCTCCTGTACGCCCTCACGCTTTCGCTGTTTGCCGGCTCCGCCGCCCTCGCGCAGCCGATTCCGGAGCGGCGCGCGAAAGATTTGTTGCTGCGCCTCCTCTCTCCCAACGATGCCGCGCGCTCGACGGCGCGCACCGGCATCATCCGATCCGGAGATCGAACGATGCTTCCTGCCCTGGTGGACGCGCTCTTCTTCGCTTCGGCAGAGGCGCGCAACGACGTGGTCCTCTGCCTCGAGGGGCTCTCGGGCGAGCGGCTGGGAGCGAAGTACCGATACTGGTTCGAGTGGATCGGGGGCCACGAGGAGCTACGACCCGCAGACTGGTATCGGAGCTGGAAGGCCGGCCTTTTCGCGCGCATCGATCCCGCGTTCGCGCGGTTCCTGGATCCGGCGCTTCCTTCCCGAATCCGCCAGGAGGAAATTCTCTGGGGCGGCGTGAAGAAAGACGGGATCCCGGCCCTCAAGAATCCCCCGGTGATTCCGGTTTCGGAGGCCGGTTATCTCGACGATGCGGAGACGGTTTTCGGCATCACTCTCGGAGGCGTCTCGCGCGCCTACCCGCAGAGAATCCTCGACTGGCACGAGATGGCGAACGACAGTCTCGCGGGCGAACCCTTCGCCCTTTCCTATTGCACCCTCTGTGGCGCCGCCATCGCCTACAGCACTTCACGTCCGGGCGCGCCGCCGCATATCTTCGGATCTTCGGGGCTGCTCTACCGGTCGAACAAGCTCATGTACGACGAAGCCACGCTCTCCCTCTGGAGCAATCTCACGGGTGAGCCGGTCGTCGGCCGCCTGGTCGGGAGCACCCTCGTGCTGCCGATCCTGCCTTTGACGGTGACGAGCTGGGGAGACTGGAAAGCCCGCCACCCCGACACGACAGTTCTCGCCCCGAAGACGGGATTCACGCGCGACTACGCGCCGGGCGCCGCATACGGGAAGTACTTCGCAAGCCCCGAAACGATGTTCCCAGTCTGGAAGCGAGATCCCGTCCTGGCCCCGAAGGCAACGGTTTTCGCGGTCCGAGAGGCCGGCCGCGCCCGGGCCTATCCCCTGGACCTCCTCTTCCAGGAGCGCGTCGTCAACGACGCCGTCGGGTTCGAGGACCTTGTCCTCGTGGCCGACCCGGCGAGCGGAGCGGTGCGCGCATACCGGCGCAACGGCCGCCACTTCGCGGAAGGACCCGGCGGGCTTCTGGTGGAACCCGCAACGGGCGCGCTCTGGGAATACAGGGAGGACGGACTCGTGCCCCAAGGGCCCGGCCTCGAGGCGGCAGCGTCCCGAAAGCTGCCACGACTCAGGGGACACCGCGCCTACTGGTTCGGCTGGTACGCGTTTTTCCCGGAGACCACGCTCTACGAGGGCTGCACACTAGAATGATCCCGTGACACCCGGATGATCGGCCAGACGGTCTCGCATTTCGAGATCCTCGAACGAATCGGCCAGGGCGGCATGGGGGTGGTCTACAAGGCTCGGGACCTGAGGTTGGACCGCCTCGTCGCCTTGAAGTTCCTACCGTCCCATCTTGGCGGGGAAGACGTCGCCGAGCGACGGTTCCTGAGAGAAGCGAGAACCGCATCGGCTCTGGATCACGCCAACATCTGCACGATCTACGAGATCGGTGAGACCGAGGACGGCCGGACCTTCATCGCCATGGCCTACTGCGAAGGGGAGACGCTCGCCGAGCGGATCGCCCGCGGGCCCGTGTCGGTCGAGGAAGCCGTTCGCGTCGGCACGAAGGTCGCCCAGGGCCTCGCCGAGGCGCACGCGCGCGGCATCGTTCATCGCGACATCAAGCCCGGAAACATCGCGATCACGAATGAGGGTGCCGTCAAGATCCTCGATTTCGGCCTCGCCATGGTGCCCGGAGCGGCGCGGATAACCCAGGGCGATACCACGACGGGAACGGCGGCGTACATGTCGCCGGAGCAGGTGCGGGGGGATCCGATCGATCCCAGGACAGACATCTGGTCCTGGGGCGTGGTGATGTACGAGATGCTCACCGGCCGGCCGCCGTTTACGGGTGACAACGTGCCTGCCGTCATCTTTTCCATCCTGAAAGGCGACCCGAAAAAGATCTCCAGCATTTCGCCGGTGCCGCGGACGCTGGAATCGATCGTCGAGAAGGCTCTGTCGAAGAATCCCTCGACGCGATACCGGAGCGCCGAAGACCTGCTCGAGGATCTTCCCTCACCGGACTCGAGCGAGTCGCTCACGGCGATCATGCCCGTGACGGCGCCGCTGGAGGAGGGAGTCGGCCGGATCTCCCGCCCGGGCCGGTGGCCCCTCGTCGTTCTCGCGGCATCGATCGTCCTGCTTGCCCTCTGGGCCGTTTGGCACTTTCAGTCTCCTCGGTCGAGCCCGAAGGTCGCCGGCGCCTCTGCGAGCGTTGCCGTTCTCCCGTTTCGGTATCGCGGCAGCGAGCAGTTTCGTTACCTCGGCGATGGCATGGTCGAGCTCCTGAGCGCCAAGCTCGACCATGCGGGCGAGCTGCGCGCGATCGATCCCCGGGCCATCGCGGGGCTCCGCGCCGGAGAAAACGTGCTCGACCCGGAGCAGGGCCGCCGCGCGGCCGCGAAGCTGCACGCGCAGCACTTCGTGCTCGGGAGCATCGTCGAGGTCGGCGGCAAGGTGCAGATCGATGCCTCGCTCTACCCCGTCGAGGGCGCCCTGAAAGCCACGGTCCAGACCGCCGCGTCCGGAGACGTCGCGAAAGCCTTCGATCTCGTGGACGAGCTCGCGATCGGACTGCTCGCCGAGCTGGGCGCGGAGTCCTCCGCGCGGAGCAACCGGGTGGCGGCCGTGACCACGTCATCGCTGCCTGCGTTCCGGTCCTACCTCGACGGCGAGAGCGAGTTTCAGCGGGGAGACTTCCGTTCCTCGGTCGAGTCGTTTCGGAAGGCGGTGCAGCTGGACAAGCAGTTCGCCCTCGCCTGGTACCGGCTGAGCGTCGCCCTGGAGTGGTTGGGAACGCCGCAGGAGCTCCACAATCAGGCCGCGGAGCAGGCGGACCGGTACGCCGATCATCTGGGTGATCGGGACCGCCGCCTCCTGGAAGCGTCGAAGGTCTGGAGACAGGGCGCCAACCTGGAGGCCAAGCGCCTCTATGGCGCGATCGTTCAGACCTATCCGGACGAGATAGAGGGTTGGTACCAGCTGGGAGAGGTCCTGTTTCACCGCAACGCCCTGTATGGCGCTTCCTTTACGGAATCGCGCGCGGCCTTCGAACGCGTCCTGACGTACGAGCCGAACCATTTCGCTTCGCTCGTGCACCTCGCGCGAATCGAGGCGTTCGAGGGTCGGACCGACGCGATGACGTCACTCATCGAGAGATTCCTCGCGCTCGGAAAAGAGAGTCCGGAGCACGTTCTCGCGATCCGGGCATTGCAGGCCTTCGCGGTCGACGACCGGCAGAAGCAGGACCAGGTCCTGGCCGAGCTCGATCGCTCCGAGGGTCCCGCGATCGCCATGGCGTTCCTGGAGGTCAGCCTGTATGCCCGAAACCTCCGCGGCGCCGAACGGATCGCCCGGCTTCTCGCGGCGCCTTCCCGCCCGCCCGGGGACCGGTCCTACGGGCAGGTGGCGCTGGCGCATCTCGCCCTGGCCCGGGGCAAGTGGGCGGACGCCCGGAAGGCATTGGAAGCGATTGCCCCCTGGGATCCCTGGACTTCGCTGGAGTACCGCGCGCTGTTCTCCTCTCTCTCGTTCCTTCCCGTCTCGCAGGCCGAGCTTTCCGCGGTTCGCGACGGGCTCGTGAACCTCGATCCCGCCGCGGTTCCCACGGTCGACAACCCGGCGGTGTTCATCGATGCCCATTACGACCTGCATCTGCTGCTGCGGATGTACCTGATGGCGCTCGTCAGCGCCCGGATGGGCGACGTCGATCACGCGAAGCAGTATTCGGAGGAGATCGAGCGGCAGAAGTTCCCGTCCGGCTACAAGACCCTCGCCGCCGACTTCGCCCGCAGCGTTCGGGCGCAGATCGATCGCGTTCAGAGAAAGCCGTCCGAGGCTCTGAAGGAGCTCGAGCCCCTGCTCGCCGAGACGAAGAATCCCCTGGAGTCGCCGTTCGTTTCGGAGGCCTACGAGCGTTTCGCGCGAGCCGAGCTCCTGTACGAGCTGGGTCGCTATCCCGAAGCACTGAAGTGGTTCGACCACCTCGACGAGTCTTCCGTCTTCGAATTCGAGTACCTGCCCCCTTCGAACTTCTGGAGCGCCGAGATCCGCAATCGCCAGGGAGATTCGAAGGGCGCCGCCGTCGGCTACAAGGCGTTCATCGATCTCTGGAGGGACTGCGATCCGGAGCTTCGGCCGATGGTTGACCTCGCCCGGCGGAGGCTCGAGGGCCTGACCTTCCCGAACCGGGTGGAACCGAAGGGCGTGGCCGGGAAAGGGTAGGATGCGGCCAACTGTTGCGGGAACCGCACGGTTCCTGAATCCTGGCCGGATATAGCTCTCGAAGGAGGTTTTCGTGAGAAAGACTCTGCTCATCACGCTTCTGGCGACCTGCTCGGCGATCGTTCTCTCGGGCTCCGTGGCCCTCGGCGCGGAGAACTGGCTCGGCACCTGGAAGCTCGACGTCGCGAAATCCAGTTTCGTGCCGGCCCCCGGTCCCAGGAGCCTGACGCTGAAGTTCAAGGCCACGAAGGCCGGTATCAAATTTAATGGTGATGGGATCAGCGCGGAAGGTAAGCCGACTCACACTCAGTTTGTGTCGAAGTTCGACGGCCAGGAGGTACCGTATAAGGGCAATCCGGACGCGGACACCGCCTCGGCGAAGCGGATCGACGACAACAACTATGAGAACACCTGGAAGAAGGCGGGCAAGCCGACTGTGAACGCAAAAGTCGTCGTGTCGGAGGATGGCAAGACCATGACCATTACCCAGGTCGGCACGAACGCGAAGGGTCAGGCCGTGAACTCCACGTATATCTACAGCAGACAGTAGGGGTCCCTCCGGCCACCACTGGCAGCAGCGCCTCGCAGTTCCGAAGCGTTGACGATCCGAGGAGGTGCGCGATGGGCGAATCACGCCGGAAGTTCCTCTCGCAGACGGCGGCCGGATTCCTCGGGGCTGCCGCCGCGGCCCGGGCAGTCGCCGGCGCCGGGGCGTCACCCCCCGAGCCCCCGGTCACGCCCGTCGCGGGGACGCCTCCGGCCTTCGGAACGGCACCGCCCATAGGACCCGAAGTCACGGCGGTGACGGTCGCCGAAGCCGAGAAGCTGGTGCGCGTCGAGCTGACGCCGGCCGAGAGGGCGCAGGTCGCGGGCAACTGGCGCCAGGCGATGGCCTCGACGATGGAGCGCCGAACCGGCCCCAGGAAGGTCCCTCTCGAGCCGTCGCTCGCCCCGGCCACCTGCTGGGATCCGGTCATCCCGGGCGTCCCGCGCGGCCCCGGGCGCGACCGGTTCGTCCGTACTGCCGGCCGGCGCCCGCTGCCGGGGCGCGATGAGGACATCGCCTTTGCGCCGGTCTCCGACCTGTCGCGCTGGATCGAATCCCGCGCCCTGACCTCCGAGAGGCTGACGCAGATCTACCTCGAGCGGATCGAGCGCTTCGACGGGAAGTTGAAATGCGTCATCACGCTGACGCGGGACCTGGCGCTCGAGCAGGCCCGGCGCGCGGACGCCGAGATCGCCGCGGGCAAGTATCGCGGTCCGCTCCACGGAATTCCATGGGGAGCGAAGGACCTGCTCGACACGAAGGCCATCCGGACGACGTACGGCGCCGAGCCTTTCCGGGACCGCGTCCCCGACGCCGACGCCGTGGTCGTCGACCGCCTGCACAAGTCCGGCGCCGTCCTCGTCGCCAAGCTCAGTCTGGGCGCGCTCGCGTTGAACGACGTCTGGTTCGGCGGCCAGACGATGAACCCGTGGCTTCTCGAGGAAGGATCCGGAGGAAGCAGCGCGGGGCCGGGAGCCGCGACGGCGGCCGCCCTGGTGGGCTTTGCGATCGGCAGCGAGACCGAGGGAAGCATCGTGGATCCGTCGATGCGCTGCGGCGTCACCGGCCTGCGGCCCACGTTCGGTCGGGTGGCGCGGACGGGCGCAATGACCCTCTGCTGGTCGCTCGACAAGCTCGGGCCGATGGCCCGCGGCGTCGAAGACACGCTTCTCGTCCTCGCGGCGATCTCCGGGCCGGACCCCGGGGACCTTTCGAGCGTGCCGAGCCGGTTCGACTTCGAGGCGGAAGGGCCGGTGAAGGGGCTCAAGGTGGGATTCTTCCCGAAATGGATGGCCGAAAGCCCGGCGACCGAAGTGGATCGCGCCGCGCTCGAGACGGTCCGGCGCCTCGGAATGGCGCCGGTGGAGGTGGGCCTTCCGGACTGGCCATACGGGGGACTCAACACGATCCTCTTCGCCGAGGCAGCGGCCTCATTCGAGGAACTGACTCTCTCGCGCGGCGTGGACGCGCTGAAGATGCAGGTCTCCGACGCCTGGCCGAACGTACTCCGGCAGTCGCGCTTCCTTTCGGCGGTCGACTTCGTCCAGGCCGATCGGCTGCGTCGGAAAGTGGCCGGCGAGATGGCGCGCGTCTTCGAGAAGGTCGATCTGCTGCTCGTGCCCGCTCTCCGGGACGAGATCCTGACGATCACGAACTTCACCGGCCACCCCGCGCTCACTCTGCCGGCGGGGTTCGTGGAGGTCGGCCAGGCTCGAAGCGACTGGGCCCCGGACCCGAAGCACCCGTTGCCGACCTTCTCTCCGAAACGG
>JBBQKV010000089.1:0-11214 GCA_038327245.1 Acidobacteriota bacterium
GGCGGTCGTCCGTGTCCCGGAAAGTGACGTTTCTCGGCCGGGCGCCGTTCCCCTTTAGCCGATAAGTTCCTTGGAATGAGGAGTTCCCCTCGGTGGGGCCCGGGCACGGCGTTCGCTCCCTTCGGTCCCGATGCCGGATTACCCCCCTTCGAACCGCCGCAAGCGGCGCTATCCCGTCGACTGGCAGGTGGCGGACTCCGGCTGCAGCGGTTTCACGCAGGACATTTCGCCGACCGGGTTGTTCGTGCGTTCGAGCCAGGTCCCAGAGGTCGGGCGGACCGTGGCTTTGAAAGTGCTCCTGCCGGAGGGCCGGAGGCTCCGGGTGAGCGGCACGGTGGTCCGTGCCTATCGCGCTCCGACGAATCTCGGAAAGTTCATCCCGAACGGATTCGGCATTCGCCTGAACGAAGCTCCGGAAGAGTACTTTCAGCTCCTGGCGCACCTGTTCGGCCTGCGCCTCCGGGTGAAGAAAGAGCGCCCGGCGGCACCGAAGCCGAACTGACGGCCCGAGGTCACTTCTCCCTTCGCGCGTTCGCGAGCTTCACGAAAAAATCGAGACTCTCCGGATTGGCCATCGCCCCGGCGTTGGCGACTTCGGCCGCGGCGTCCCCCGACAGAATCCGCCGCACCGGGACCTCGAGCTTCTTGCCGTTCAGAGTCCGGGGGACCGAGGGGATCGCGTAGATCCGGTCGGGCACGTGCCGGGGCGAAAGGCTTTCCCGCAGCGCGGCGGCAATGCGCGCGCGCTGAGGATCGTCGAGCATCGCGTCCTTCTCGAGCGCCACGAAAAGGAGGAGCTCTCCCGGACCGCCGGCGTCGTCGGCGAGGTGGACGACCAGGCTTTCCCGGATTTCCGGGAGCGCCTCGACGACCCCGTAGAACTCGCTCGTCCCGATCCGCACGCCGCCGCGTTTGAGCGTCGCGTCCGAACGGCCCGTGATGATGCAGGTCCCGCGCTCGGTGATCTCGATCCAGTCGCCGTGCCGCCAGACTCCGGGGAAGCGGTCGAAGTAGCTCGCGCGGTATCGTTCCCCGGCCGGGTCGTTCCAGAAGGACACGGGCATGGACGGCAGCGGCTCGGTGAGAACGAGCTCGCCCAGCTCTCCGACGACCGGACGGCCCTCGGCGTCGAAGCTCTCGACCTTCGCCCCGAGACAGCGGCAGGAGATTTCCCCCGCGTAGACGGGGACGAGCGGCGACGGACCCACGAACGCCGTGCAGACGTCGGTGCCCCCCGAGATGGAGCCGAGGATCAGGTCGCGGCCGACGTTCTCGTAGACCCACTCGAATCCCTCCGGAAGAAGAGGCGCTCCCGTCGAGCCCACGCCGCGAAGGCGAGAGAGGTCGAACGAACGGGCGGGCTGGAGTCCCTCGCGCAGGCAGGCGTGCAGAAAGGGCGCGCTCGTGCCGAAGTAGGTGACCTCCAGCTCGGAGGCCAGCCGCCACAGGGCGGAGAGGTCGGGATAGCCCGGGTCGCCGTCGAACAGAACGATCGCCGATCCGACCAGCAGTCCGGAGACGAGGTAGTTCCACATCATCCAGCCGGTCGTCGTGTACCAGAAGAAGCGGTCGGCGGGCCCCAGGTCGTGGTGGAGCGCGAGCATCTTCCAGTGCTCGAGCAGGATTCCGCCGTGGCCGTGCACGATCGCCTTCGGAAGTCCGGTCGTTCCCGACGAGTAGAGGATGTAGAGCGGGTGATCGAAGGGCACCGCTTCGAACGCGAGCGGCGCGGTCCGCGAGAGGAGCTCGTCCCACGGGATCGCGTTCGGAAAACGGACCGGGTCGAAGGCATCGCTCAGATAGGGGAGGACGACGGTCGCCTCGAGAGTCGGCAGATCCGCCCGGAGTCGGGCCAGCTCGCCGGACCGCTCGACCGATCGGGCGCCGTAGCGATAGCCGTCGGCCGTCAGGAGCACCTTCGGCTCGATCTGCCGGACTCGATCGGCGACCGCGCGCGGACCGAACTCCGGCGCGCACGAGGAGAAGATCGCGCCGATGCTCGCGGTGGCGAGGAGGGCGACGACAGCCTCCGGAACGTTGGGCAGCCAGGCGACGACGCGGTCGCCCTTTCCGACGCCGAGGCGGCGAAGCCCCCCCGCCGCGCGCGCGACGCGGTCGGCCAGGTCCGCCCCGCTAAAGAGGACGTCGCCGATCCGCGTCTGCGATCGCGCCAGGATCGCGGGACTTTTTCCGGCATTCCGGAGCGCATGCTCCGCGTAGTTGACTGTGACTCCCGGAAACCACTTCGCGCCCGGCATCCGGCGCTCGGGAAGGACCGTGGCCGACGGCGCCGGCGGAACTCCCCCCAGGGAGTCCCAGATCGACCGCCAGAAATCCTCGATCTCCGTCACCGACCACGTCCAGAGCGCGTCGTAGGTGCCGAAGTCGAGGCCCCGCGTGCGACGCAGGTCCGCCAGATACCGGCCCACGGCTGTCTTTTCGAGAATGTCCGGCGGGGGCGTCCAGAGCACCCGGCCCTCAGGCCCTGTCTTCAACCCCTGATCCGGCACGGATCTTGATTCTCTCTCCCTGGAAGAGAGTTTTTTCTCTTCCGAAGGAGGAATAGATGGCGAAACGGAATTTCCTTGCGGCGCTGACGGCGGCGTCGCTCTTGGCGGGGGTCCATTGCGCGACCCACAAAGAGGTGAAGGTGGAGCAGGAAGGCTCTACCACCACGATGAAGGAGACGGGTCCCGGGCCGAACGTTAAGACGACCGTCGTGACGGGCGTCGTGACCAAGTACGAGCCGGGTCGTGAGCTCGAGATCCGGCCGGCAGACGGCAACATGCACGACTTCGATCTGGAGGAAGGCGTCCAGATGAACGGCGACATCATGGTCGGTCAGCCGGTCACCGTCACCTACACGGAGTCGAACGGCAAGAAGCACGTCACGATCCTCGCCGCGGGCGCGCGCACTCCCTAACTTTCCCGGCTGTCCGGTTTCTCAGGGATCAGTTCTCGGCCGCGAGGCTGAGAACTGGCCTCTGGGGATTTACGGGCCGGCGAGCTCGACGCCGTGGTGCTTCACGAGCTTCGCTTCCGCGATGAAAATCGTGTCCTCGGCGATGTTCGTTGCGAGGTCGCCCACGCGTTCGAGGTTCTTGGAAACCGAGATGAGCTCGAGGGAGTGGGAAATGAGAGCCGGCGTCTCGGCCATGTAGGTCAGGAGCTGCCGGATCACCCCCTCGTTCTTCGCGTCTAAGAGGTCGTCCTCCTGGATCACCTTCTTGGCCAGCGCCGCATCCCGCGCGATGAAGGCGTCGAGCGATTCCCGCAGCATCCTCTGGACCATCTCGGACATCGCGCGGATCCCGATCGCCGGCTGAAAGGGGGGCTTGCCCAGAAGCCGCTCGGCGCCCTCGGCGATGTTCACCGCGTGGTCGCCGATCCGCTCCAGGTCGTTGTTGATCTTCAGGACCGCGACCAGGAATCGCAGGTCGATCGCCACCGGCTGCTCTAGAGCGAGAAGCTGAATTGCTTCCTCCTCGATCTGGTTCTCGAGCCGGTCGATCTCCTCATCGCGCGCGATCACGGCAAATGCCTTCTCCGCGGACCCTTCGGTGAGCGCCTCGATCGATGTGCGGATCTGCTTTTCCACTTCGGTCCCCATCAGGATGAGGCGCCGCCGCAGGTTCTCCAGGCGTTCTGCAAAATGTTCCTTCATGTTTCCCTCCGGGAGGCGCCCGGCTCGTCGGAGTCACCTCGAAATGTCACTCGAAACGCACTGCCGCTCCCGGGCTCGCTCGACACCGTGACCTCCGCACCGTGCAGCTGCGCGAGGTGCTTCACGATGGCGAGGCCGAGGCCCGTCCCCGGCCGGACCTTGGAGCGCGATCGATCCACCTGGTAGAACCGTTGAAAGATGCGGTCCTGTTCCGCGGCCGGAATTCCGGGACCGTCGTCCTCGACCACGATCGACGGCCGGCTGTCCGCCCGGTCGACCGCGATCCGAACCGTTCCGCCGGGCGGCGAAAACTTGACCGCATTGTCCAGCAGGTTTCGCAGGATCTGCCCCAGCCTCCGCCGGTCGCCTTCGACCGCGATGCCCTCGGGGCTTTCCACCCGGATCGAGACGTCGCGGCTCTGCGCCGTCGCGCGCAGCTCCTCGGCGGTCTCCGCCGCGAGAGCGTGGAGATCCACGGTTTCACGGACCAGCACGACCGAGCCGCTCTCGATCGACGACAGGTCGGTCAGGTCATCGATCAGCTCCCGCATCCTCTGCGCCTGGCGCCGCACGAGCTCCACGAGACGCGGTGCTTCGGGGTCGTCCGCCTCGGTCTCCGCGAGCGTCTCGGCGGCGGCCGCGATCGACGAGACCGGAGTCCGCAGCTCGTGCGAAACGTCGGCGACGAAGCGCCGGCGCATGGCTTCATTTTTCTCGAAAGCCGTCACATCGCGGAGAATCCCGACGGCCGCGGCTCGCGAACCGGCGGGAAGCGGGCGGACCGCGAGCTGCCACGTGACCTCGCGCTCGCGCCGGACGGTGGCGTCGGTAGGGGTCCCGAGCACGATCGCGTCCTCGAACGGAGTGAACAGAGCCTGCTCGCGCAGGATCTCGACGAGCGGCCTCCCGGAAGGGTCCGCCACGCCGGTCATCGCGCGGAAGCCCCGGTTCGCGTCGATCACCCGGTAGTGCGAGTCGATGACCACGACGCCGTCGGGAAGCGTCTCGAAAACGACGTCCGCGAGCCTTCTCTCCCGTTCGACCCGGGCGACCGATTCGAGAAGTGAGGTCTTCATGCGGGTGATCGCCGACGAGAGCTCGAGGATTTCGGCCGGGCCGCGCTCCGGAGCCTCGCGCGCCAGATCTCCCTGGGCGACGGCAAGGGCAGCGTCGGTGACCTGCCGGATGGGGCGCGCGAGACGGGAGATCGCGATCGCTCCCACGAGAACGAGGAGCGCGCACGCCGTAAAGATGGCTCCGGTGAGGAGCCACTCGTACCGCGCCTCGACCTGTCGCAGGTCGGCGAGAGGAATGGCGAGGCGGAGAACGGGCGACCGCGACCGATCGGCGCCGAGCGTCCGCGCCAGGTAGAGGAGGTCGGCCTCGAGTGTGGAGGAGTGCCGGACCGATGACCCGTAGCCCGAGGCGCGCGCCGTGACCACCTCCGGCCGGCGGGCGTGGTTCTCCATGGCGGCGACGTCGGACAGGGCGACGTCGGAATCGTCGAGCACCCGTCCGTCCCCGGCGATGATCGTGACCCGCACCCCGAGAAGCCGGGAGGCCCGCCGCACGAGCTCGTCGACCTGGGAGAGGTCGGGGAGGCGCGGCTCGACTTCGTCGGCGAGGAGGTCGATCTCGCGGCGGAGGCGGTCACGCGCCCGGTCCTCGACGGCCCGGTCCGTGATCCGGCCCGCGACCAGCGAGAGTCCGACCGCGAGCGCCAGCGCCAGCAGACAGAGCAGGAGGTTCAGTCGGAACGCGAACCGCACGGCGGTTCACTTCTCCTCGGGCCGCTCGAGAAAGCGATAACCGACGCCGACGACGGTGTAGATCCAGCGCTCCCCGAGCTTGCGCCGCAGGGAGCGGATGTGAACGTCCACGGTTCTCGTCTCGACGTCCGCGCCGTAGTCCCACAGCCGCGCGAGGATCGCGTCGCGCGTCACCACCCGGCTGCGGTTCTTCACGAGGTACCAGAGGAGGTCGAACTCTTTCTTGGTCAGTCGCACGAGTTGTCCGCCGACCGTGACCTCGAATCGCGGACGGTCGATCCGCAGACCCTCCGTTTCGAAAAAGTCGCCGTCGGCCTCGTCGAAGGAAGCCACGCGGCGGAGATGAGCGGAGACCCGGGCCACCAGCTCCTTCATGGAGAACGGCTTGGTCAGGTAGTCGTCGGCCCCGACGTCGAAGCCGAGCAGCTTGTCGCGCTCCTCCACCCGCGCGGTGAGCATCAGGATCGTGACCTTCTTGGTGTCGTCGTGCTGGCGGAGCTCGCGGGCCACGGCCAGGCCATCGATGTCCGGCAGGTTCAGGTCGAGGATCACCAGGTCGTACGGCTTCTCCTCGATGGCCTCGATCGCGCGGAGGCCCGAGATGAAGTGGTCCACCTGCCAGCCGTGCTTGCGGAGGTTCAGCCGGATCGTGTACGCGATGTCGGCGTCATCCTCGATGAGGGCGATCCGCCGGGCGGTGCCGGTGGCCGTCACTATCCGAACCGCCCGGTGATGTAGTCCTCGGTCACTCGCTGTCCCGGGTTGGTGAAGATCTTGTCGGTCCGGTCGTACTCGACGAGCCTCCCCAGCATGAAGAAAGCGGTGCGCTCCGAAACGCGCGCGGCCTGCTGCATGTTATGCGTGACGATCACGATCGTGTACGCCGTCTTCAACTCCCAGATCAGCTCCTCGATCTTCTGGGTCGCGATCGGGTCCAGCGCGGACGCGGGCTCGTCCATGAGAAGTACCTCCGGCTCGACTGCGAGCGCCCGGGCGATGCAGAGCCGCTGCTGCTGGCCACCCGAGAGCGAGAGGGCGGGCGTGCGGAGGCGGTCCTTCACTTCGTCCCAGAGAGCCGCGCGCTTCAGCGCGATTTCGACGCGCTCGGCCATCTCCGAGCGCCGACCGATGCTGTTGATCTTGAGCCCATAGGCCACGTTCTCGAAGATGGACTTGGGGAACGGGTTCGACTTCTGGAAGACGAGCCCCACCCGGCGGCGGAGCGCGACGACGTCCATGCTACCGGCGTAGACGTCGTCTCCGTCCAGGAGCACCTTCCCCTCGACTCGCGTGTCCGGGATGAGATCGTTCATCCGGTTCAGGCACCGCAGGAACGTGGACTTGCCGCATCCGGAGGGTCCGATGAGCGCGGTGACCGATTTCTCGGGAACCGCGAGCGAGACGTCGAAAAGCGCCTGCGCCTTTCCGTAGAAGAAGTCGAGGTGCACCGTCTCGACGCGGATGACGGCGGATTCGACGGACTGCGGCTCCGTCGCGCGGGGCGGCGGAGCCGGCCGCGGCGCCGCGGTCTTCGTGGGCTCAGGCATGGTCATCGTCTCCGTCGTCATCCGTGCATCCTCTCGAGGCGTCGCGTCGCCAGCCGTGCGATGACGGAGAGGACGAACACCACCACGACGAGAAGAAACGCCCCCGCCCACGCCTGCCGGTGCCAGTCCTCGTAGGGGGAGACGGCGTAAGTGTAGATCTGCACGGTCAGGGCTGCGATCGGCTGGTCGAGGCGGGTCGAGAAGAAGCGGTTTCCGAACGCCGTGAAGAGGAGGGGAGCGGTTTCGCCGGCGATGCGGGCGAGCGCGACCAGGATGCCGGTCAGGATCCCGGGAAGAGCCGCGGGGAGGACGACGCTCCACGCCGCCTTCGCGCGGGTCGCGCCGAGAGCGAGCGCGCCGTCGCGCAGCGACTCCGGCACGAGGCGCAGGAGCTCCTCGGTCGTCCGGGCGATGATCGGAATCATCATGACCCCGAGGGCAAATCCGCCGGCGAGCGCCGAGAACCGGCGAACCGGCATCACGGCGACGCTGTACGCGAAGATCCCGACCACGATCGACGGAACGCCGTTCAAGGCGTCGGCGGCGAAACGCACGACCGTCGCGAATCGCGTGCCGCGGTACTCCGCGACGTAGAGACCGGAGATCACGCCCACCGGGACGGCGAGAGCCGACGCGAGCGCGAGCAGCAGGAGCGTTCCGACGATGGCGTTCGCGAACCCTCCGCCCGGCTCTCCGACCGGTTTCGGGTTGTGAAAGAGGAAGCCCCACTCGAGTGCGCCGATGCCCCTCTGCAGGAGATAAAAGAGGACGAGCGCGAGCGGCAACAGGGCGAGCAGCACGGACGCGGCGCACGCCGCCGAGAAGACGGCCGACACGGCCCGGCGCCGGCTCCCGCGGTTCACGCCGCCTCCGCGCCTGCCGCCGAAACGGGCTCCGAGACCGGCGGAATCGTCCGCGACCCCCGCTCCAGGCTCCAGATGAGGAGCCGGGAGAGAGCGTTCACGATGAGGGTGACCACGAAGAGAACGAGGCCGATCTCGACCAGCGCGCCCAGATAGAGATCGTCCGCGGCCTCGGTGAACTCGTTGGCGAGAACGGCAGCCATGGTGTGCTGGGGAGCGAAGAGCGACAGAGACGCCTTCGGGTTGTTGCCGATGACCATGGTCACCGCCATCGTCTCGCCGAGCGCGCGGCCGAGCCCGAGGAGGAGCGCCCCGATGACGCCGGTGCGCCCGTGGAAGAGCACGGCGCGGATCGCCTCGAAGCGGGTGGCGCCCAGTGCATACGCGGCCTCCCGCTGGGAGGCCGGAACTGCCCGCAGTACTTCGCGCGCGACAGCCGACGAGAAGGGCACGACCATGATCGCGAGGATCAGCACCGCCGCGAGCATTCCGACGCCGACCGGAGGTCCCGAGAAGAGCGGCAGCTTCCGCAGCGACTCGGGCATCCCGACCTCGATACGGCGGATCAGCGGAACGAGCACGAAGATGCCCCAGAGCCCGTAGACGATGGAGGGAATCGCGGCGAGCAGCTCGGTCAAGAAGGCGAGCGGCCTCCGCATCCACTGAGGGGCGAGCTCCGAGAGAAACACCGCGATGCCGATGGCGATCGGCCCCGCGATGAGAAGCGCCAGGATCGACGAGTAGAGCGTGCCCCAGAGGAACGGGAACGCCCCGAACTCCCCGGACACGGGGTCCCAGATCTTTCCGGTCCAGAACTTCAAGCCGAACTTTTCGATCGAGATCCGCGAGTTGCGCAAGAGCTCGAACGCGATCGCCGCCGCGAGCAGGATGACGACCGCACTGACCGCTCCTGTTGCGACGCGAAAAAAGGCGTCGTCGGCGCCTGAGCGCCGACGACGGAAGAGGGATCGTTTCGGGCTGCTCACGGTCAGATTCGAATTTTCTTCAAAGCCTCCATCTCCATGGTCACGACGTCCTCCGGGAGCGGCGCGTATCCGAGATCGGCGCAGTACTTCTGCCCGTCATGGAGCGCCCACCGCATGAAGTCGACCATCGTCCGGGCGGCTCGCTTGTCCTTCGGGTTCTCGTAGAAGAGGAGCCAGGTGAAAGACGAGATGGGGTAAACCCCCGCGCCCGGCGCGTTGGTGATGGAGACGCGGAAATCCGGCGGCATCTTGCCCTTCGTCGCGGCCGCCGCCTTCGTGACGGAGTCGAGCGACGCACGGACGAACTCACCCGCCATGTTACGAACCGTTCCAAAGTCGATCTTGTTCTGGAGGGCGTATATGAGCTCGACGTATCCGATCGCGCCCGGCGTCTGCTTTACGAGCCCGGCCACGCCTTCGTTGCCCTTGGCACCGACGCCGCCCGGCCAGTTGAGGGACGTCGCGATCCCGACCGTCTTCTTCCACTCCGGAGAGACCTTGCCGAGATAGTCCGCGAAGATGTAAGTGGTCCCGGATCCATCGGAGCGGTGCACGATCGTAATGTCGCTTCCCGGCAGGTTCACCCCCGGGTTCAGCTTCGTGATAGCCGGGTCGTTCCACTTCGCGACCTTCCCCATGAAGATGTCCGCGAGGACGGGGCCCGTGAACTTCAGCTCGGCGTCGACTCCCGTAATGTTGTAGACCGGCACTACGGCCCCCAGCACGGTCGGAAGGTGGAGGACCTTTCCGGCGGCCGCGATCATCTGGTCCTTCGTCATGGGTCCGTCGGTGGCGCCGAAGAAGACGGTCCGGTTCGTGAGCTGGCGGATGCCGCCGCCCGACCCGATCGACTGATAGTTGATCTGGACCTCGGGGTGCAGGCGGTTGTACTCCGTGAACCACTTCGAGTAGATCGGATAGGGGAACGTCGCGCCGGCGCCGTTGATCTTGACCGTCTGGGCCGCGGCCGGGAAAGCAATGGCGGCGAGCAGGCCCGCCGTGACGAACAGTCTGGAAAGTCGCATCGTTTTCACCTCGTCTCGAGTGTTAAGCCTTCGTGTAAGAGCCGCGTGAAGTTGTCGTGAATTAGAAGTTCACCAGCATGTGAAGGGCGTACCTCTTCTCGGTCGCCCGGGCCGGCGTAAAGCGCTCGTACTTGACGTTTTCGTAGTCGGCGAGCACCGCGGCCGTCACCCCCGGCTTGAAGAACCAGAACCAGTAAGAGACGCCGGCGATCAGGCGCTTCTTCTTCGAGTCGTTGCGGTCGTCGGGCTCGAGCTGGTCGTAGCGGAACAGGCCCTCGATCCCGATCGCGGTTCGCGGGGTCACCCACGCCGACCAACCTTTTGCCTCGATCTCAGTGGTCGTCGTCAACGTCTGGTCCTTCGCCTTCAGGTAGTCCACGCCGAGGTTCACGAAGGTGTGCTCGAACGTGAGGGCGGCGACGAAACGCTCCTTCTTCGCGTCGCGGACGTAGTGGTCGCCGTCCCAGAAACCGGTCAGGCGCAGGCCCCGCAAAACCGGAACCGCCGGCGCGGGACGGATCGTCAGCCGTGCCTGGAACGCCTTCTGGTCGTTTGCCTCGGGCTTCGTGTAGCCCTCGCCGTTGTAGACGCCCAGGTGGATGTCCCCGAAGTTGGAGGGAAACGCGATCCGGCTCGTGAACCCGAGGTCGGAGGAGGTCAAGAATCCCTCGCGGTCCACGAAAATCGGGCCCTGGAAGCGGTATCGGTAAACGCCCTCCTGGAAGTCGACGTAGGGCGTCTGCTGGAGTCCCAGCCGGACCCAGGTCCCTCTGGGTGCCCAGTCATCCATGTTGAACTGCGCGTAGGCGTACTTGAGGCGGTAGGTGTAACTGCCGTTCAGGGAGCTGCCCGTGCCCGACTCCCGCGTGATGTCCGGAGTGATGCGGAAGGCGACCAGGTGATGGAGCTGACCCGTGATGTTCAGGTAGGCGCGGCCGACGTTGAACGCATTCGGGTGGACGAGATTTCCGTCGGCGTCGCGCACCTCCGGCGCGTTCGTGTAGGTGTAGTCCGTAAAGATCGTGCCGCCGACCTTGACCGTCGGGTCGTCGCTCGGCGGCGTGTAGCCTTCCGCGGGGGTGACCTGGGCCAGACCCGGTAACGCGATGGCCAGGAGCGCGATCGCCGCGGCGGCGAGCGCGCGCAGATTGGTTTTCGAAGGGTTCCCGCTCGATTGCATGAAGTTCCTCCTTGTCGCGGGGGACTTCATCGTCCGCGCAAAAACGGCGGTTGAAGCGACCGTTAAATCGGGGTGAAGTAACGGGGCACTTCCGGAGCGCCGACCCCCCGGCTTCCGACCATGGATAATGTGTATAGGCGTGGCGCCGGAATGGAGGGGTCCCCGATTGGGGTTCTAGCA
>JBBQKV010000090.1:0-11174 GCA_038327245.1 Acidobacteriota bacterium
GATCCGCTCGGCGGACATCCGGTTGTCTGGAACGGGTTCAATGGAATGGATCGCGCCGTACAAAGCCGGGCGCAGGAGGTCGTTCATCCCCGCGTCCGTGACGACGAAGGACTTGCCGGAGCTCTCCTTGAGGTAGAGCACCTCGGTCAGGAGTGTTCCGGCCGGACCGACGATCGCGCGGCCGGGCTCGGTCAGGATTTTGAACTCCAGACCCCGGAGGTGGGGCAGGACCGCGGCCGCGTACGCCTCCGGCGTCAACGGCGTCTCTCCGGGACCCGCGAGGCCGATGCCGCCGCCCACGTCGACCGTCTCGATGGGATGTCCCTCCCGGCGAAGCATCCCGGCGACCTCAGCCAGGTCCTTTGCGGCCTGCGCGAGGGGCGCCGGGTCGAGGATCTGGCTGCCGATGTGCGACTGGATGCCGGTCATGCGAACGTGGGAGAGCCGGGCCGCCCTCTCGTAGATCCCGGCGGCGAGGTCGATCGCCACACCGAACTTGTTGTGCTTGCGGCCGGTTGAAATATACGGATGCGACTTCGCGTCGATGTCCGGGTTCACCCGGAGGGCCACGCGCGCCACGCGCCCGGCCTCTGCGCCGGCCTGCTCGATCTTTTCGATCTCACGCTCCGACTCGGCGTTGATTGCCAGCACTCCCTGGGCGACGGCGTAGCGGATTTCGTCGCGCTTCTTTCCGACCCCCGAAAAGACCACGCGGTCGGCCGGAAAGCCGGACTCCAGGCAGGCGCGCAGCTCTCCCCCCGAGACGACGTCGGCTCCGGCGCCGAGGCGGGCGAGCAACGCGAGCAGGGTCAGGTTGGAGTTGGCTTTCGCCGCGTAGCAGACCAGGTGCGGGACCGGTGCGAACGCCGCGTCGAACCGGCGGAAGTTCTCTTCGATGAGTGCCGCGCTGTAGACGTAGGCGGGTGTGCCGGCGGCGCGCGCGATCGCGGACAGCGGCACGCCGTCGCACGTCAGCTCGCCGTCTTTTCGGAAGAAGCCGGTCATTCGGTGCGGCCGAAGTCCCGGATCATCGTTTCGATCTCCTGGGCGTCGACGAGGTCCTGCGGACGTCCGACCGATCTCTTGTTCCGAACGAAGTCGGCCTCGGAGATCACGTGCAGTGGAATCTCACCAAACGAGATCGGCTGTCGCCGGTGGCGCGCGGCTTTCCGTAGAAGCTAAGAGCGTATCCGCCGACCAGGAGAAACCGGACTCCCTCGGCGTTCAATTCGAACAACAGTTCGCTGAAGTCGCGATTCAGGTTCACTCACTCCGGCAAGGCGGTACGCTTCGCACGAGAGTCTCCACGTTTCTGCAAAGCGAGCCTCCGCTCCCTGTTGTCGCCAGAAGGCCACGTCGCGCAGGAAATCCGAGTCATCGAGTGTTGTCAGCCGAAGGGTAATTTCCTTCTTCTCAGCCACTTAGAGGATTATATCTCACGCGCTGGTTCGCCGACGACGGCCGCAAAGATCTCCGCGATTGTCATCGGGTCGACCCGCACTTCGCTCACCCCCTCGGTCGCGCGGAGCCGCTCGAAGAGGGTCTCATCGAAGTTCGAGACGACCGCTTCGACGCCCCAGCCGCGAACCTTGACCCGCACCGCGTCGAAGGCGTCGAGCTCCGTGCCGTACTCGGTGCGATTTTCGGTCATCTCGTTGACGTAGCGCAGGCGCCGGAACCGGGCCGTCAACGCGGAGACGGCGTCGTCGAGAACGAGCCGGCCCTCCGAAAGGAATCCGACGCGGCTCGCTGAGGCGGCGAGAGCGGGGTCGGAAACGGTCGCGAAGACGGTCGCGGTCACGCCGGGGGTGGGCTCGAAGCGCTCCTCGGAAACCGCGAGCTCGCCCGAACGGATCCGCCGCGCGATCTCGCGGCGCTCCCGCCGGGGATCGAGACCGAAGACGGCAACGCGTCCTTCCCGGGGCCGGAGGTCGCCGCGGAGACATCCTCGAACCGCCGCCTTTCCGGCTCCGGCTCTCCCGACGAGGACGTAGCTCGCGCCGACCGCGACCTGGAACGAAACGTCGAAGCAGGGGGCAACTCCTCGCGCGCGCGCCGTGACGCGGTCGAAGAGAATCGCGGGAGAGCCTTCCGTCAGGCGCTCCCGGCGAACGGACGAGAGGAAACCTGGAACGAGGGGCGTCCCAGGAAGTAGCCCTGGCCGTACTCGATGCCGAGCGCAATCAGGGCGTCCCGCTCCTCTTCCCGCTCGATGCCTTCCGCGACCAGGGTGGCGTCGATCCGGCGCCCGATCGTGGCGAGGCTCGAGATGATCTCCCGC
Source organism: Acidobacteriota bacterium (assembly GCA_038327245.1). GTDB lineage: Bacteria > Acidobacteriota > Thermoanaerobaculia > UBA5066 > Gp7-AA6 > Gp7-AA6. Next base: position 2,282 of record JBBQKV010000090.1, read on the forward strand.
TTGATCGGATCGTCCTCCAGGCCCCGGACGAGGGAGTCGGCGACCTTGATGTAGTCGGGACGCAGGTTCAGGATGGCTTCGAGCCCCGAGTAACCGGAGCCCGCATCGTCGATCGCAATCTTCATTCCCGCGCCGCGCACGGCTGTCAGGATGTCGCCGAAGGACGAGTAGTCCACCATCTCCTTCTCCGAGATCTCGATCACCACGTCGTTGTGACTGCGGGCAATCGACGTGAGGTTGCGCTCGTCCAGGAAAACCGGATGGCGAAGGAGCATCGAGGAAGCGTTGACGAAGAGGCGCCGGGTGCCGACCCCGCGCGGCAGCGCGCCGAAGATGGTCTCCAGGCAGAGGGTCTCCAGCTCGACGTCCATGTCGTTGTCCCGGGCGATCGCGAAAAGAACGTTGGGCGTTTCGAACGGCGACCCCTGGGGGCCGCGGATGAGCGCCTCCCAGCCCAGGACGGCTCCGTCGGCGAGGTGACGGACGGGTTGGAATGCGGCGCGGAGCTGCCGGCTCCCCATGATGCGTTTCAGCGAGGCGCAGAGATCGATCCTCTCGCGGGTCTGCCGCTGGCTGACGATCTTCACCGCTTCGGCGACCTGCCGCGTGAGGTGACGTGACGATCTCACCCGCGGATTGTCGGAGGTCACCAGGCACGACGCGTGCACGGTCATCAGGTCGACCGCCGTTCCGGCGAAAGCGGAGCGGAGACGTTTCAGAATGTTCGCCTCCAGGCGGGACGCTTCGGCGTCGAGCGAGGGAGCGCCGCGGCCTCGCGTCGCCGCGGGCAGCGAGTAGAGAACGTAGAAGCCGTCCGAGCCGGAGTAGCGGATCGAGAAGAGGTGCGTGGCAAAGCGGGAGCCCTCGACGTCCTGTCGCAATCCGCGGGAGACGACCACGAGGACCTGGTCGTACAGCTCCCAGCCGTACAGCTCTTCGAACCCGAAGAACTTTCCGATCTGGAGGTAGATCACGCCCAGGTGCGGGATCCGGTCGTGCGCGCGTTCCGGGTCGTCGAACGGGTGAATCGGCAGTCCCGTAACCCCGTCGTAGATGACGCGGTCGCGGCGCAGCCGGGCGACGGTCTCGGACGTAGTGTCGGTCTCCGCGGGCGGCGCGGATCGGATCAGCCGGATGGGGGCGGCCGGTCGTCTCGGTTTCATTCTTCCTCCCTGGTCGACCCGGACTTCAGAAGCGAGATCACCTTGCGGCGGAGGTCATCGGCGCCGAAAGGCTTCGCGAGATAGTCCGATCCTCCGACCTGCATCGCGGTGATGCGGTCCCGAACCTCCTGCCTTCCCGTCAGAAACAGCACGGGAATCTCGCGCGTGGCCGACTGGCGACGCAGAAGTGCGCAGAGCTCCCAGCCGCTCATGCCCGGCATGTTCACGTCCAGGATGACGAGATCCGGCACGGCGCGCAGGAGCTCAGGCAGCGCCGTCTGCGGGTCCGTCGGAGTGTCGACCTGGAACCCTTCCGGGACGAGGAGGTCGCGCACCGCGGCTCCCACCGACGGCTCGTCGTCCACGACGACGACGCGTTTCATGGCGCGGGACACGCGTGCCGCCTCGTTTTTCTCATCGCTTGTGGAAGGGCAGAAGGATGGTCACTTCGGATCCGAACCCGGCTTCGCTCGACAGGCTGATCTTTCCGCCGTTGGCCTCGAGGATCTCCTTCGTGAGCGCGAGGCCGAGTCCCTTGCCCCGCGTCCCCGCAGCGACCGCCCCGGATCCTCGGAACGCGAAGTCGAAGGCGCGCGCCCGGTCGTCGGCGCTCATGCCCATCCCGGTGTCCTTGACGACGACGAAGGCGTGGGGTCCCGCGGCGCCTGCCCGGATGCGGATCTCGCCCCCCTGCGGCGTGTACTTGATCGCGTTCTCGACGACGTTGCGAAACGCGCGCTGCAGCGCGACCGGGTCCGCGGTCACCGGGAGCTCCGGACGCTCCGCGATGAACTCGATCCGCAGCCGATTGCCGGAGGAAAGGCGGTAGGCCGTAGCCAGAGACCCCAGGATCTCGACGAGGTCCGCCGACGCGGGAGCCGGCGGCGGCGGCGCAGCCGAGGGAGGCGGAGGAGAAGTCGCGAGGTCGAAACGCAGCTTTCCGGTCGGCGGCGCGGGCGCGGGGATCGGCCCTCCGGCCAGACGTTCCGCGAGCTCCACCTCGCGCGCGAGGTTCCCGAGATACTCGGCGCTCGGCAGCTCGCCCCGTCCGGCAGCCTCGGCGATGAGGTCGGTGTAGACGCGGATCACGGAGAGCGGCGACTTGAGGTCGTGAAGAATCTCTTCGCTCGAATCCCGTCCCGCGACGGACGCCGGGATTTCCGAGCCCGGTCGGGACATCTCCTCGGTCGCTGCCGCGGCCTCCCGTTCGGGTCGAACTCCTCCGAGGGTCTCGAGAGCGGCCAGGAGCGCCGGGGCCGCCAGTCCCGTCGCGAGAAGCGGAAAGAGGTCCGCTGCCGCCGGAGTGAGCCCTCCACCGAGAGTCGCGACCGCCGCGACTCCGAGGACCGAAACCACCGCATAGAACCGCGCGGCGCTTCGTCCTTCGAGGTGCCACGCCAGGGCGACGCCGACCGGCAGCAGGAGGCCGTAGGGGCTGCGGAACCCGCCGGTCAGGGAGAGCGCGCAGAAGAGAAGGGCGAGGTCCGCGAGGGTCGCGAGGGCGGACGCGAACGCTCCGAGCGAGGCGCGGAAGCCGGAGCGCGTGAAAACGAAGAGGGCGAGAAGCGAGCCGCCCGTCGCGAGCGCGAGTGGTCGGGCCGCCCCCATCCCGAGAGCGAGCGCGAGCAGGGAGAAGAGCGCGAAAAGGCCGGACGAGGCGATCCGGTGAGAGGAATACGGATTCATCGGCCGCCAACCTGTGCGGGCCCGTGAGAGAGGGTCCGCCCCTCAGAAATACCGGCACCCGACGCGGACCGCGCCCCCCGGCAGGGGCGCCGAGTGCATCGCCCGGATTCGGACCGCACGCCGCTCGAACGGCAGCCGGACGATCTCGCCCTTCGAACCCTTGCCCCGCGCCGGAACGGTCTCGGCGCGGCGGGCGCGGAAGGCGAGACCGCCGTAGCTGACGTTCACGAGGGGCCGCGTCCGCGTCTCCGTTCCGACGCGCACGTTCGTGTCGTTCATCGCGAAGCGGGGATGCTGGCGCCGCTCCGTGCCCTCGAACTTCGCCTGCTCACGGCACTGGTAGAGCCGGAGGTCCGCGATCTTCAGGAGGAAATCGACGGTCTTCCCGTCGGCGGGATAGGACGCGACGCCGTAGTGGAGCCCGACGTGGATGCCGGAGCCCGCCGGAAGCGCGGTGTCCGCGATGCGCCGGCGGACGCGCTCGGCCACGGTGAGCGCCGCAAAGAGATCCGTCGAAGGCAGAACAAGAACGAATTCGTCGCCGCCCCAGCGGCAGCCGGCGTCCACGGCGCGGAGGAGCTCGCGGATGATCCGCGCGGTCTTGACCAGGACCGTGTCGCCGACCGGATGCCCGAAGTGGTCGTTCACCGCCTTGAATCCCTTCAGGTCGAGGAGAACGATCGACATGATCCCGTCGTTCCGATCCGCCCTCGCGATCTCGCGGTTCAGGTGATCCATCAGGAAGCGCCGGTTGTAGAGCCCCGTGAGCGGATCGGTGATGGCGTTGACCCGCAGGACGGACAGGTCCCGCCCCGAGAGGACCCGGGGCTCCTTCAAAAGGCCCTTGACGCTGTGGAAGTAGTGGAGCAGGACAGTCTGGAGGCTGACGGGGGCGCCGAGGCTGACCCTCAACTCCGCCGTCAGCCCCTCGATCTCGGTCCATCGCTCGGTTGCTTCCCGGGCGCTATGCGGCAACCCGGTCCACTCCGTCAGGAGCTCGCGGAGCACCTCCGTGCGCTCCTCGGAACGGGCCAGCGAGGCGAGCTCCTTCTGGAAGCGCGCGTGGGAGAAGTCGCGTTGCCGGCCGAGCCGCGCCAGGCGGGTGATCCGCAGCGCGCTTCGCTCCCCGTCCAACTTTCCTCCCCGCGACCGGCCGGAGCGAGCCGGCCCCGTCAGAAAAACTGCTTTCCGCGACTCTGCGATTGCGATGCTCCCTCCCGGGAGCCTTCCCGGGTCAGGCGCGCAACCGCTCCCGCGGTCTCTTTGACCGCGTCGCCGACCGAAAAGACGAGAACGAGCTGACCCTCCTCGAGCAGATCCACGAGCTCCCGGTCCGACCGCGCCCAGAGCACCCGCGTGCCGGTGACGAGCAGGCGTACGCCGCCCAGGTCGCCCGCATCCCCGCCCAACCGCTCGAGGGCCTCGGCGCAGCGCTGGATTCGCGCGAGACCCACGCCCGCGGCGCGCAGCCGAGCGGCCACGCGCAACCGCACGACGTCGGCGAACGAGTAGCGGCGTTTCGATCCGTATCCCCGGGCCGCGCCGATGGAGGGTTTCACGAAGCCCTTCCGGTCCCAGTGGTCCAGCTGGCGGGCTGACAGTCCCGTCAGCCGGGCGGCCTGCCCCGTCGAGAAACCGGGCGAAATGACATCGTTGAATTTCATGCGTGAAGTTTGAACGGTCCTAGCATGCAGAAACGGTTGGAGAGCTTACCAATGAGCGAGTTGCGAGTCTATAAGACGGAAGTAGTATGTCACGTCGACCAAAGTTGGATGCGCGGGTGAAGGCTCCCGGGTACGTCTCGCGTCCCGATAACATTCCCGCCCCGTGTCTGCTGCAACCGCCCGCACGGCGCCCGGGCCCGCCCGCCGCTATCCGCTCGCGAACTGGCTCGCGCTGCGAAGAAACCCGCTCGCGTTCTTCGAGGGCCTGGCCCGCGCTTATGGGGACGTCGTGCGCTTCCGCCTGGGACCGGTCTTCGTGCACCTCGTCAACGACCCGGAGCTGATTCGATCGGTGCTCGTCACGCGCGCGGACGCGTACCACAAGGGCCGCGGCCTGGAGCGGGCGAAGCGCCTGCTCGGCGAAGGGCTGCTCACGTCCGAAGACGCCGTCCACCTGCGCCAGCGCCGACTCATGCAGCCGGCCTTCCACCGGGAACGGATCTCGGGATACGGGGACACGATGGTCCGCTACGCCGAGCGCGCGGCGGAGCGCTGGAGGGCGGGAGAGACGTTGGACGTCCACCGGGAGATGGTGGCGCTCACTCTGGCGATCGTGGGGAAAACGCTCTTCGACGCGGACGTCGAGGGAGAGGCCGACGAGATCGGCGGCGCTCTCACCGAAGCGATGGAGCTCTTCAATCGCCTGTTCACGGTCCCCTTCGGAGAGCTTCTCGAGAAACTCCCCATCCCCGCCACGCGCCGCTTCGAGAAGGCGCGCGGACGGCTGGACGCCACGATCGCGCGGCTGATCGCGGAGCGGCGGAAGAGTCCGGGCGACCGGACGGATCTGCTCACCCTGCTTCTCCTCGCGCAGGACACGGAGGGGGACGGCGGCGGCATGACCGACGCGCTGCTGCGCGACGAAGCCATGACGATCTTCCTCGCGGGGCACGAGACCACGGCCAACGCCCTGACGTGGACGTGGCACCTCCTCTCTCGGAATGCGGACGTGGAGCTCCGGTTGCACGAGGAGCTGGATCGCGTTCTCGGCGGCCGGCTGCCGACCATCTCCGACCTGCCGCGCCTGCGCTACGCCGAGATGGTCCTCTCCGAGTCGATGCGCCTCTATCCGCCCGCCTGGATCGTGGGGCGCCGCGCGATCGTCGAGCACGACCTCGGCGGGTACAGGATCCCGGCGGGATCGATCCTGCTTCTCTCCCAGTGGATCACGCACCGGGACGCGCGTTATTTCCCGGACCCGCTACGCTTCGATCCGCTCCGTTTCACGCCGGAAGCGCAGGCCGCGCGGCCGAAGTTCGCCTACTTTCCGTTCGGGGGAGGCCCCCGCGTCTGCATCGGCGAGGGGTTCGCCTGGATGGAAGGCGTGCTCCTGCTCGCGACGATCGCGAGACGCTGGCGGCTTTCCCGGACGGAAAACGAGCCGACACCCGCCGCGATGATCACGCTGCGGCCGAAGGGCGGCCTGCGGATGCGGATCGAACCGCGGTGAAATTGCCGGACTAACCGGGCGCCGAAACTCGCCGCGAGAAGAGCCTTCGCAGCGTCCGGACTATCCACGTGGCCAGGAGCGCGGCCGCGATGACGACGACCGCCGCGACCACGATCGCCGCCACGGGATGCGACACCACCAGCCACATCAGCGCGCCGACGACGAGGTCTTCTCCGAAGGAGGCGGCCCAGTTCGAAAACGGCTCCGGGCTCGCGTTGATCGCGAGGCGCGTGCTCGCCTTGATCCCGTGCGAGGAGAGGGCGACCGTCCCGCAGAGGAGCGCGGCCGCGATCCTCCAGGACCCCGAGACGTTGCTGAAAGCGGCGAAGCCGAGCACGGCCGCGGCCGGCGCGCGGATGAACGTGTGCACGGCATCCCAGACCGTGTCCACCGCCGGGATCTTGTCGGCGATGAACTCGATCACGTAGAGCGCGGAGGCCAGGACGATGATCGGAAGCTGCGAGAGGACCTCGAGTCCGGCCGGAAGATGCAGCGCTCCGAGGCGGTGGAGGACGCCGAGCGCCGCCACGGTCCCATAGAGGCGAAGTCCCGAGGCGGTCGCCGCTCCGGCCGCGAGTCCGATCTGGGGGAGGAGGCTCTCGATCACGGGATCGGCATTATCGGGGTTTCGCCGCGTTCCGGTGCGCGAGAAAACGCTTCTGGCAGTCGATCCCGGCCTGCCGCACCGCGGCGAACTCGGGTTGGGCCCGGACGGAGGAGAGCGCCGGGTCCTTGTCCATGGCGGGCCAACCGCAATAGTTCTGCTCGACGGCGGTCTTGAGCAGCTGCAGCGCCAGCTCGGTCTGGCCGCACTGCGCCAGGCCCGCCGCGACGTTGTATTTCGGCTCCGAGTCGCGGTTTCTTAACGCGGCCGCCGCTTCCTCCCGGGCCAGCTTTTCGACCTCGGATGCCGGCTGTCCGGTCAGGCACGCCACGACCGTCGGCGACATGTGCCCGTGGGCGCGAATCCTGTCGACGGCTTCCTTCCGTTTTCCCTCTCGCAGCAGCAGACCGATGGACATGCTCTGCACCAGCTGGGAGCCGGCGTCGAGCGCGAAGAAATTGCGGGCGCTTTCGTACTGCCCCAGCTGCATAAACGTGACGCCGCAGGATCGCCAGCCGCGGTTGCGGGGGTCGAGCCGGCGGGCAGCCTCGCACTCCCGGCCGGACTCGTCGAGAAGACCCGCGTAGCGCAGGACGTAACCGAGCGTGAAGTGTCCTTCGGCGCTGTTCGGCCGACGGCGCACGAAATCGGCCGCTTGATCGTACGCGGTGTCGAGATCTCCCCCTTCCACGCGCAGGAGGATCAGTCGCTCGGTGGCGCTCTCGAGATTCGGGTCGAGGTAAAGCGCGTGCTCGCTGTGCTCCCGGGCCCGGTCGAGCGCCCGCTGTCCGCCGTCCGAGTAGGTCCCGTCGAAGTAGTACCGGTCGCCGAGCGCGCTCCAGGCCGGCGCATAGGACGGATCGAGCGCGACGGACCGTTCGAGCAGGGCCATGCCTTCCTTGTTCGGCGCGGGGTCCCGCGAGAGGGCGGTGCCCCGGAGATAGAGGTCGTACGCCTCGGCGTTCTTCGGCTGCGTTCCAGCCGCCGCAGCTCCGCCGGCCGCGCCGAGGAGCGGCAGCAATCCCTCGTTGAGCCGCTCCGTGATCTGCTGCTGGAGAGGGATCAGGTCTGCGGCCTTGCCGTTGAACGTGTCGCGCCAGACGATCCGGTTGTCACCGGTGGCCATGACTTCCAGCGTGACCTGCAGCCGGTCGCCCTCGCGGATGTAGTGCCCGGTCAGCACGCGATCCACGCCCAGCTCCTTCCCCGCGGTCTGCGGATCGGCGTCGGGCTTGTCGTACTTGCGCGCCGAGGCGAACGGCCGGATCGCCAGGGAGGGCGCGCGGGAGAGGGTCGTCACGATCTCGTCGGGCAACGCGAGCCGCAGGAAATCCGCGCTCTTGTCGGAGCCGAGGCTCTGAAATGGAAGCACGGCGATCGACATCGCGGCGGTTGATCCCGGCGTCGCCGAAGCTCGGGGCCTCCGCGCCATCCACCACACACCGATGGCCACCACGGCGAGAAGCGCAACCGCGGCCGCTGCGATCGGAACGCGGGAGCGCTTCACCGCCGGCGTGGGGGCGACCGGGGTCACGCCGGTCACGGCGGCCGTGCGCCCCGACTCGGAGTCGCGCTTGAGCCGCTTGAGGTCGGCCCGGATCTCCGCCGCCGTCTGGTAGCGCAGGTCCCGGTCCTTCTCCAGCGCCTTGTTGACGATCCGTTCCAGCTCGGGCGGCAGGTCCGGGTTCAACCGCACCGGCGAGACCGGCGCCCGGTTCAGAATCCCGTCGAAAATGATCGCGGAGGTGTTCCCGACGAAGGGCTGCCGGCCCGTCGCCATCTCATACAGAACAGCGCCGAACGAGAAGAGGTCGGTGCGAGAGTCGAGCTCCTCCCCGCGCGCCTGTTCCGGCGACATGTAGGCCACCGTGCCGATCGCCGTGCCGGGGCTCGTGAGGTGCTGCTCGCCGATCGCGGTGGCGAGCCCGGAGACTCCGCTCTCGAGCCCGGCTGCCTCGGGAGGTCCAGCGCGCTTGGCGAGGCCGAAGTCCATGAGCTTCGCCTGTCCGCGCTTCGTGACGAGGATGTTCGCGGGCTTGATGTCGCGGTGCACGATCCCGTGCACGTGTGCGGCGTCGAGCGCGTCCGCGATCTGGATGCCGAGATCGAGCGTCTGCTCGAGCGGCATTGCGCGCGCCGAGAGGCGATCCCGGAGAGTCTCCCCCTCGACGAGCTCCATCACGATGAAGCTCACGCCCTCGTGCTCGTCGATGTCGTGGATCGTGCAGATGTTCGGGTGCTCCAGCGCCGACGCCGCGCGCGCCTC
>JBBQKV010000091.1:0-11068 GCA_038327245.1 Acidobacteriota bacterium
GTCGCGCTGGTGTCCGGGCATCGCGACCGGCGTGTAGCCGCTCGCGAACTGCCTCCGGAGGACCTCGCTCCCCTCCCGCTGCGCGCGGGCGCCGCGCGCGTAGTGAAGCGCGGCGATCCCCATCAGCGCCACTCCGGCGACGGTCAGCCCGACGGAGAGGGCGCGGCGACTCACGGCGCTAGTCGCGCCGGCCGCCGAGGAACCGGAGCAGGAAGAGGAAGAGGTTGACGAAGTCGAGATAGAGCCGGAGGGCCCCGACGACCGCGCGGCCCCCGACCTGGTTGTCCGGAGTGACGGCGGCGATCGCCTTGAGCTTCTGGGCGTCCCAGGCGGTCAGGCCGGTGAAGACGAGGACGCCGACCACCGAGATGACGAACTGGAGAGCCGGGGCCTTCCAGAAGAACCCGACGACCATCGCGATCACGAGACCGATCAGACCCATGAAGACGAACTGGCCCACTCCCGCGAGGCTCCGGCGGGTCGTGGTCCCGTAGAGGGCGAGCGCGCCGAACATTCCGGCGGCGACGAAGAAAGTCGTCGCGATCGAAGCGCCGGTAAAGGCGAGCAGGATGATCGAGAGAGTTGCTCCGTTCAACGCGGAGTAGATGATGAACAGGAGTCCGGCTGTCCGCGCCGACATCTTGTCGACCCGCGCGGAGAGCGCGACGACCAGGCCGATCTCCCCGATGAAGAGGGCGATAAGCAGAATCGGGTTTCCGAAGATCGTCCGGACGAGCGTCGGGGAGCTGGCAACCGCGAACGCGACGGCGGTCGTGATACCGAGCCCGACGAACATCCAGCCGTAGACCTTGCGGAGAAATGCGGTGACGCGTTCGGCGCCAATCTCGAGCGGCGTCGCGAAGGCGGTGGGAGGCGTGAGCTCGAAACGGTCCATGGGACCTCTCTTTCCAGTCAGCTAGGAACGGACAGAGTTTACGGCGAATTCCGGGGCCGTCCGAGCGGATCAGGAGGAAGTCGTTGACACGGCCGAGAGACGCGTGACAGCGTGAACGCGAAAGCCCTCAAAGAACTCCCACTCAACTCGCCGCTGCGACGCGGGACGACCAACCTTTCGGGTCGGCGAGCAAAAGGCCAGACAATGAAGGTTTCATCCGCCGCGAAAGTAGGCCTCCTCGCCATTGGTTTTTTCGCCGCCTCCCAATTCCTCCCGGCACCTTCCAACCCGCTCTCCTCGGTCGCGCTTTCACCGACGAGCGTCCTGGGAGGCAGCTCTTCGACTGGAACTGTGACTCTCACGAGCGCAGCCCCCACGGGCGGCGCCGTCGTCACCCTCACGAGCTCGAATACCGGGGCCGCCACGGTTCCTTCCAGCGTGACGGTTCTCGCTGGGCAGACCTCCAAGACCTTTCCTGTCACGACCTTTCCCGTGGGTGCCTCGACATCGGTCACGATCACGGCGACCTACTCCACCGGGACGCGGACGGGAACGCTGACCGTCACACAGGCGCTGCTCACGTCGGTCAGCGTTTCTCCGACCAGCGTTGCCGGCGGCACAGCCTCGACGGGGACCGTTCTCTTGAGCGGAGCGGCCCCGGCGGCTGGGGCGACCGTAACCCTCTCGAGCTCGAACCCCAGCGTGGCAGTTGTTCCCGGCAGTGCGACGGTTTCGAGTGGTGCGAGTTCGGCGACGTTTGCGATCACGACCTCGAACGTCGTCTCCTCGACGAACGTGACAATCACGGCCATCTACAACGGCACGACGAAGACTGCGATCCTCACCGTGACTCCGGCGCCGCCCGCTTTGTCTGCGATCACCCTGAATCCTGTGACCGTCGTCGCTACTGCGGCCGCCAGCGGAACGGCGACGCTCAACCAGCCGGCGCCGACAGGCGGGCCGGTGGTCGCGCTGTCGAGCCTCAATCCGTCGGTCGCCTCCGTTCCGGCGAGCATCACGATTCCAGCAGGGTCGACTTCCGGAGGTTTCACCGTCACGACCTATTCCGTGCCGGCGGATTCGAGCGCCACGATCTCGGGTATTTACGGGGGAGCGACCAGGACGGCGTCACTGTCTGTCCTTCGGACGTTCACGCTGACGCTCGACAACGGCGTCGGACCGTTTTACACAAACCTGAGCACCGTCGGCGTGAAGGGGCACGTGGCTCCCGGAAACGTCGGCCCGAGCGTCCTGGTCCGAGGAATTCTCGGAGCTCAGAACGTCACGGCGACACCGGCCTCGGATGGCGCCTTCACACTACCGAACCTGACTCTCAGTGCCGGGTCGAACGCGATATCGGTAACGGGTACCGCGGGCACCCAGTCGGTCGGTCCCGTCGGTGTAACCTACGTGTTCGACAACGTCGCGCCGACGGCGTCGGTCGTCCTGAGTACGAACATTCCCGACCCGACGAACATCGCCACCTGGACGCTCAGCGGGGCGGTCTCCCCGTATCAGGGCGCCTCGGAGAACGCCTTCGTCTACCTGAACGGCGGAACGACGCGATTCCCGATCGCCGCTGGCGGTACGTGGAGCGGCTCCTACACTCTCATCGAGGGACGCAACGCTATTCCGTTCGCGGTTGCTGATCTCGCCGGTAACGTCAACATCGGTGCGACGCGCACCTTCTATTTGGACACCCAGGGTCTCAGGCCGGTCTTCACTGTGGGGGAGGTCGCACCCGGCGGCGGATTTTCCTACGGCTGGCCGATCATGCTCGACGAAACGGGAAGTCATTATCTGAACTTCGAGACCGAGAACGGGGCTTCACTGAACGGGTCTCACCTCGATCTCTACTTTGACGAACAGGGGAGTTTTCCCGTGGCTTCGCCGACGAACTGTGCGCCCGACAACTTGACGTGCATCGTCGCGCGGAAGCAGGTGCCGGACATCACCGCGGATTTTCCGCTAGTAAACAGCGTGGCCTATCCCAGCCTCTCTATCGGGATTCATACGATACGAATGGTTCTACGTGATCCCTTTGGCCAGATTTACGAGCGCGGTGCTCTCTTACCCGTAGGTTGGCGGGATAGCGGTGGATCCACCATCTACATTCCCCTTGCGGGTTTTGGTACCTCTGGTGTCGTTACGACCCAGAAGCCAAAGCTCGTCGGTAGGCTTGTTGACGGGATTGCGCCTCTCGACTGCAATGACAAGCCGGGAACACGGCTCCCGGCGTTCTCATATTGGAATCCGGCGCAGGGCGGTACCTGGCAGGTGCTCACCGTTGCTTCGACTAGCGTCATCGCCGGGGTCTACCAGGTGACGCCCGTATCGAACATCCCGATCACGACCCTCGCGTCTGGTCAGAAGGTGCTGCGGATCAAGTTGACAGAGGGTGTCGTGAAGACGAACGGCTTCGGAAATAAGTATTTGGAAGACACCTTCGGCCGGAACATCTGCAGCGGTCAGACCGTGATCACGGGTGTCATGAAAACCGTCGTTGGATACGCGTATCCCTTTGCCGGTTCTGACGCCGGGGTGTTTTATGATCTCCCGTACCGCTCGTCCGCGGGCGGGGACCTTACTGCGCCGCAGATCGATACCTCCGCCATCCAGGGCGTCTCGACGGACAACGGAGATCCCTACACACTGTCCGCTCGTCTTCGAATTACCGACCTCAACGGGGATCTGGACTACAGAAACGTAACGGTCGCGACCGCCGGCTGTGGCGGCTCCCCGTCCTGTACCTATTCCGCTCGTCTGGCCGGCGACCAGCTCCTCACCGGCGCTCAGCCCGGTGGTTACTTCACAGTCCAGCTCCCCCTGGTGCTGGGTGCCAACAACTTCGTTGCTACCGCCCGGGACGACGCCGCGCACGTGACCAACCTGAGCTTCACGGTCAACCGCAACCTGACGGAAGTCGTGGCCAAGATTACGTCTCCGGCAACCGAGGGACAGACCTATTTCTTCTGCAGCCCCAAGGCCGTCACCTTCGATGCTTCGAACAGCATCAACCGAACCAATCCTCCCGTGGCGCTCCGTTACCAGTGGACCAACTCCAACGGCAACCTGCTCAGCAGCGTCGCAACCTATTCGGCAACGCTCCAGTTCCAGGACACTCGCCGGGTGATTGTCTCGAGCTCCGCTATCCCTGCTCCCAATCCGGCGATCACAGACGCATGCGCTTCGTCTCCTGTCGGGAAGTGCAGCATCGCGACGATTGCATACCAGCCGTTTTCGGTGCCGACCGGAACGCTCCCTGCGCAAGTCGTCTCTCCGACCAACGCCGCATCGGTTCGCATGGACCTGCCCGTGACGCTGGACGGCACCGTCGGCCAGAACGCGGATCCCAACTATGTCTATAAGTGGAGGCTGAAGCGCACGTCCGACGGCGTCTTCTACACGATCCCTCAATCGACCGGGACCGGCAACGACCCGAGCTACGCCATCGGCAACCGCACACTGACCCTGCGTCTCGACTCGATCCCGGGAGTCGTGGCCGGAAACTACACCCTCTTCTTCGACGCTGCCTACCAGACTCCATTCGGGAGCTGCATCGCGCAGCAGAGCACGTCTTCCATCTCGATCACCGTGACGACCAAGCAGTATTTCGCGACGGGACTCTCGCCCGGGGCCGTCGTCGTTGGTGACGCCTCGCGGCTCTACGGCAGCGGCTTCGACGCGGCGGCCCGGATCGCAGTCAGCGGCCCGATCTTCACCCTTACGGACACCATGACCCCGCTCTGCACGATGCCGGCATGCCCGCAGGTCGTGATCACGGCCACCCCCAGCGTCGACGGAAAGACGCTCGATTTCACGACGCCGACGAGTCTTGCACCCGGCTACTACCAGGCTTTTGCGTCCGACCCCGCGACCGGAGCGTCCTCTTCGGCTCTGTGGCTCGAAGTGCAACCGTCGCAGGGCACCGCTCCGGCGAAGACCCAGGAGTTCACGAACATCGTTCGGCCGCTCGTCAGCGGACAGACCGTGACCGGCCAGTTCCTCGCGGGCCGGGATCCCTCGGGGCAGTTCTCCGACGTCGACTACTACTTCTTCTACGCGACTGCGGGCTCGACCATCAGTCTCGCGCTCTCACGCACGGACACGAGCCCGCCCTGGGAAGCGCCGGACGCCCTGGATCCTCAGCTCATCGTGGCGGATCCGGACGGTTTGATCTACGCGGAGTTCGAATCCTTCGACAACCAGAAAGGCGTGGACCTGAACGCATCGCTGACCAACGCCGTCCTGGCCAAAACCGGCATGTACGTCGTGGATGCCGCCACGAGCAAGGGATTCGGGCCCTATCAGCTGTCCCTGACGATCGCTCCGGCGCCGCCATCGTCGACCCGTCAGGTGGTCGCCGCGGCCAACAACGACCGGAGCGTTCCGATCAACACACCCGGATTGAAGCCGACAGCCCTCGCCTTCGATCCACGAGGCTATCCGCTCTCAGGAGCGGTGATTCAGTACGTCTCGACTCCGGAGGCGAACGAGACGGGCCAGCTCTCGTTCCCGAATGGCTCGAACATCGCGACGAGCACCCGTGGATTCGCGCAGGTCAACGCGACCCTGACCCAGCGGGGAAAGATCAGCTTCGACGCCCGGCTCCAGGACAGCGGTCTGATCGTTCCGCAACAAGGATTCGTCGCCGAGGGCGCTCGGGAGATTCCTTCCTACCGGCCGGTCGCGTCCATTACGACACTCGCGGAGGGGCTCGATCCACGGAACGGAGAGGCTCGGATCGAGCAGGGGCGGATGGAGCGCCTCGAGCTCGGCGGAGACGAGCTTCCCGTCGCGAGCTTCAAGAAAAACCAAAAAGGCCAGCCGATCCGTCAGCCTGGTCCCCAGGTCGCCGACTCGGCGAATGTGCCGAGGTCCTCGACTGTGAAATCTCGGCCCCGGTCCGGCTTTTCGGCCGAGACGATCTCGACCTGTACGCCCGCGACCTTCCGAGCGGCGGGCGTGAACGCCGCGTCGGTGGCAGGACCGTTCACCGTGACCCTGACCGACCTCACCCCGAAGACCGGCCAGTCGACCACGGAAGGCGAGGTCATCGGAGTCGACGGCATTCACGAACACCGCGTGAAGAAGACGATTCGGGTCAAGATGGGTATCAAGGACGCGAACGGTCTCGAACCGAGCTATCCGGTTCTGGTGAGGCTGTCCCTGGCGGGCGATCCTCCGGGCACGCTCATCCTCGATCCGGACGGCACCCGGCAAGTCTGCCAGTCGGCATCGTTCCTCTGGCACGAGCGCGACGCGCAGGGGAACATCATTGCGCTCAATGAGGAGTTCGAATACGAGCTGACCACGCGATCGGCATTCGTGGGAGTCAAGCCCGACCCACAGAGTCCGGGTCAAGTTCTCCCGGTCTGGGGGACCTCAGAGTTCCTGAGCGTTTTCTTTGGGACTTTCGACGACCAGACTGGAAGCCTGACGAACCAGTTCTCAGCCAAGTACGGCGTTCACCCGGAAGCGGGCAACCCGCATCATTTCAAGTGGAATCCGACCCTGGAGCCGCCTCCGCACCGGAAGAACTACCTTGCCGCCTACGACGCGACATTCGGTGTCGACACCGCGACGTTCACCAACGATCAGACACTCGTGAACCTGTACTACCTGGCGGACCAATTCGACAACACGATTTGCGCGCCGGCGACCGCTTCCGCTACCGATCCCGCGAGCAACGTCGACGTGACGTTCGCGCGCCAGGATCCATCGGAGACGACGGTCAGCCCTGCGGGCTACCGGTTGACCATCGCGTGGAACGACAATCCGAGCGGCGCAACCCCCAAGTCCTCGTCGCAGTGGCCCAACGGAGAATACGTCTCGACCTTGACCCTTTCCGGAAATGATGTCGTATCTGGACCGTTTTCCATCACTCAGGCGTACACGGCCGTTTTCAGCCAGCCGACCTTTTATTCGATGGTCTGGGTAGACGGCTACGATCAGCCGATCGACTTACAGATCGACGATTCCGTGACTCCGCCGGTGCCCATTACGCATGTCTCGCCAGGCGCTGCACGGACTCGCCTCAACGGGGACCTGTCGCGGAACTCGATATTGCTCGTGACGGGGACGCGTCTTTCCTGGACTTCCGTGACGCCCGTGGGCTGGATCGGACCCCCGGGAACTGACCCGACGTTAGTAACCGACGGCCTTGATTCCTTCGACGTGTCTCTCGTGGATTCTGAGGGTAACCTCGTGACAGATAGCGAGATCCAGGTAGCCTTCTGTCCCCTCTTCAACCAAGGCACCCTCGGGCCTTGTCCTCTAGGGAACCAAACGAGCTCAGGCGGGGTTGTCCTAGGTGTGCGACCTATCGATCGGGGCTACATGGGGCTCATAGTTAGCAAGGCGCCCACGGCGCCGGGAGTCTACTTCTTCCGGGTCAAGAGCGTGCCCTCGAACGTGCATCCATGGCGGGTTGGCGGGTCGTTCGACCTCCAGAACAACTACACGTACACGTACGCGGTGACGGTCAGGGGCGGCGAGCTTCTCGACGAAAACTTCCTGCGGAACGATCCGCTCATAGTGGAGCAGCCCACGCAAGCCTACCTCCGTCTCGTCGATCTTGCTGAGACCTCCAGCACTATCACCCTAAAAGTCTCCACCTTCGACAGCAAGCAGCAAACAGTTTCCGCAGACGTTCCGGTGACGCTGAATCGGCTCGGGCAGTCGGCGACGTTTCTCGGAGCGCTCGTCTTTCAGCCGAAGAACTGGATCAACCCTCAAGGCGCCCGCCAACAGAGCATTCTCTCAGGTCCGACGCTGGTCGGGGATTACGTTAGGGACCTCGTGGAAGGGCTGAAAGGATTTCAAAGCGTCGCTGGTGGAAAGCTCGCTGTCCCCGCAACTCTTAAAGTCGAGTGGCTCAAAGAGAATGAGCAGCCGGTAGGTCAGAACGATCCGCAAGTCACAAGAGTTGTAAAGCTACCCGACGGCCGCGCGGACCGTGCTACTAGAAACCACTACGTGGAAGAGACTCTCCTTCGGATCACTGCAAGGCAAGGGAACGTGCAGGGGGAGATAGCAACGAACGCTGACGGCGTTATCCGTCTCGATGAAGAAGCCAGCGAGTCCTTTCCCGGGCAGAACCAGACACTGTTTAGGACGAGTACAACCAACTGGCAGTTCACCTATCAAGGAGACTTGGGCGCGGCCACAGACCTCCGGCCGGACAGATCCAGTCCCGGGGACTTCACCGCCATACCGTTGTCTGCCGGCACGACCGGCGTGATTCGGTTGCGAAGTTTGGCGGGACCGCGAGTCGAGCTGAATCAGCCGCTGTTCTCCCAGACGTGGCAGGCCAATCTGCTCGCGTGTGAGGCACGCCCCAGCACCTCTTGTTCACCCGTCAGTACACCGCAGTTTAAGCCCGGTGCACGAACACTGACCCAGTGGGTGGATCAGCAGTCATACGCACGACACCTACCGGGAGGTGATTTCTCCCGCTCACCAGAGCCAAACGGCGTCCGCGATTGGGTCGAAGCTATAGCATGGGACGCCCTTTCTGATGCGTCTCCAAGAGGCGCACTCATCGCGAGCGCAGCCGACTGCATCGTTGGCATGCAAGAGCTGGCGGGATCGGAGCAACGCCTAGCGGGAACCCTCAACAGTGTTACGACATGGTATCCGCAGGACTTCTACGAGGATGCGTTGCGGCGTGATGATCCCGGATGTAATTATCAGTTCGGCTTCCGCCTCGAAGAGGCGACCATGCTGACCCCGACCGCACTCCATGAGGCGCGCCATTGCTGGCAAGCGACTTTGCTCTTGTCACAGGATACCGATGGCGACCTCGTCCCCTCTTCCCCTGAATCGGTCGACCCCATTGCGATTCGCCTGAAGGATGCCAACCACGTCATCATCGCTGGGCCTGGTAGCAACCCCGAAGCCCACTTCTTCGGACCGTTGCCGGATCCCACTGCAGGGTGGACGCTGGGCGACGTTCAGCAGGAGCGTGACGCGAACATGTTCGAGCAGACGGCGACCGCCGGGATCCCACAACATACACTTGCTATCGGATCACTGACCGATGTGATTCTCGATGCGCCGATTGGAGGCACACTGTCAATCCGGGCTGATGGTATCCCTGCGGCGGGAGCGATAAAGATTACTGTCCGCAGCGATCATGGCGTGTGCCCGGGAGATGAGAACACGAACCCGGCGCTTCAGCACAGCGTCGCGGGGAGCCACGGCGTCATTGTGGAGCTCGAAGTCTCACAGGGAGCCCCGGTGACGTTCTATCCCGCCGGTACCGCCACCCCGAGCACTAATGGCATAACGACCATCGCGGAGACGGACGGCTCGGGAGCGGCTCAGTTCGACGTTGCCGCGACCTCCCCGGGCACCTTCAGCGCTACGCTAACTGTTCGCCAGCTCGTTCCAGAACTCAACGCTCAGGGAGTAGTCCTCGCGCAGATTCCGATTACCATAGTGGTGACACCATGAACGTACGTTATGCCGCGATTCTGCTTCTCTCGCTCTACCCGAGCTTCGGAGCAGCATCTCATCTAGTTCCGGACCATTCGTGCCGTCTACAGGATGCTCGGGCCGCTACCCGGCAGCAGGTGCTTGCTTGCCAGTATGAGCTTGAAATGCGACACGCAGGGGGCCCCAGGAAGGAAGTTCTCGAAGGACTTTTGCAAAGGGCTGCTGAGCTCCAAGACCCTGATTGGGGCCGGCGCGTGGTCGAGGCATGCGTCGCCCACTATGCCGATTGCAACGAATTCACCGCGACTGCCGCGGCGATGGCTGAGCGTGAAAAGACTAATCCGGAAGTGGCGCGCTCTCTTGCAAAACGTATCCATGATGAGTCCGCTCTCCAAGCGATGACCCCGGAGCGGCGACGAGGGTTTTACCTTGCTGCTCTGACGCAGGGGTTCGCAAAGGAAGACGACATTGGGCTCGACTACAGAAATGCAGCCGTCCGCATCGTCGGGGAACGAATGCTCGATCTCCTTCCGCGCGTCCGAAGCGAAAGCGCGAAATGGCTAAACCCACCCTCAGAGCTCCTGAAGAGGAAGATCGAGCTTGTTCAGACGATGGCCGCACCTAACGTGGAAGATCGCCTTGTCGATATGGTCAGAGACGGGATCTCGCATCCCGGGGATGGCGTAACTCAACTCTTGGCAATTGAAGCCCTTCAGGAGCTTCGCGTACTGAACCGCGACGGAACGGACCGCAGACTCAAGCAGCTCCTCGACCTCTACGAGCCGGCCGCGCAAGAGGCAGAGACCCGTCGCAAGCAGGTAATCCTGAAAAGAGACCAAGAGCGAGTATCCCTGCTTTCGCAGGAACGCGCGGAACTCGAGCGCGGTTCGCACCTCGGGTTACTCAGGAAGAAGGTTATCGAAGCAATCGGTGACCTAGGCGATCGTGAGTTTGAGCGTACTGCCATGGGCGGCACCACCTTGTGGGACTCTGTTCACGAATCCGAGACGGCGCTTGCGAAGCGAGGGCAGCTTTCTCCCAAAGACATGGTCACGGTCGCCCCCAGCACCCGAAACTGAAACCTAGCCTGACACTGAGCGAGTTGCTCAAGGTAGATCTCGCCTGTCTAGAGTTGTCGCGATGGAGGCTGGAAGCGCCTATCTGCGACTAAGGAAGCACAGGAATTCACGATTGACCCCTGCTCACGCCTTCTCCCTTGGGCTCATTCTCCTGTTTCTCGGGCCGGGCAACGAAGCGGTATCGCTCAAGGGGAAGACCGTCCGAGACTTTGACAAGCCCTTGCTCGCAGCAGCCAGGGCCAACCTGCAACGCGCTGACGCTGAGGCTGGGATTCGCATCCGAGCGATGCAGGAGCTCGTGTCCCGGGACGCCGCAGCAGCGCGCGAGCTCATTGCCGGTGCACTAGAAGACCGTACCTTCGCCGTTCGGCGAGAGGCTGCGGAATGGCTCGCGAGATACCGGGACCCACGGGGCCTAAGCTGGGAAGCGGAATGCCTGGAGAGCGCTGAGTGCGTCGATATCCGTCACCATGTGGTCTGACCCCCATTTGGCCTAGACACTTTTTCGAGTCCTAGAATGGGGCTCAGAAAGGTGATCGGCAATGGAAGTGATCGGGCGGAAGGCGGACGGTCGTCGCATCTTTTCGGTCGAGTTCAAGCGCCAGGCGGTTAGCCAAGTTGTCTCGGGTGAGAAGACCCTTGCGGAGTTGTCCCG
>JBBQKV010000092.1:0-10941 GCA_038327245.1 Acidobacteriota bacterium
TTCCACGAGGTCCTGATCGACGACGTCGCGGCGCAGGCCGGGGTCGGCAAGGGGACGATCTACCGCTACTTCGAGACCAAGGAAGACCTCTTCTTCGCGGCGATTCTCCACAGCTTCGACGAGCTTTCGGCGGCGCTCGGCGAAAGCCTGGCCCACGAAACGTCTCCCCGGCGCCGGCTCGAGCGGATCGCCCGCGAGGTCCTCTCGTTCTCCCGGGAGCGCCAGGAGCTGTTCGGTCTGCTGTTGAACGACGAGAGACGGTTCGCCCGGCGCGACGAGGACCTGCGGAAGCGGCGCGAGGCAGTGTCGCGGCTCGCGCAGGAGGCGATCCTCGAAGGAATCCGGCGGCGCGAGTTCCGCGGTATCGACGCGCGGATCGGCGCCGAGCTGTTTCGGGGAATGATCCGCGCCGCGAACGGCCTTCGACGTCCGGAGGACACGCTGGACGGACTCGTCTCCGAGATCGTCGGGATCTTCACGCGGGGAATCGAGAGGGCGCACGCGTGAAAAGGTTCCCCCGGAAGGCCGCCGTCGCGGCGGGCGCGGCAGGCCTGGCCGCGCTGTTCGCCGCGGGCGGGTGCGCGTCCCGGGAAGTGGACGCCCGGGTTGCTCCCGGCCCTTCGACGCCGTGGCAACCGCCGCCGGAGGGTCGGATGCCCGCTCCGCCGCCCACCCCGGCCGTCGCGATCCCGGAGCAGTACCTGAAACCCGGGGCTACGCTCTCGCTCGAGCAGGTCGTCGACGTTGCATTGCGCAACAATCCGGTGACGCGCACGGCGTGGCACCAGGCCCGCGCCGCCGCCGCGAACCTCGGCGCGAAACGGTCTGCGTACTTTCCGGACCTGGAGCTCGATGCCAACATCACGCGGCAGAAGCAGACCTCGGTCGGCAGCCGCTTCGTCACCCTTCAGACGACCTACGGCCCGTCGCTGAACCTCTCCTGGCTTCTCTTCGACCTGGGCGGCCGCGCGGCCGACGTGGCCGAAGCGCGGAACGCGCTCTTCGCGGCCGACTGGACGCACGACGCCGTCATCCAGAACCTCGTGCTGCAGGTCGAGATCGCGCTCTACCAGTACCAGAACGCGAAGGCCCAGGCCGCCGCGGCGGAAGTGACGCTGAAGCAGGCCCGGGAGAACCTCGCGGCGGCGGACGAGAGACACCGCTCCGGAGTCGCCACGATCGCGGACGTTTTACAGGCGAGGACCGCGGTCTCCCAGGCGGAGCTGGTGCTCGAGACCGCCCGCGGCTCGATCCAGACGCTGCGGGGCGCCCTCGCGACGGCCGCCGGAGTTTCGCCGAACGTCCCGGTGGACGTGGCGGAGCTTCCGCGCGACGTCGACGTCGAAGAGATCGCGGAAACGGTGGACGTCTTGATCGGTCGCGCGGAGAGCCAGCGGCCGGACCTCGCCGCCGCGCGGTTCGAGGTCCTGCGGGCGGAGAGCCACGTCCGATCCGTCCGGTCGGAAGGCCTGCCCACGCTCGCCGCCGCGGGCTCGGTCAGCCGCGTGTACTTCTACAACTCGACCGGCCTGCCGTTCGCGGACAACTACTCGGGCTCGATCCTCTTCCGCTTCCCCGTTTTCACGGGGGGCCGCAACACCTACGAAACGCTGGAGGCCCGCGAGCAGGCGCGAGTCGCGGAAGGCCAGGCGGAGACCCTGCAGGACCAGGTGGTGCTCCAGGTCTGGACGAGCTACTACAACCTGAAGACGGCGGCGCAGCGCGTGAAGACCGCGCGCGATCTGCTCGCGTCGGCCACGCAGTCGCAGGAGGTCGCGGCCGGACGCTACCGGGCCGGCGTGGGGTCGATCCTCGACCTCCTCGTCGCCCAGAGCGCCTATGCCAACGCTCTCGCCCAGGAGGCCCAGGCGCGCTCCGACTGGTTCGTCGCGCTCGCCGTGCTCGCCCATGACACGGGGTCCCTCGGCCCTCCGCCGCCGGCAACGCCGCCTGCAACACCCCGACAGTCCGGGGGAGCCGTTCCATGAAGATCGAGAGGAGATTCGTCACTGCGATTGTTTTCGGAGCCGCGGTGACGGCGCTGGTCACGAGCGGCTGCTCGAAGAAGGACCCGCGCGCGGCCGCTCCGCCCGAAGCCGCGCCCGTCGTCGTCGCGAACGTCGCTCGGCACGACATCCCCGTGGAGGTCCGCGCCATCGGGCACGTCGAGCCCTTCACGACGGTGAACGTGAAGGCGCGCGTGGGTGGCCAGGTCACGCGGGTCGGGTTCCGCGAGGGCCAGAACGTCCGCCAGGGCGATCTCCTGTTCCAGATCGACCCGCGCCCCTACCAGGCCGCGCTCGCGCAGGCGCGGGCCCAGCTCGAGCGCGACCGCGCGATCGCCCGGAACGCGGAGGAGGAGGTCAAGCGGTACACGGCGCTCGTCGAAAAAGACTACGTCACCCGCGAGCAGTACGACGCGACGCGCGCGAACGCCGCCGCGGCGCTGGCGGGGGCGCGCGCGGACGAGGCCAACGTCCAGAACGCGCAATTGCAGCTCTCCTACTGCACGGTGACGGCGCCCGTGACCAGCCGGACCGGAAGCGTCCTCGTGCACCCGGGCAACATGGTCAGCGGCAACGACGCGACGCCCCTCGTGGTGCTGAACCAGGTCCAGCCGGTTTACGTGACCTTCTCGGTGCCCGAGTCCTCGCTCGCGCAGATCCGCGAAAGGGTTCGTCCCGGCGAGAAGCTGAAGGCCGTCGCTTCCCCGGCGGGGAACTCGTCCCGGACCCAGTCGGGAGAGTTGAGCTTCGTCGACAACGCCGTCGACGCGAGCACGGGAACGATCCTTCTCAAGGCGACGTTTTCGAACGAGGATGAAGGCCTCTGGCCCGGGGAATACGTGGACGTCGTGCTGACGCTGGCGACCGAGTCTCAGGCCATCACGGTTCCGACCCAGGCCGTGCAGACCGGCCAGTCGGGGCAGTACGTGTGGGTGGTCCGGAAGGATCTGACCGTGGAATCGCGGCCGGTCACCGTCAGCCGCACGCAGGGGCCGCTCGCCGTCGTTGCGAGAGGATTGCAGCCCGGGGAGCAGGTCGTGACGGACGGACAGCTGCGCCTGGCCCCCGGGGCGCGCGTCGAGATCCGGAAAGCCGAGGGGAAGCCCGCGTGAACATCGCCGACATCTTCATCCGCCGGCCGGTCATGACGACGCTCGTCATGATCGGCATCCTGATCTTCGGGATCATGGGATACCGGCTCTTGCCCGTGTCGGACCTGCCGAACGTCGACTTCCCCACGATCCAGGTCTCCGCGAACCTCCCCGGCGCCTCGCCGGAAACGATGGCGTCCGCGGTGGCGACGCCGCTCGAGAAACAGTTCACGACCATAGCGGGCCTCGACTCGATGAACTCGACGAGCATCCTCGGGGCCACGCAGATCACCCTCCAGTTCAACCTCTCCCGCGACATCGACTCCGCGGCGCAGGACGTCCAGTCGGCGATCGCGGTGGCGAGCCGGCAACTGCCGCCCGAGATGCCGAACCCGCCGTCGTACCAGAAGGTGAACCCCGCCGACTCGCCGATCCTCTACCTGGCGCTGACGTCGCCGACGCTCCCGCTCTACGAGCTCGACGAGTACGGCCAGACGATGATGGCGCAGCGGATCTCGACCATCTCCGGCGTCGCGCAGGTCAACGTCAACGGATCCCAGAAGTTCGCGGTGCGGATCCAGCTCGACCCCCGCCAGCTCGCCACCCGGGGCATCGGGATCGACGAGGTGTCGACCGCGGTCCAGACCGCCAACGTCAACCTGCCGACCGGCACGCTCACCGGCCCGAACAAGGCGTTCACGGTTCAGGCCAACGGGCAGCTGACCGACGCGGGGGGGTATCGGTCCATCGTCGTCGCGTACCGCAACGGCTCGCCCGTGCGCCTGGACCAGATCGGACACGTCTCGAACAGCGTCGAGAACGACAAGACAGCCGCCTGGTTCATCACTCCGACGACCATGTCCCGATCGGTCATTCTCGCGATCCAGAAGCAGCCGGGCACGAACACGGTCGCCGTGGCCGACGCGATCAAGAAACTTCTTCCGACGTTCCGCAAGCAGCTGCCTCCGTCGGTGACGCTGGCGGTGCTCTTCGACCGGTCGCAGTCGATCCGCGCGTCCGTGAACGACGTCCGGTTCACTCTCATGCTGACGCTCGTGCTGGTCGTGATGGTGATCTTCCTCTTCCTGCGAAACGTCTCGGCAACGGTCATCCCGAGTCTCGCGCTTCCGCTCTCGATCGTGGGCACGTTCGCCGTCATGTACCTGCTCGGGTACACGCTCGACAACCTCTCCCTGATGGCCTTGACGCTCTCGGTCGGGTTCGTCGTGGACGACGCGATCGTCATGCTCGAGAACATCGTCCGGCACATGGAGCAGGGCGAAGGCGTGCTCGAGGCGGCCTTCAAGGGCTCGAAGGAGATCGGTTTCACGATCCTGTCGATGACGCTGTCCCTCACCGCGGTCTTCATCCCCATTCTCTTCATGGGCGGCATCGTCGGGCGCCTCTTCCACGAATTCGCGGTCACCATCGGAGTCGCCATTCTCGTCTCCGGATTCGTCTCGCTCTCGCTGACGCCGATGCTCGCCAGCCGGTTCCTGAAGCCCCAGCACGGCAAGAAGCACGGCCGGTTCTACGAGGTCTCCGAGCGGTATTTCGACGGCATGGTGAAGGTTTACGACAAGGGCCTCGTCTGGGCGCTGGCCCGGCGGCGCACGACCATGGCCGCGTCCGCCGTGATCCTGGTCGCGACGGTTTTCCTGTTCCTGAAGATCCCCAAGGGGTTTCTGCCGAGCGAGGACACCGGCCAGGTCTTCGGCTTCACCGAGGCCGCGCAGGGAATCTCCTTCGGCGCGATGGGCGAGCACCAGATGGAGGTCGCGAAGCTGATCCAGAAGGATCCCAACGTGGATGCCTTCATGTCGAACTACGGGTCCCGCGGCTCGACCAACGCGGGAAACTCGGGCATCGTCTTCATGCGCCTGAAGCCGCGCAAGGAGCGGAAGCTCTCGGTGGACGAGTTCATCCAGGAGATGCGACCGAAGCTCGCGAAGATCCCGGGGATCAAGGTGTATCTCCAGAACCCGCCGCCCATCCGGATCGGCGGCAGCCTCACCAAGAGCCTCTACCAGTACACGCTGCAGGACGCCGACACGAAGGAGCTGTACCACTACGCGCCCCTCCTCGAAGAAAAGATGCGCCAGCTCCCCGGTTTCCAGGACGTGGTCAGCGACCTCCAGATCGCCAACCCCCAGGTCCGCGTCGACATCGACCGCGACAAGGCCGCCGCCCTGCACCTGACCCCGCAGAAGATCGAAGAGGCTCTCTATACCGCGTACAGCTCGCGCCAGATCTCGACGATTTATGCGCCGAACAACGAGTACCAGGTCATCCTGGAGCTCGCGCGGGAGTTCCAGGTGGATCCGGCGGCGGTCTCGCTCCTCTACGTGCGCAACTCCGACGGAGAGCTCGTCCCGCTCGACGCCGCTGCGAAGCTCGGCCAGAACGTCGGTCCTCTCGCGGTGACGCACGCCGGCCAGCTTCCTTCGGTCACGGTCTCCTTCAACCTGAAGCCGGGCGTCTCGATCGGAGACGCGGTCGCCGCGGTCGACCGCGCCGCGCGCGACACACTTCCCGCGACGATCACGACGAACTTCCAGGGCACGGCGAAGGCGTTCCAGTCGTCCTTCCAGGGGCTGGGAATGCTGCTCCTGATGGCGATCCTCGTCATCTACATGGTCCTCGGGATCCTGTACGAGAGCTTCATCCACCCCCTGACGATCCTGTCGGCGCTGCCGTTCGCGGGCTTCGGTGCGCTCCTGACGCTGCTCCTCTTCCACACGGAGCTCTCGATCTACGCGTTCGTGGGAATCATCATGCTCGTCGGCCTCGTCAAGAAGAACGGGATCATGATGGTGGACTTCGCGATCGAAACTCAGCACAGGGAGGGGAAGGACGCGCAGGCCGCAATCCACGAGGCCTGCCTCGTGCGATTCCGTCCGATCATGATGACGACGATGGCCGCGCTGATGGGCACGCTGCCGATCGCGCTCGGGCTGGGAGCGGGCGCGGAGGCGCGCCGGCCGCTGGGCCTGGCGGTCGTCGGCGGCCTTCTCTTCTCGCAGCTCCTGACGCTCTTCGTGACCCCGGTCGTCTTCACTTACATGGAGCAGTTCCGGGAGTGGCTCGGACGGAGACGCGGGAAGGGCGGCCCCGCGGCGGAGACCGTCGAGGCGCGCGCGCCGGAGCGCGAGGAGGAGCGGATTCCGGCGGCGGCGGCGATGCGGTCGGTCACGCACTAAGCAAGTTGCGGGGACAGGTCTCCCCCCGAGGCCTGCACCCGCCGCAGTCCAGTCTTCGCTGCCCCACCTCTCCTCTCTCCCGACCGCCGGCGGGATATAAACAACGGTCGGATGAGCGTGCTGCGCACTCTTCTCCTGTCGGCCTCCGAGAGCCGATGGCTCCGCGGGCGGGCGGTGCGGCTTCCGTTCGTGCGGCGCGCGGTCTCGCGATTCATGCCGGGAGAGACGTTCGAAGATGCGCTCTCGGCTTCGCAGGCGCTCGGCGTCGGGACCGTGCTGACCCGGCTGGGCGAGAACCTGCGCAACGCGGCCGAGGCGGCGGACGTCGCGCGGCACTATCGGGAGGTTCTCGACCGCGTGCGCCAGGAGAAGCTGGACGTCGAGATCTCCGTCAAGCTCACGCAGCTCGGCCTCGACTTCTCGCGCGAGGAGTGCGAGGCGCACCTGCACGCGCTGGCCGCGCACGCGCAGGAGCTCGACAACTGGGTCTGGGTGGACATGGAGTCCACGGCCTACACCGAGGTCACGGTCGACGTTTTCCGGCGGCTGCGTGCGGCCTTCCCGAACACCGGCCTCTGCGTGCAGTCGTATCTCTACCGGGCCCCGGGCGACGTCGATGCGCTCATCGGGCTCGGCGCCGGCGTCCGCCTCGTGAAGGGCGCGTACAAGGAGCCCCCGGACAAGGCGTTCCCGAAGAAGGAGGACGTGGACGAGAACTACTACCGCCTCGCCGGGCGGTTGCTATCAGCGGACGCGAGGGAAAAGGGCGTTCGGGCGATTTTCGGGACGCACGATCCAGTCCTCATCCGCCGGATCGAGGCCCTCGGCCAGTCGCTCGGACTGGCGCCGGACGCCGTCGAGTTTCAGATGCTGTACGGGATCAGCCGCTCCGAGCAGCTGCGGCTGGCGGCCGCGGGCTATCGGTTCCGCGTGCTGATCAGCTATGGCGAGGCGTGGTTCCCCTGGTACATGAGGCGGCTGGCCGAGCGCCCCGCGAACGTGCTGTTCGTGCTGAGGAGCCTTTTCTAGGGGGGTCAGGTCTCCACTTGCCACATTGGGGGCCAGGTCTCCACTTGCCACATTGCAGGCAAAGGGGCCAGGCCGTTCCGGCTCACCGCGCGGTCGAGCGACTCGTGAAGACCTGACCCCGGGCCGAAATCAGGAGTGGACGGCGGGGTCTCCGTAGCACGTGCGGAAGAGGTCGGCGCTCACGGCGGGGCGCAGACCGACGAGGTTCTCGACGCCGCCGCGAATGACGCGCACGTCGCGGATCGTGCTGGTGACGACGCGGTTCCCGAACTCCAGCCGCAACCCGCGTGCGGCGACGAGGTCCCGCTTGATCGCTGTCCCTCCCCACGTGCAGCCCGCGATGGACGTCGTCGCGGGCGACAGACCGTTGCGGTCGAACCAGCCGCCCGAGATCGAGTAGGTCCCCTCGTCCTCGACGTGGATCGAGTAGAGCGAATTCTCGGTCGCGACGAGGACGCGATCTCCCCGCTGCAGGTCGCCCTTCCGCAGGGCCTCGAAGTGGCCGACCTGCTGGAGGATGGCATCCACGGTCCGCACTCGCGCGATCACGGCGATGGTTTCTCCGTCCGACGTCGGATGTTCCGGTTCCCCGTCTCGGAATCCTAAGTCTAAATCCGAAACCGCGCCTGTGTCAGAGCGGCGCACACGGCCAGGAATTCCGGAACACCCTCGAGAACTGTGAAGGAGTCGGTCCGCGACCTCGAATCCGACTGCGGTTTTTACGCGGCGGGCGGGAAGGGGAAGGTTTCGCGGCGGACGCCCGCCGAGATCGCGGCCGCGTGCGAGCCTCTTTCGCGCGACCCGGCCGACCTGGTTTACGCCAGCCGCATGTCGGCGAAGGTGGACAGCGCCGCGGTCCAGGACGGCTACCAGCTCTACCACCACGCTTTTTTCTTTACGCCGGGCGGGAAGTGGTGCGTCGTCCAGCAGGGAATCCCGGCCTCCGAGATCCTGCAGATCGCCACGCTCTCGGCGGCGCGCGTGATGAAGCGCGATCGAGAGCTCGGGTCGATCCAGCCGGGGAAGCTCGCGGACCTCGTCCTGGTCGCGGGCGATCCGACGCAGGACATCTCGGCCGTCCGCAACACGAAGCTGGTGGTCAAGGACGGGGTGATCTTCGATCCGGCGCGGATCTACGAAGCCATCGGCGTCCAGCCGAAATAGATCGGTCCGACTTTTTAGGTCGCGACCTCGAGGCCCGCGGTCTTCCAGGCGGCCATGCCGCCGACGACGTTCGTGATCCGCGCGAACCCCTGGCGTTCGAGGATGCTCGTCCCGATCGAGGAGCGGAACCCTCCCGCGCACAGCACAGCGAGCGGTTCCTCCTTCGGGAGCTCCCTCGCCCGCTCTTCGAGCGTGTTCAGCGGGACGTTGACCGCGCTGGCGACGTGCCCCGACTGCCACTCTCCCGGCCGGCGCACGTCCACGACGCGGCCCGCGCGCCCCTCCCGGATCCGCGCTTCGAGCTCCTCGACTCCGATCTGCTCGGTCGTCGCGAGCGGGAGTCCCGCGCGATGCCACTCGAGCAGCCCGCCCTCCAGGTACCCCGCGACGTTGTCCAGTCCCACCCGCGCGAGACGGGTCTGCGCCTCGCGGACCTGCTCTTTTTCCTCGGACACGAGAACGACGGGAGCGTGCGGCGAGACGAGCGCTCCCGCCCAGGCCGCGAACTGCCCCGACAGTCCGACGTGGAGCGAGCCCGGGACGTGGCCCGCCCCGTACTGCGCGGCGGGGCGGGTGTCGAGGACGATCGCACCCTTCTTCCGGAGGACCTCGACGTCGGGGGCCGCGAGCGCCGCGGGTTCCGTGAGCTCCGCGAGCTCCGCCGCCCCGCCGCGGTTGATCGCGACCTCCCGCGCGAAGTACTGCGGCGCCTCCGGCAGGTCGGTCGTCATCATCCGGACGAACTCCTCCTTCGGCATCGGCTTCAACGCGTAGTTGAACTGCCGCTGCTGGCCGATCGTGGAGCTGGTCTCGCTCGAGATGTTGCGCCCGCAGAGCGAGCCCGCGCCGTGCGCGAGATAGACCTCGACCGAATCCGGCAGCGCCAGGAGCTTCCGGTGCAGCGAGTCGTAGAGCATCCCGGCGAGGTCCTGCGCGGTCGGTGCGTCGGATCCCGCCCGGGGGTCCGATCCCGTCAGATCCGGCCGCCCCACGTCCCCGATAAAGAGGGTGTCCCCCGTCAGCACGGCCTTCGGAACGTCGCTGACCGCGCGGTCGACGACCAGGATCGACACCGACTCCGGCGTGTGGCCCGGCGTTTCGAGAAACCGCAGAACGACCTCGCCCATGCGGATCTCGTCGCCCTCCCGGACCGGGACGTAGTCGAATTTCGCGTCCGCCTTCGCGCCGAAGTAGATCTTCGCGCCGGTGCGATGGGCGAGCTCCCGGTGACTGGACACGAAGTCGGCGTGGAGGTGCGTCTCGATGATGTGCCGGATCTCGAGCCCCTGCGCGCGGGCCTCCTCGATGTAGCTGTCCACGTCGCGCCGCGGATCGACGACCGCTGCCTCCCCGTCGGAACCGATCATGTAGGAGGCGTGGGCGAGACAGCCCAGGTAGAACTGCTTGAAGTACATCAGCGCTCCATCTCCACCGCGAAGTCCGGAGTCAGCTGGAGGCGCAACGCGGCGAGCCGGCACTTCCAGCCTTCGCGCTCGATCCGCGCCGCCACCCGCCCCCAGATCCAGACGGCCAGATTTTCGGCGGTGGGAGCCGCGGTCGCAAACTCCGGGACGTCGCGATTCAGGTTCCGGTGGTCGAGCGGCGCGTCCACCTCTTCCTTGAGAATCCGGTCGAGGTCCGTGAGGTTGATGACCATTGCCGACTCCGGGTCGACGGGGCCCTCGACCGACACCTCCAGGCGGAAGTTGTGCCCGAAGCCGTGCGGTCCCTCATCGCCATAGAGGGACCGGTTCCTCTCCTCGTTCCACTCTTTTCGCCAGAGGCTGCGGCCCGCGTTGAAGTGCAGCGTACGGGAGAGCCGGACCACGCTCCGAAGCTAGCACAGGGTTTCTTCGCTAGAATCGCGCCCCGCACGATGAACCTCTTCTCGACCGAGGCGGAGCTGGACGAAGAGCTCGAACGGGCCGGCACCGTGATCCGGGACGGCCGGCTCCAGGTCAGCGATACGCTCCGCTTCCGCGAGGAGGCCGTGGACGGCCTCGTCTGGACCGCCGTCTTCGGCGGGCGCGACTCGCGCGAGCCGGCGCGCGCCGCGATCCACGAAGCGGCGTCGTCGCTCGGCATCGTTCCCGCCTCGATCCTGCCGCTCTACGAGGCGCGGGGCCGGGGAGAGGTCGGCGGGTTCACGGTGCCCGCCATCAACGTGCGGATGCTCGCCTACGACACGGCCCGGGCCGCGTTCCGGGCGGCGCGGAACCTCGGCGTGGGAACGCTGATTCTCGAGATCGCGCGGAGCGAGATGGGTTACACGGACCAGCGGCCGGGGGAGTACGCCGCGGTGGCTCTGGCCGCCGCGATCCGCGAACAGTGGGAGGGTCCCGTCTTCCTGCAGGGCGACCACTTCCAGACGAACCCGAAGAAGATGCGCGACGACCCGGACAAGGAGATCGGGGCCATCGAGGCCCTGATCGACGAATCCATCTCGGCGCG
>JBBQKV010000093.1:0-10918 GCA_038327245.1 Acidobacteriota bacterium
TACGTGAGCTGGGTTTAGAACGTCGTGAGACAGTTCGGTCCCTATCTCGTGTGGGCGCAGGAAATTTGTGAGGATCCGTCCTTAGTACGAGAGGACCGGGACGGGCGAACCTCTTGTGCACCGGTTGTCGCGCCAGCGGCATGGCCGGGTAGCGAAGTTCGAAAGGATAACCGCTGAAAGCATATAAGCGGGAAGCCTTCCTCGAGATGAGATTTCCCGGGAGCAATCCCCTGAAGGCCCGTGGGAGACGACCACGTTGATAGGCGGGGTGTGGAAGCGCTGTAAGGCGTGAAGCTGACCCGTACTAATCGGCCGTGAGGCTTGACCATAAAATATTTAAGGCGCGAATCGAAACGATCTACCGAACTACGAACGACTCTCTTGATCCACCGGCGGAGGAACCTGCCTGGTGCGTTCTTTTGTAAAACAAGTTTTCCCGGTGACCTTAGCGAAGGGGCCACACCCGTTCCCATTCCGAACACGGCAGTTAAGCCCTTCAGCCCCGATGGTACTTCGCGGTAGACCGCGTGGGAGAGTAGGACGTCGCCGGGGAATTCAATTTTCAGAGCTCAGGACTCGTTCCTGAGCTTTTCTTTTCACCCCGGCCGACCGCCCCTTTTTGTCGCCGCACGATGAATCGCTGCCGACGATTGCCGATCGGCCTCTCGCAGCTCTTTTCAGCGATCGCAGACTTTACGACCTAATCCACTCTCCAGCCAGGGCTTGCGCGTGAGAGCCGGCAATCCCGGGAGTCGTCCGGCGGCGGGCACACCGGTTGCGGACCAAGTCCGAGCCACCACCACGGAAGTCGCCGGTAACGGCGAGCGTCTCCTGAAGGAAACGGCTGGCCGGACGCGGGTCGTTGCGCGCAGCACCCGGTGCCGGGAGGTTCGATGGAAACGGGCAGTGAATTGATCGGACTGGAGACTCGAGAGTCCTGGGGGCGGGAGCCTCTGAGCGACTCCCTGGCGGCAGCTTCCGGGGGGGGCCACATCCTCGTCGTGGATGACGACCCCGCCGTTCGCCGTCTCCTCCGTCGTTGCCTGGAGCTCTCCGGATACACGGTCGACGAGTCCGGTTCGGCCGAGGAAGCGCTCGACCGGATCCCCCGCAGCCTCTACGACCTCGTTTTCCTGGACCTGAACCTGCCCGACCGCAGCGGCCACGAGATCCTCGAAGCGATCCGCTCGGAGCCGGCGACGCGACTTCTCCCGGTCGTGATGCTGACCGGGCTGGGAACCCCGGAGGACAGGATCCGCGCCTACCGGGAGGGCGCCACGGATTTTCTGCCGAAGCCGTTCGTGCCGGAGGAGCTGATCCCCCGGGTCCGGTCGCTCGTCCTGCTCAAACAGTTTGCGGACGAGCACGAGCACGTCGAAAAGGTCTTTCTGGCTCTGGCAATCACGATCGATGCCCGCGACGCATTCACCGCGGGCCACAGCGGGCGCGTTGCCGACTTCGCGGACGGAATCGCGGCGCGCATGAAGCTCGATCACATCGCCCGGCTCGAAATCCGGCGGGGCGCCCTCTTCCATGACCTCGGCAAGGTCGTGATCCCCGATTCCGTACTGGGCAAGCCCGGTCCGCTCACGCCGGACGAGCGTCAGATCATCGAACGCCACCCGGCCGCGGGATACGAGGTTCTCGCCCCGATGCGGACGATGCGCCGGATCCTGCCGATCGTCTACCACCACCATGAGCGCCTGGACGGTTCCGGTTACCCCGGCGGCATTTCGGGCGACGAGATCACCATGCCCATCCGGATCGTGACGGTTTCGGACGTCTTCGATGCGCTCACCTCGACGCGGGCTTATCGCGATGCGCACGCGACCGCCACCGCGTTCGAAGTTCTCGATGATGGGGTCCGAAAGGGATGGTGGGACGGCGCAGTCGTCGGTGAATTGCGCGGGAGCCTGGGCTCTTCCCGCTCCCGGATCACGGTTCCGGTGCCCATCCTCCCGCCGGTACAGTAGATCGGCCCGGCCGCCGAACCTGGCGGGGTTTTGAGGTTTTCCGCTTCATTTCTGCGAGAGTGGCCGCATGAGCAACCGGCGGAGACTCCGGGTGAGCCTCGCGGTCGCCGTCTCGGCGCTCTTTTTGGCCTACGCGCTGGTCCTCTTTGACCACACGGCGTTCGCCGTCGGAGGATCCGACAGCTCGGGTTACATGAACGCGGCGCGGCTTCTCTCGGAGGGGCGGGTCACCGCGCGGATCCGGGGTCTCGAGCGACTCTCACTCGGGCCCGAGTTCACCTTGATCTTCATCCCCCTGGGGTTCACGCCGGGGCCGCGCCCCGGGACGATGGCCCCCGCCTATCCTCCCGGCCTGCCCCTGCACATGGCGGCCGCGGGGCTCGTCGGCGGCTGGAGCCGGGCGCCCTTCTTCGTCAGCCCGATCGCGGCGCTTGCGTGCCTCGTCCTCATTTACCTGCTGGGCCGGGAGCTCGGGCTCCCGCCGGCGCTCGCGCTCGCGGGTTCCGCTCTCCTCGGTTTCGCGCCGGTGTTCGTCTTCCAGGCGGTGCAGCCCATGAGCGACGTCGTCGCGACGGCGTGGGCGCTGGCCGCGGTCTTCGCGGCGTACCGGTCGCGCGCCTGTTCGAGCGCGGTGTGGGCCGCGGCCGCGGGGGCGGCCTTCGGGATGGGCGTGCTCGTTCGTCCGACGAACGCCCTCGTGCTGCTGCCGCTTCTGCTGGCGCTGCCGGCGCGGGGAAGGACGTGGCTCGCCTTCGCCGCGGGGGGCGCGCCGTTCGCCGCCTTCCAGCTCGCGTACGGCGCCGCGGCGTTCGGGAGCCCGTGGAAGACGGGATACCGGTCTCTGCTCTCGGAGGGGATGGCGTTCTCGAACTTTCCGGCCCGCGCGCGCCACTACGCGTTCTGGACGGCGCGTCTCCTCTCTCCGCTGGTGCCGCTCGGCTGGATTACGCTCGCGGCCGACCGGCGCGTGACGCTGCGCGACCGGGGCGTCTTGCTGACCTGGTTTACGCCGTTCTTCCTCTTCTACGCGTTCTACGGGCCGTACGAGGCGTGGTGGTACACGCGGTTCCTCCTGCCCGGGTATCCGGCGCTGCTCCTCGGCGCGCTCCTCGCGGCGCGCGACTTCGTCGCCGGCTCCGTGCCGGTCCGGCGCTGGCGCAGCGCGGCGGCCGGCCTGCTGGTCCTCGTCGCCCTCGCCGTGGAAATCCGGTACGTCACGAAGGAGAGGGTCCACAAGTTCTACAAGGGCGAACGCGTGCACCCGCAGGCCTGCGCGATGGCGCGCCGCCGGCTGCCTCCGAACGCCATCGTCCTGTCCATGCAGATGAGCGGCGCGCTCCAGTACTACACGGACCTGACCTACGCGATGTGGAACTGGATGGACGCCGACCGGTTTGCGGCGTTGCGGGTCTCGACCGAAAGCCGCGGCTTCCTCTGGTACGCGCTGCTCGCGGACTTCGAAGTCGCCGAGGTCGAGAAAGCGCACCTCGGGGAGTGGCGCGAGATCGACCGGGTCCGGGACGTCAGCCTGCGGGAGATTCGAACGACCGCGACCCGATGAAAATCCGGAAGTCCGGTTCGATGACACCCGCGTCGGTCAGGCGCTGCTCGGAGGAGCACAGCCGCGCCATCACCATGTCGTCCCACGCGTCGCCCGACCGGAAGTTCGTCACGATCCCGAAGAGGAGCGGATTCAGAAGTCCCCCTCCGTAGAGGTATTCCTTTTCGGGGCGGAAGAAGCGGCGGGCGAGAGGCATCACGTCCTCGCTCCGCACCGCCTCGGTCGGATCGTCCGTGATGAGCTGCCTCTCGTCGAGGCGCTCCCGTCTCCAGAGGATGTGGCCGACGAGCGGGTCCCACCGGAGCCGGTCCGGGAGGAGACGCAGGTATCGGTTCACTACGACCATCCGGGCGTCCGAGTACTGGAAGCGGTTGGGCCCCACGTACTCGTTGAAGATCAGCCGGCCGTCCGGCGCCAGGGCTTCGTGAATGCGGGTGAAGAGCGGCTCGAGACCCGTGATGTGGTGCAGGACGTCGTTTGCGAAGACGGCGTCGAACGGACCCTCCGGAAGCTTCTCGTTCTCGAGGTCCAGCACGCCGTAGTCGATCGCCGGTATGCCCTCCTCTTCGGCGGTCTTTCGCGCCCGCGCCACGGTCTCCGCGGCGAAGTCGCACGCCACGATGGCCCGGAACCGGCCGCGCAGGGCCAGCGCGCGCTCCAGCCAGCCGGAGCCGCAACCCAGCACCAGCGCGCGGTCGAGCCGGGGCGTGAGGTGCGCGTGCTCGACCCACGTCAGCCAGTCGCAGCCGGGGTCGCCGCTGACGAGGGAGTGAAGGTACCGTCGCACGACCGGCGACGCGGTCCACACGAGCGACTCCAGGTGGGCCGTGAACTTCCCGTCGTCCCACCGAGTTTCGCCCGCCACGCGGGCGCAGATATCACAGGTCGGGGCGAAGCGAGCGGGATCGGCCAACCCATCGCGTCAGGGCCGCGGCCAGGAGCGCGGCGGCGGTTCCGAACGTGACGACGGCCCCGGCTCTCGACCCGGGGGGCGCGTACCGCAGGCGGATCCGATGATCGCCTTCCGGGATCGCGACCGCCAGGAACGGTCCGTTGGCCTTTCCCGTCGAGAGCGTCCGCCCGGTGTCGTCCCGCGCGGTCCAGCCTCCGTCCTGCACGAGGCTCGCCACGACGATCGCCCCGCCGGCCGGCGCCGCCGTCCGGAAGGCGGCCGAATTGGTCGACTCGCGGTAGTCGGAGACGCGCGCCGGCCCGTTGACCGGCGGATCGGACTCCCCGCTCCGCGGCCGGGGGTCCTCGACCAGGATGGCCTCCCTCCGCCACGACACCGTCCCCACGGCGTCGCGCAGCCGCGCACCCGCCGGGAGCATCCGAAGGCGTTCCGGAGCGAAGACGCGCGGGAGTACGTCCGCGTTCTCGAACACGGTCCCGTCCTCGCCGGCATAGACCCGGCGCCAGCGGGGCCCGGGGTCGCTCCGCCCCGGCCCGGCGACCAGAAATCTCACATTCAGGAAGTCGAGCGCGGCGCAGTCGACGTTCGCCACGTGCTTGAAATACGCGGTGGGGTCGTAGCCGCACGCCGCACCCAGGAACTCGACGTAGTCCCGCCGCTCGACCGGGTCGTGGCTGCGCACGTCCTCGAGCCCCGCGAAGACGTGGGTACCCGGATAGAGAACGGGGCCCTCTCCCAGCGTCCGGAAGGGACGCGGGACCTTCGCGAGGAACTGCACGAGCGGCGTCGCCGGATAGAACTGCGCGGGTGGGCCGAAACGGTAGAGCCGCCGTCCCTGCCAGAAGAGCTCCGCGGTCGCGACGAGCGCGAGGAGGACGGTGACTCCGGCGAGCCGGAGCCGGAGGCCTTGCAGAAATCGCGGGGCGAATCCGGCGCCCGCCACGGCGAGGAGCGCGAGCGCCGCGCCGGCGAGCGCGTGGCGTTGGGGCACCAAAGCGCCGGAGGCCGCGTGCTGCGGCGCCAGGTTCGCGAAGACGACCGCCGCGAGGAGGAGCACCGCGCCCGCCGCGAGAAGGAGCGGCATTGGTGTCGCGCGGCCGGCTTCCGCGTCCTTCTGCAGCCGGTCGACCTCGAAGGCCGCGAGCGCGCTTCCGGCGAACGCGATCCACGTAAAGAAGCGCAGGGGCAGCATGAGCCGGATCACCGGCGTTCCGGTGACGATCTCGAAGATCGGCCAGAGAGCGATGGCCGCGGCGAAACCGACGAGCAGCGGTACCAGCAGAGCGAGCTCCGACTTCGGGCGCCGGGAGCCTCGCCGGAAAAAAAGCAACGTGCACGCCCATCCGGCGACGCCGAAGTGGCCGAGCGCCATCTCCGGGAAAGACCCGGCGGCGCCCGGCAGCATCGGGGACGAAATGGCGTCCCCGAGCGATCGGGGCAGGAAAGGAGTGAAAGCGCCGGCGGGCCACGCGGGACCGTGGGGTTTCCAGGAGCGCGGCAGCCGATTCGCGAAGTCGAGCGCGGTCACCGCGCGGTTGGACGCGCGGATCGCGAGAATCTGGGGAACCAGCAGGAACGCGGTCAGTCCGACCGCGACGGCCGCGGCCCCGAGAGTTCGGAAGAGGAGTTGCCCGGTCCGCTCGACGTCGCGGGACATGGCCCGACAACCCAGCCACAGCGCGGTGAAGAGGGCGCCGAGAGCGACACTCTCGGGGTGCCCCGCCAGAAGCTCCAGGACGAGGATGAGGGTGAGCGCGGCGGTCGCGCGCCGCCGGCATGCCGGCTCGCATATCCGCTCGATCGCGAAGAGCGCCCAGGGCCACAGCGGAATGACCGACGTGTGGGGGAACAGCAGCCAGGGGACCATGGTGAAGGAGAACGCGAAAGCGATGGAGCCGAAGAGCGCGGCGGTCCGCGAGACGCCGAGCTCCGAGAGCCACAGCCACGTCCCGGTGAGCGCGACGAACAGCTTCAGGGCCGCCGCGAGATTGAACGCGTTCGTAAGCGGGAGCGCCATCATGAGGAAGGTCAGCGGAAAGAACGCCGCCGACTGCCCGTTGGCCGCGAGCGCCGAGCCGCACGCGTTCCACCGGTTCCGCCAGGGGAGCGATCCCTCCTTCCACGCCATCCGGGCGGCCTTGGCCCACGGCGCCATCTGGGTCGATACGTCGTTCAGGTTCGGGTTCGCGGCGGGCGGGTGCGGCAGCGAGTTCCACGGGAGAAGGCTCATCGCGTGGTCGACCGGGAAGATCGTCCGGTTCGCCGTGAACGCCGGCAGGAGAAAGAGAGCCGGGAGCAGCACGTGAACCAGAAAAATGTTCGCGGGGACGCGCCGTCCGAGGAGTCCGGCGGCAGCCCGGATGACGATTGCCGAGGCCGCGTAGAGGAGAGCGAGGGGGATCGCGGTCGACATCGGCGAGGGTTCGAACATCTTACGGTTTCCGGGTCGCCGCCGTTGGAGCGCGCGCGTTCTGTCCTATCCTCGTTCCGTGGGCGGCGCCTCTCGCCTTCTTCCAGGTCGATGACCTCGCTTCTTCTTTTTTTTCTCTACGCGGTCGGCGTGGCCGCCGTCGTGGCCGTCGCCGCCGGGGTGCGGCGCCCGCTGGGCTTCGCGCCGACCCTGGTCTGCTCCCTTCTTCCCGTGATTTTTCTCCTCCCCGGGTTCGTGAAAGACGCGACGCCCATCCCCGTCGACCACATCCGCTCCCTGGCGCCCTGGCGCGCGCTCGGCCCGGTGACCGTGCGAAATCCCAACCTCATCGACGTTGCGCTGCAGATCGCGCCGTGGCAGGAAGCCGTCCGCCGGGCGTGGGCCGGGGGCGAGTGGCCGCACCGCAACCGCTGGAACGCGTGCGGCGGCCCGCTGGCGGCGAACGGTCAGTCGGCCGCCTTTTCGCCGTTCACACTCCTCTCCCTGGCGCTGCCGCTCGGGCGGGCCTTCACCCTCCAGGGCGCGTGGAAGCTGCTTCTCGCGCTCTCGGGAACCTGGCTCTGGTTGACCGAGCTCCGCGTTTCCCGCGGCTCGGCTCTGCTGGGAAGCATTGCGTTCGCGTTCTCGCTCTCCATGACTCCGTGGCTCTACTTTCCGATGACGTCGGTGGTCTGCCTCTGGCCGTGGGCGCTCTTCGCGAGCGAACGGCTCGCCCGAAAGGACGTCGATCGCCGCGGGTTCGCGCTCCTGGTCGCGGTGTTCGCGCTCTGGGCGGTCGGGGGCCACGCCGAGAGCGCCGCCTCCGGCGCGGCCCTGCTGTTCACGTGGTTTCTTTCGCGGCGCGTGGCCGGAGCTCTGCCGGACGCGGGCCGGCTGCCCGGGCGCGTGGCCGCGGCGGGTCTCTTCGGTCTCGGGCTCTCGGCGTTCGCGCTCGCGCCGCACGTGCTCGCGATCCTTGCCTCCGAGCGGTTCGCGCTTGCGGCCCGCCTTCACCGCGGGATTTTCTGGCCGACCGGGGTGGTCGCGAGCCTCTTCCCCCGGGCGCTCGGGGACTCGATCGATTCCCCGATGATTCCGGGCCGCATCGGACCGTTTCCGGAGATGGCTCTCGGCTATTTCGGCCTCGTCGGGTGGGGCTGCGTCCTCCTGATCCTCCGCCCCGGCTCGCCGCGGCGCCGCGTCGAGCTCGCCCTGCTCGGACCCGCGGTGCTCGGCCTCGCTGTGGCGATCGGTCTCTGGCCCTTCCCCGGGCTCGTCGGGCACGTGCCGCTCTTGAAGCTGATGTCGCCGCTCCGGTTCCTGTCGTGGCTCGCGATCTGCGGGGCCGCGCTCGCCGCCTTCGAGCTCGACCGGCTGCGCGCGGACCTGGCGCGCTTCCGCTCCGCCCGGTTCTGGCCGGCCCTCGTGTCGGTCGCCCTCGGCGCCCTGGCGCTTCTCGTCTTCCGGGTCTTCCGGGACCGCCACGCCGCGCTCGGCGGACTGGACTCACAGCGGGAGGCGCTCACGTTCGCCCTCGCCTGCCTTGCGGCGTTCGGCCTGGCCGGCGCCTTGCGGCCCGGGCGCTCCGCGCGGGCCCTGGTGGTCGCGGCCGCGGCGATCGCGGGGATCGAGCTCTTCGGCCAGGGAGAGCGGCTGAATCCCTTCGGTTCCCCCCGCGACCTCGCTCCCGAGACGCCGCTCCTGCGATTCCTGCGCGGTGAGCCGCGGCCGTTTCGCGTCGTGGGAGAGGGGACCGCGCTCTTTCCGGGCTCCAACGTCTTCGCGGGCCTCGAGGACGTCCGAACCCACGACCCCGTGGAGCGCCGGGATTACGTCGAGTTCCTCGACCGGGCCGCCGGGTATCGCCCCACCGACTACTTCAAGAAAATCGAGAACGTCGACGCGCCTGCGCTCGACTTCCTGAACGTGAAGTATCTGATTTCGGCGCCGGGGCGCGCGGCGCCCGGCGCGAAGTGGCGACGGGTCTACTCGGGCCCGGACGGAACGCTTTTCGAGAACGCCCTGGTCATGCCCCGCGTCTCGGGTCCCGCCGCGATCTCGGCATACTCCGAGACCGTCAACACGGTCTCTTTCCGGGCGTCCGTGGCCGCGGGCCCTCCCGCTCTCGTGGCCACCAGCCTGGCCGACGACGGCGGCTGGACGGCACGCGAGGGTAGGGCGGGCCCGCGCATCGCGACGCTCCGGACACCCGGAGGCGGGCCCTTCCTCGACCTGTCGCTCTCTCCCGGGGACCACCGCGTCGTCCTCGAGTACTCGCCGCCCGGCTTTCGCGCCGGAATGCTCCTGTCCGTGGCAACGCTCGTCGCGGCCGCGGTCGCCCTCTTCGTCGCGCGGCGCCGGCGCCCGGCTTGAGAGACGTCCCCTTCGCGCAGTCCCTCCTTTCCCGGCTCTGGCGCCGTCGGGATGCGATGCGCGAGGACTGGGATTTGCGGGCCCGCGAGAACGCGCCGTTCTACGTGTGCACGACGGCCGCGGACTCCGCCGCGGCGTTCGACGCCTCGGGAGAACGCGACCTGGAGGCGCACGTGCTCGACGGGCTCGACGTCTCGCCGCAGTGGCGCGCGCTCGAGATCGGCTGCGGCGTGGGGAGGCTCGTCCGGCCGCTGGCCCGCCGCATCGCGCGGGTCGTGGGGGTCGATCTTTCCGAGGCGATGCTGGCGCGGGCGCGCGACTACTGCGGGGGACTCCCGAACATCGAGCTCGTTCGGACCGACGGCGGCCTCGACTCTCTTCCGGACGCCGGTTTCGACTTCGTCTTCTCCCACATCGTCTTCCAGCACCTCCCGCGCAAGGCGTACGCCGAGCGATATTTCCGGGAGGCGTTCCGCGTGCTCGCTCCGCGGGGAATCTTCCGGGTCCAGGTTGACGGCCGATCGCGGCAGTTCTTCCGCCGCTGGATCGCCGACTCCTGGTCGGGAGTCGTGTTCTCGGCGCCCGAGCTGCGCCGCCGCCTCGAACGGGCGGGGTTTCGCGTCGACGAGATCCGCGGAGAGAGGACCCAGTACCTGCGCGCGACAGCCGTCAAGCCGGGCTGACCCGTGATAGCTGACAGCTACTTTGCTTCCAGCGCCTGCCGGTACTCCGCGAGGAGCTCCCGCGACATCGGAAGCCGTTCGCCCCGGCCGCTCGCCTGCGCGACGAGGACGTGCGGCAGCTCGGCCGTGTCGCCCGATTTCTCGTGCCGTTCGAGCCCGGCCAGCTCCGGCACGTCGCTCTCGCCGTAACGGTGCATCGTGATCGTCGAGAATCCCGCGGCGGAGAACGCGGCGTGAAGCGCTTGTCGGTTGTAGAGAAACCGGTGTCCCCAGCCGTGAAACGCCCGGTTCATGCGGAAGCAGTCCGAGACGGCCTCGTCGTCCGCGGTCCATCGACCGTAGCGGTAGTGTGACGCCAGGACCCAGTCGAGATTGGGCGTCGAGATACGCAGGATGCCGTCCGGCGCCAGGACGCGGCGGCACTCGACCAGGCAGGCGAGGCCCTCCTCGAGCTCGAGGTGCTCCAGGAAGTGCTCGCCGTAGATGGCCGTCACGTTCTCGAAGGGCAGTCCCCGGCGCACGTCCAGGACCCGATCGACGCCCGGAAGCTGCTGGACGTCGATGTTGATCCACCCCGCGATCGGTGACTGTCCGCTGCCGAGGTGCAGGCGCACGGGAGCCGAGCCCCGGACTCGTTCCCGCTCCCGTCCGAAAAGCGTCATGCGGTCGCGGGTCTTACCACAAGCATCCGGGATCGGCTAGGATCGCGAAAGACATCTCGACGGAGGAACACATGCGAAAGGGCCCCGGAATTCTGTTCGTGATTCTGATCGCGATCTCCGCGATTTCGTTCGCCCAGACCACGGGATCGGTCGTCGGGGTCGTCAC
Source organism: Acidobacteriota bacterium (assembly GCA_038327245.1). GTDB lineage: Bacteria > Acidobacteriota > Thermoanaerobaculia > UBA5066 > Gp7-AA6 > Gp7-AA6. The sequence goes on from JBBQKV010000093.1 coordinate 10,742, forward strand.
CGACGACTCGGGCGGCCCGCTGCCCGGGGTCACCGTCGAGGCGCGAAGTCCGGCGCTCCAGGGGACGAAGGTGACTGTCACCGACACCGACGGAACGTATCGACTGACGCTCCTGCCGCCGGGAACGTACGCGGTCTCGGCGTCGCTCTCCCAGTTCGGCCGCGCCGAGCAGACCCT
>JBBQKV010000094.1:0-10809 GCA_038327245.1 Acidobacteriota bacterium
CCCGATCCGCGCGAGCGCAACTTCAAGCTCTCCGTGGACGGGGCGGACGTGGACGGGGTCGTCGGCTACCAGATCGCCTTCGCCCGGACCCCCATGCCCCGCTCCGACTCCAGGCGTCTCGACCGGGCCTACTCGCCGGACGAGCGGCGGCTGGTCCTGACCGTGACCGAAAAGGGACTGAACCGGCTCCAGGACTGGCTGAACGCCGCAACCGACGACGGCACCCCCGCCGGAAAGAGCGTAACGATCGTCGCGCGGGACAACCAGAACGAGCTTCTGGCCAGATGGGAGTTCACCGGCGTCAACCCGGTCACGTTTTCCTCCGCGGCCGCGGGAAACATCAACCAACTCGACTCGACCGTGGAGTTCGCGTTCGACCGGATGAGGCTCGTGGAGGCGCGGGGAAAGTAGCGGAAGAGATTCCTCGGCGTTCGGGCCTCGGAAGGGCAGAGCGATTCAGTGCCCCCGGCTCAAGTTCTTGATCGCGTCGAGGAGCGCGACCGGCGGGCGCTCGAAGCGCGTGCCGAACCCGGATTTCCGATCCGCCGGTGAATCGTCCACGAAAACGACGCTGCCCCGAACCCGGAAGTCGCGGCGGTCGCCGGGCAGGGTGAACACGAGGTCGACGTAATCGCCGAGCTCCGGCACGTGTGGCGAGACGACGAACCCGCCGGCGAGGTTCACACGCTCCAGGAAGCCCGACTGCTCCTCTTCGCCCCACCGAACCGTCGCGGGAGCCCCGACCGGTATGCGATCGGAGGCCCTCTGCTCGGCGGGTTTTCGGTTTCGGCTCATCGGGGCCTTCTCCGGGGGAGTTCTGGGAACCAGGGTCGTTCGATCAGGGTACCAGAAAAGCGGGCGGCTGCCTCAGAGCCGCGTGTCTTCCAGGGCCGGCAGCAGGGTGTTCTCGAGCTTCTGGAAGAGCCGGGCGGTCGCCTCGACGTCGCGCCGGCAATAGAGCGCGATCTCGCGGAGCCGGTCCTCCCGGTAGTAGTGCCCGACGGCATATCCGTCCAGACCGTTCTCCTTGGGGCTCTCGACGCCGAAGGCCTTGCACGCGAAGTCGAGGTTCCACTTCCGGGACGCGCCGAAGAAGGACAGGACGTCGAGAAGGTCGGTGTGCGGCTTGATGGCGTAACGGTAGCCGCAGAGATTCTTCGTAACGCGGAGCCCGAGCGCCGCGCTTCGCAGCATGAGAAACGGTCCGTCGAAACAGCGGCCGTTGAACGAGACGAAGCGATCGAAGCGCACGATCGCGCTCCAGAACTCGGTGAGAAACGCGGGCTCCGTGTCGCCGACGAACGTGAACAGGCCGTCGGCTGACGTCTCCTCGAGACGTCCGTCGTTCTTTTCGTACCAGACCCGACCGCGTCCCGAGTCCGGATTCAGCATTGCGAGCACCACGATCTTCCCGGTCAGCGGCCAGAGCGACATCATCTCCGGCAGCTTCGCGCGTTCCTCCTCGTTGCGCACGTATTTCTGGAGGTACGTCCTCTGCCCGTCGTCGAGCGCGTCCCACGACCCGCCGACCGTTTCGATGTCGAACACCACGGTTGCCATTCCCCGGGATGCTATTCTGTTCCGCCGTCGATGAACCGAGCACTCGTCCGAGCGGCGGCCCTCCTCGCGGCTGGCGCGCTTGCGAGTTGCGCCCGGGAGCCGGCCCGCCCCGCTCCCCGGGACGTTCTTGCCAGGCATCTCGTAGGCGACCCCGCGACGCTCGACCCGACGACGACGAACGAGGAGAATGGCATCGTCGTCGAGGAGATGATCTTCCGGCCGCTGCTCGGGATCGACGTCGCCACCCGGCCGATCGCCGCTCTCGCCAGGTCGTGGACGGTCTCCGCCGACGGGCTCACGTACGAGTTCCACCTGGATCCCTTCGCCGAGTGGGAGGACGGATCTCCCGTCACCTCGGACGACGTTCTCTTCACGCTCGAGCGCATCCGCGATCCCAGGGTCCCGGCCTTCAACTACCGCGAGGCGTTCTCGGACGTCACCGCGATCGAGACCCCGGACGTTTCCACGGTCCGTGTTCGTTTCGGAGCCCCCTACGCGGAGCGACTCGTCTCGTTCAACCTGCCGATCGTGTCGCGGGCCGCGTATGGACGGGCGAAGTCGGCGGCGGACGTCGACCGGCATCCTTCGGGGAGCGGTCCCTATCGCCTCGAGCGGTGGGACACGAACCAGTCGATCGCCCTCGTCCGCCGTAACAATGCGACTCCGGCGGTGGCTCCCTTCCGGCGGATGGTTTTCCGGATCGTGCCCGATCCGACCGTGCGTTTTCGCGCGGGGGAGCGCGGCGACCTGGACGAGTTTCGAATCAGCCGCGACCAGCGGCCGAAGGCCCAGTCCTCTCCGGCCTTTCTCGCGAAGACGCGCATCCTCAAGGTTCCGCAGCCGCTCACGGCTTACCTGCTGTGGAACGTGCGCCACCCCTTCCTCGCCGACCCGCGCGTGCGCCGGGCGCTCGCGCACTCCTGGCCGCGAGAACAGGCGGCGCGGCAGCTCTACCCGCCCGACGGCGCCGCCCTCGTCTCGGGCCCGTACATGCAGGGCGCCGCCGAGAATGACCCGCAGGTGCGCCCGCCCGCGTACGACCCCGCGCTCTCCGCCCGACTCCTCGACGAGGCCGGATGGCGCGGCGGGCCCGGCGAAATCCGCGGGCGCGGCGGCCGCAAGGCCTCGCTGGAGATCCTCTACGCAGCGGGACAGCGCGTGGACGAGGCGCTCGCGGAGATCCTGCGGTCGTCGTACGCGAAAGTCGGCGTCGAGCTCACGCTCCGAAAGCTCGACTGGGCCGCTTTCTCCGAGAAAGCCGACGCCGGGGAGTTCGATGCGCAGTTGACGGCGCGCGTCTTCCTGCCGCCAAACCCGGATCCCTATTCCCAGCTCCACTCGAGCCAGGCGCCGCCCCGCGGACAGAACTACGGTTTCTACGCGGACAAGGAGGCGGATCGCGTGATGGAGGCGGCGCGCCGCGAGCCGGACCCCGCGCGGCGCCTCGACCTCTACCGGGAGGTCCACCGCATCGTGGCCGCGAACCCTCCGGCCGACTATCTCTGGGGCGCCGACGTCTACTGGGGCATCTCCCGCAAGATCGGCGGCGTGACCGTGTCGTCGCTCGGGCTCTTCCACTTCCTGCCGGGACCGCTCGGCTGGAGACCGGTGACCGATTGAGCCGCGAGGGCCCGCTCGCCGGGGTGCTGGTTCTGGACCTCTCCCGCGTGCTGGCGGGGCCATTCTGCACGATGCTGCTCTCGGACCTGGGGGCCCGCGTGGTGAAGGTCGAGCACCCCGATGGCGGCGATGTGACGCGCGGGTGGGGCCCGCCGTGGGAGCCGGCGAGCGGTCTCTCGGCCTACTACCTCGCGGTCAACCGCAACAAGGAGTCGATCGCCCTCGACCTGTCGACCGTAGCAGGCGCCGATTCCGTTCGGATCCTCGCGCGTGGAGCGGACGTCCTCGTCGAGAACTTCGTCCCGGGAGGTCTGGAGAAGCTCGGCCTGTCGCTCGAGGCTCTCCGCCGGGAAAATCCCCGTCTCGTCACCGCCTCGATCACGGGGTTCGGCCGCGCGGGCGAAGAGGCGGCGCTGCCCGGCTTCGACCTGCTCGCGCAGGCCGCTTCGGGCCTGATGGCGATCACGGGATCCGAGGAGGGTGGACCCACGAAGGTGGGCGTCGCCGTTTCGGACCTCTTCGCGGGCTGCTTCGCGCTGGCCGGCATCCTCGCGCTGCTCCGCGAGCGGGAGTCGACCGGCCGCGGCGGGCACGTGGAGGCCGACCTGTTCAGCTCGACTCTCGCCGCGCTCATCAACGTCGCGCAGACCTCCCTCGTGACCGGCGTCGAGGCGAAGCGGTTCGGAAACGCGCATCCCCAGATCGTTCCGTATCGCCCGTTCGCCGCGTCGGACGGCGACTTCATCGTGGCGGCCGGAACGGACCGCCATTTCGCGCGGCTCTGCGCCATCGTCGGACGGGAAAGCTGGGCCGCGGATCCCTCCCTCCGGACGAACGCCGGGCGCGTCGAGAATCGCGAGGCGATCGAGCGCGGCCTGGAGGAGTCCTTCCGGACCGCCCCGCGCGACCACTGGATCGCGGCGTGCCGCCGGGCCGGCGTGCCGGCCGGACCGGTCCAGGGTCCGCTCGAGGCGCTCCGGTGCAACCTGGCCCGAAATCTCGGGGCCGTCATCTCGGCCGGGGGGATCCCATTCGTCGCCTCGCCGATCCACCTCGAGGACCGGACGCCGCCTCTGCGATTCCCCCCGAAGCTCGACGAGCACGGCGAAGGGCTGCGTCGCGAGTTCGCATTGCCGGGGTAGGCTCGACCCGTGAAGTTCGCGTTCATCGGAACCCACGGCGTCGGCAAGACCACGCTCTGCTTCGAGCTCGCGGCGCTGCTCAAGAAGCGCGACCGGATCGTCGAGATGGTGCACGAGGTCGCGCGCTTCTGCCCGCTGCCGATCAACCGGGACACGACGATCGACGCGCAGTCCTGGATCCTGCACACCGAGATCGCGGCGGAGCTCGCGGCGCAGCACAAGGCCGAGATCGTCATCTGCGACCGGAGCGTGCTGGACAACTTCTGCTACATGATCCAGGCGGGGAAAGCGCCGATGCTCGAGCCCCTCGTCCGGTGGTGGACCGCGACCTACCAGCTCCTGATCAAGGTGCCGATCGTCTCCCCGCCCGGGTTCGACGGTCTCCGGGACACGGATACCAGTTTTCAGCGCAAGATCGACGAGACGATCGAGTCCATCCTGGCGGAGTGGGGCGTCCCGGCGGTGCGGCTCGAAAGCGGGCGTCGGCCGACATGGGCCGCGGACTCGCTCGAAGCGATCCTGCCGCTCATCGGACCGATCCAGGAACCGCTCTTCGACACCGCCGCCCCGGAAGCCGCGGGATAGGTCACTTCCACAGCCCGGCCGCGAGCCCTGCGAGCTCCTCGAGGAGATCGCGGTCGCCCGGCGTGAAGGCGTCCGGCCTCTCGCTCTCGACGGCGATCAGACCAACGACCTCGCCGGTCGGGCGCTTCACCGGAACGACCATCTCGGAGCGCGTCGTGCCGAGCGTCGTCAGGTATCGCGAGTCCTTCTCGACGTCGTTCACGATGACGGCGGAACCGCTCGCGGCGGCGGCTCCGCAGAGGCCGCGGTCTTTCGGAAATCGCGGGTGGGCCGGCGCCGCCGGTCCGCTCCAGCCGATCAGCGAGATCTCCTCTTTCCCGACGGCGTAGATCCCGAGCCACCGGTATCCGCCGGCCTCCCGCATCCGCTCTGCCAGGCTAATGACTTCTGGCTTCACGGGTCGACTCTATGGGGGTCAGGTCTCCACTTGCCACTTTGCTTCGCAAAGATGGCGAGGACGGCGTTTTCTCACTCACTCGCCCGGCGATCCGTGAAGACCTGACCCCACTTGGCCGGGCGGCGGCACCGGCTCGGGGGCCGGCCCGGTCAGCGTCCGCCACGCGATCGCACCGAGCACCACTGCGCCCCCGGCGAGAGAGATGAGGGCGGGCTTCTCGCCGAGGAAGAGAAAGACCCACACGGGATTTGCGATCGGCTCCAGCATGCCGATGAGTGAAGCCTCGGTCGCGGTGACGTGCCGGATTCCCCGCACGAAGAGCGCGTAGGCGCCGGCGAGCTGGAAGATTCCGAGGAAGAGGAAGACGCCGGCGGAACGCGCCGTGAGCGACAGGTCGTGGAAGACGAAGGGGAGGACCGCCAGCGCGGTGACGACGTTGCCCCAGGCGACCACCGCTTCCGCGCCCACGCCACGCTCGCGCCTCAGAGAAAGAATGAGCCCCGCGAAGAAGAGGCCGGACAGGACCGCGATGCCGTCCCCCGCGCGGCCGCGCGGGTCGAACCGGCCGAAGAAGAAGAGCGCCATTCCCGCGAAGGCGACGACGATCGCGGCGGCATCGCGCGCGCGAAACGGCTCTTTCAGGACGAGCGGCGAAAGAAGCAGCACCCAGATGACGCCGGTGTATTGGAGGAAAATCGCGTTCGCCGCCGTGGTCCACTTGGTCGCGGTGACGAACGTGATCAGGCAGGCGGCGTAGCACCCCAGGCCGGCCAGAAATCCGGGAGTGACCCGGAGTCGCGGGCGGAAATGGGCGAGGAGCACGACGGCGGCCACCGCCGACCGGAAGAACACGACCTTCAGAGGGGGGTCGGCGATCCCCTTGATTCCGACGCCGGCGGTCGACCACAGCAGGGCGGCTGCCGCCACGAGCAGAACGCCGCGGCGTTCCTCGACGCTCGGCCCGGATCTCACGTGTCCCGTGTTCCGTGTTCCGTGTCCCGGCCGCGTACGCGGCGCAGGCGCGAGGGCCGCCCCGCGCGATGGCACCGGACACAGTAACGCGCTCCCCGGACGTTCCGGTACCGGCGGAAGACCCGCGCGCAACCGTCGCAGCGGAACAGGATTTCGTTGCGGCGGCGGTGCTCGGCGAGCGCCTTCGTGAGAGGCGCCTTCCGGGGCGTCGCGCCGACGTGTCCCGCGAGGCGCCGGAAGAGAGGGCCGTGGCCGGCGCGCACGCCTTCGATCTCGAAGGCCCAGGCATGGGCGGCCTCGTGGCGAAGGGTGTCTTCGCGCTCCGGCGCCGAAAGGTGGGACGAAATGGTGATGCGGTGGGGCTGACCGTAGACGATCTCTCCTCCGGTCAGTTTCCGGTCGGAGAGCCGCACGCGAGCGGCGCCGAACCGGAAACGCGCGGCCAGGCGATCGTAGAGAAACTGGAGAAGCTCTCTCTCGTCCGCGGGCTCATCCGGGAAGAGAGCGCTCACCCGATAAGATTAATCGTAACGGGAGGAAAACGAGCCATGGCGAAGAGAGTGATCGGAATCCTGGCGGCGCTGCTCGGAATCGCGGCGTCCTGCCTCGCGGCGAACCCGGGCGGGAAGAGCATCTCCTACCCCAGCGGGACCGAGACCGTGACGGGCTACCTGGTCCTCCCGGAGGGCGGCGGCCGGAAACCCGCCATCGTCGTGATCCAGGAGTGGTGGGGGTTGAACGATTTCATCCGCGGGAAGGCGGACGAGTTCGCGGGGAAGGGCTACGTCGCTCTCGCCGTGGATCTCTATCGGGGCAAGGTGGCGACGGACCCGGACACTGCGCACCAGCTGATGCGCGGGCTTCCGGAGGACCGGACCCTCCGGGACCTCAAGGCCGCCTTCGACTACCTCCGCTCGCGTGACGACGTGGATGCGACCCGGATCGGTTCCGTCGGATGGTGCATGGGGGGCGGCTACTCGCTCGCGCTCGGCCTCGCCGAGCCGAAGCTCGCCGGCGCCGTCATCAATTACGGGCGGCTTGTGACCGACGACGGCGTAATCAAGGGCCTCGCGGTCCCGCTGCTCGGCAATTTCGGCGGCCAGGACAAGGGCATTCCGCCGGAAAGCGTCCGGGAGTTCGAGGCGAAGGCGAAGGCCGCCGGCAAGAAAGTGGATTTCAAGATCTACCCGGACGCCGGGCACGGGTTCGCTTCCTCGAAGGATCCTGCGGTGTATCGCTCGGCCGACGCGAAGGACGCCGATGCGCGGACCGATGCGTTTTTCGAGAAGACCCTGAAGCGTAAACCGTGAGCCGGGTCAGCCGTCGGTTTACGGTTTACGCCGGCCGGTTCTTGTACCAGTCCGCGTTGACCTGGAGAAAGTGCTTCCACTTGTCGGGGATCGTCTCCTCCGTGAAGATGGCGGTCACCGGACAGGCGGGCTCGCAGTTGCCGCACTGGATGCAGACGTCCGGATCGATGTAGAGCATCTCGGCCGTCTCGAAGTCCTTTTCATCCTTGCGCGGGTGAATGCAGTCGACCGGACAGACGTCAACGCACGCGGTGTCCTTCGTGCCGATGCAGGGCTCCGCGATGATGTACATCCCCATTAAACGTCAACCTCCGTGGAGCGGGGATTCTACCGTGAGGAGTCCTGAGTCCTAAGTCCTAAGTGCTCAGTCGGACTTCGGACTTCGGACTTCGGACTACCCTCGGGCGACGCTGATCTGGTGGGCGAGGTTCTGCCCGTCAGGAAGGGTCGTGTAACGCACGGTGACCTTCGCTCCGGGGGACAGTGTTCCGTTGATCTTGGTGTCGGCCGTCCAGACGAACCGGGTCTCCGGGCCGTCGGTCACGGCGACGACCACGCTGTGCTGAGCCGCGTCGAGCTTCGACACGGTCCCTGTCGCGGTCGAGGTCTTCTCAGCTGCCCGCGCGTTGCCGGCTACGAGCACGAGAACGAGCGCCGCCGCGGCTGTTCCCAGAAGTATCGAAACTTTCTTTTGATTTTGCATTCCGCCTCCGGTGCAGGGAAACAAGCCTCCCCGGGAGGGCATTCCGCCCGCGTGGGGCGGGCCGTTCGATTGACACGGGAGTGAGGCGTCCCTACAATACGCCGTTTTTCTCGACGCGCCCAAAAGGAGCTCCATGGCAAAACGCTGGACGGAAGCCGAACTTCGATTCCTCCGAGACAACGCCACGAAGATGAGCGTTCAGGCCCTGGCCGACGCCCTGTCGGTCCGCGTCGATGAGCTCGAAAAGCGGCTGGAAAAGCTGGGCCCGACGGGGCCCGTGGCCGTCGATTCGCCGAAGAAAGCCCAGACTCTCAAGGAGCTTTCGCGCTCGACCGAGAACGCCCGGAAGGAGTACGACAAAGGCGTCGCGGCCCTCCAGCGGCGCAAGCTCGACGAGGCCGAACGGCACTTCCTGGACCTGATCGTCAAGTACCCCGACGAGAAGGAAGTCGTGGACCGCGCCCGCGTCTACCTCGCGGTCTGCGAGAGGCAGAAACCGTCGGCACGCGCGGCCCTGTCGGAGCCCGAGGACTTCTACTACGCGGCGATCCTGGAGAAGAACCGCGGCAACGTCGACGAGGCGATCGAGCATCTCAAGCACGCGGCACGCAAGAACGGGGGCGGCAAGGTGGATTTCCTCCTCGCGTGCTGTTACGCCCAGCGGGGCGAGTCCGACTCGGCGCTGGACTACCTCCGCAAGGCGATCATCGAGGACCAGCGCAACCGGATCCTCGCCCGGCACGACCGCGACTTCGATCCGGTGCGGGATTCGCCGGAGTTCCAGGACCTGCTGGCGTCCTGAAGAAGTCGCTGTTCAGCCGTCGGAGCTCCGCCGTCCGCTGACCGGGACCTATACTTGAACGTCCGTCCATCGGGCGAAGGCGTTCCATGAGGCCCTCCAACCGCAAGAAATCGGCGCCGAAGGGGCGCGGCCGGGCCGCGGGGGCCGACGCCCCGCCCCAGATCGTCGTTCTCGCCGCCGGCGTCGGGTCCCGCATGCGGTCGACGGTGCCCAAGGTCCTCCACCGCATCGGCGGAAGGACGCTCTTAGACGCTGTGCTCGACACCGCCCGCGAGATCTCACCGTCGCGCGTCGTCGTGGTCGTCGGTCGAGGGCGCGAACAGGTCGAGAAGGCGCTCTCCGGGCGGGAGGTCACGATCGTGGTCCAGGACCCGCCGCTCGGCACGGGGGACGCGGTCCGGCGCGCGCTGCCGGCGCTCTCCGGCGGCGGCGCAAACCCGGTCGTCGTCCTATCGGGCGACGCGCCACTCCTGACCTCCGCGACCCTCACCCGCCTGATCGAGCGTCGCCGCCAGAAAGGCCTGGACCTGGCGTTTCTGAGCTTCCGCCCGCCCGACGCGGGGGAGCTGGGGCGCGTGGTGCGCGATCCGCAGGGCCGCGTGCGGCGCGTGGTCGAAGCGCGCAACGCCACGCCCCGCGAGAAGCGCCTGACCGAGGCGAACGCCGGCGTCTACTGTTTTGCGGCCTCCGCGCTCGAACGGGCCGTGGGCAAGCTCGCCCCCAACCCCGCAAACGGCGAGTACTACCTGACCGACGCGGTCGAGACGCTCGCCGCGAACGCGGGCACGGTGGAGGCGATCGAGGCGGAGGACTGGCGGGAGGGATGGGGAATCAATACGCGGCGCGAGCTCGCGGCGGCCGAAGAAATCGAGCGGCGCCGGTGTCTCGAGCGGGCGCTCGATGCCGGAGCCACGATCGTCGACCCCGCGACGACGCGCGTCGGCGCGCTGGTCCGGTTCGAGCCGGACGCCGTCGTCCACCCGTTCGTCTGCCTGGACGGAGCCACGCTCCTGGAGCAGGGGTGCGAAGTGCTCCCGTTCACGCGGATCACCGATTCCACCGTGGGCCCCGGGGCAATCGTCGGCCCGCACTGCGAGATCGAGGGGGCACAGATCGGCCCGCGCGCCCGGGTGGGGCCCTTCGCCCGTCTGCGGCCCGGCACGGTTCTGGAGGAGGACGTCCGGGTCGGGAACTTCGTGGAGACCAAGCAGGCAACTCTCCACGCCGGAGCGAAGGCGTCCCACCTCTCGTACCTCGGAGACACGGAAATCGGAGCGGGAGCGAACATCGGCGCGGGCGTGATCACGTGCAATTACGACGGGGAGAGCAAGCATCGGACGTCGATCGGCGAAGGCGCGTTCATCGGAAGCGACTCGCAGCTCGTGGCGCCGGTCACCGTCGGAGCGGGCGCGTACGTCGGGGCGGGCTCGACGATCACGCGGGACGTCCCGGACGGCGCGCTGGCCCTGACGCGCGTCCCGCAGAAGAACCTTCCGGGTTGGGTCGCGAAACGAAAGAGGAAGGACCGGGGACAGACTTAAGTTTGTCCCCAGTTACATCTCATGTGCGGGATTGTCGGCTACGTCGGAACGCAGGAGGCGGCTCCGCTCCTCCTCGACGGGTTGAAGCGCCTCGAGTATCGGGGCTACGACTCGGCGGGGATCGCGACGCTCTGCAACGGCCACTTCACGATCCAGCGGAGCGCCGGAAAGCTCTCC
>JBBQKV010000095.1:0-10753 GCA_038327245.1 Acidobacteriota bacterium
CTACCAGATCCGGCATCTCGACCGCGTGCCCCGGTACGCCGCGGTCGACGAGGCCGTCCGCCACGCCCGACAGAGCGGGGGAGAGCGCGCGGCGAAGCTCGTCAACGCGGTCCTGAGGAAGCTCGCGGATCGACCCGCCCCGACCCGGTCCCCGGCGGTTGCCCCGGAGGACCTGGCGCGCGATTCCTCGCATCCCGAGTTTCTCGTTCGACACTGGGTGAAACGCTTCGGCCGCGAAACCGCGTGCCGCATTCTCGATGCTGACAACCGGGCCTCCGGGATCGATCTGCTGGTCAACCCGAGGAAGACGGACCGCGAGACGCTGCGAGGCGCTCTGGCCGGGGAAGGCGTGGCGACCGAACCGTCGGCGCTCTCTGCGCTCGGGCTCTCGGTCGTGTCGGGCAACGCGATCCGCTCGCCGCTGCTCGCGGCCGGCCACTTCACGGTGCAGGACCTCGGCGCGCAGGCGCTCGCGCTCCTTCTCCCAGCGGGCGACGTCCTCGTGGACCTCGCGGCTGCGCCGGGAGGAAAATCGTTCGCCGCGCTCGCGCTTGGCCGGGCGCGGCGTACCATCTCCCTGGACCGGTCTCCCTCGCGCCTGCGGAGGTTTGCGGAGAACGCGGCCCGCCTCGCGATGCCCGAAGCCGGGGCGGTCGCGGCCGACTTCCTGGCGCCGCCCCTTCCCGCCGGCCGCTTCGACCGCGTGCTGCTGGACGCGCCCTGCAGCGGGACGGGAACTCTCCGCAAGATCCCGGAGATCCGCTATCGCGTCAGCCCCGCCGGAATCGCGAAGCTCGCGAACGCGCAGGTCCGGGCGGTTTCGGCGGCCGCGGAGCTCCTCGCTCCGGGCGGATACCTCCTCTACGCGACGTGCAGCCTGGAGGAGGAGGAGAACGAAGCAGTGATCGCGAAGGCGCTCGGAGCGAACCCGGGTCTGAAGCTCGTCGCGATCGACCCGCCCGAGTCGCTCGTTCCGTTCGTCCACGGCGCGCGGTTCCGTCTCTTTCCCGACGAGCACACCGACGGCTTCACGGCGCACCTGCTGCGGCGGCGGGACACGGGAGACGGAAAACGGGAAACGAACACGGAACGTAGAATCAGAAATTCATGACTTCCCCGACCGTCCCCATCCTCGACCTGACCCGGTATGACGAGGACCTGAAACGCGAGATCGCGGCGGGCGTCGAGGGACTCTTCTCCTCGGGCCGCTTCATCATGGCCCCGGTCAACGGCGAGTTCGAGCGCGCCTTCGCGGAGCGCATCGGGGTCCGACACGCCCTCGGCGTCTCGTCCGGGACCGACGCGCTTCTCGTCGCGCTGATGGCCCTCGGCGTGGGTCCGGGAGACGAAGTCGTCACGAGCCCTTTCAGCTTTTTCGCCTCGGCCGGAGTCGTCGCGCGCCTGGGAGCGCGGCCCGTCTTCGCGGACATCGACCCGCAGACCTTCAACCTGGACCCGACCCGCCTCCCCGCGGTCATCAATCCCCGCACGAAGGTCGTCGTCCCGGTGCACCTGTACGGGCAGAGCGCGGACATGGACCCGATCCTCGAGGTCGCGGGCGACCTCCCCGTGCTGGAGGACGCGTGCCAGGCGGTCGGCGCGACGTACGGCGGACGTCCGGTCGGCTCCATCGGGCGGCTCGGGGCGTTCTCGTTCTATCCGACGAAGAACCTGGGCGCCGCGGGCGACGCGGGCGCAGTGACGACGGACTCCGACGAGCTGGCCGCGCTCGTATCGAACCTGCGGCTCCATGGGGAATCGGAGCGGTACCACCACCGGAGGGTGGGTGGAAACTTCCGGATGGACTCTCTCCAGGCGGCGGTGCTCACGGCGAAGCTGCCGCGACTCGACGCCTGGACCGACCGCCGGATCGCGATCGCTGCGCGCTACGGAGAGCTCCTGCGCGATCCGGAAGCGTCCGGCCGCATCGTCCTGCCGTGGGTCGCGCCCGGGCGCCGGCACGTGTTCCACCAGTACGTCGTGCGCGTCCGCGAACGCGACCGGGTCCGCGCGAAGCTCGCGGACGCGGGGGTCTCGACCGCCGTGTTCTACCCGGTGCCGTTCCACCTCCAGGAGTGTTTCGCGGGCCTGGGATATCGCGCGGGCGACTTCCCCGAGACGGAGAAGGCGGCCAACGAGGTTCTCGCGCTGCCGATGTTCCCGCAGCTGACCGAGGGGGAGATCGAGCGCGTGGCGGAGGCGGTTCGGGCCGCGGTCTCCTAGGTTCCGGACGGTCTGCCGGAAGGCTTCGCCGGGTCGGTCCTCTCCCGCACGACGAATCCCTTCCGCGCCCGGGCGGCATCGAGAGTCCGCCACAGGTACTCGCCCAGGATTCCCAGCGAGAGAAGCTGCACGCCCGAAAAGAACGCGACCGCGACCATGAGGGAAGTCCAGCCCTGGATCGGCTGATTGCGAATCATTTTCAGAGCGATCAGGAGCGCCGCGTACGCGAAAGCCACGAGCGCGAAGACCGCGCCCGCGACCGACATCCACCGGAGGGGCTCGTAGGAGAACGAGATCACGGAGTCGATGAAGTACTTGAACTTCTTCGCGAGCGTCCAGCGCGAGGCGCCGACGGTTCGCGCGACCCGCTCGTAAGGAACGATGGCCACGGGGAACCCGGCCCAGAGAATGAGCCCCGGAAGGGAGGTGTGCACCTCGCCGCTCCCGGTCAGGAAGTCGATCGCCGGCCGGCCGACGAGGAAGCAGTCGAAGCCCCCCGCCGGCATCGTTTCGAAGGCGAGCCGCCGAAGCGTGCGGTAGTAGAGGTTCGCCGCGGCCCGCGTCGCCCACGGCTCCGGCCGCGCGGTCCGAGCCGCGAGCACCGCGGTTGCGCCGCCCCTCCACGCGGCGACCAGCCGGGGCAGGAGCTCCGGCGGCTCCTGGAGGTCGGCGGAGAGCACGGCTGCCGCGCCGCCGGTCGCGTCCTGGAGGCCCGCGAGGATCGCCATCTGCGACCCGAAGTTACGGGTCAGGCGGATCCCTCGCGCGCCCGGCCAGTCGCGGGAGATCTGCATCACGCGCTCCCAGGAGTCGTCCTGCGACCCGTCGTCCACGAAAATGGCCTCGACCTCGAAGTCCGCGGACCGGGAAATCTCCCGCAGCCGGTCGGCCAGGGATTGCAGGGTCGCGGCGTTGAAGTACACCGGCACGACTACCGAGATCCGCTCGCCGCTCATCCTCGGCGCTCGAAGAAATCGCGCACGCCCGAGGTGACCGCCTCGACCTGCTCCTCGGACATCCGGGAGTAGAGGGGAAGCGAGAGGACCGTCTCGCAGGCCTCCTCCGCGACCGGAAAATCCCCGCGCCGGCCCCCGAGGAACGCGTAGGCCGGCTGCAGGTGCAGCGGGAGCGGATAGTGGATCGAGGTCTCGACGCCGCGCGAGGAAAGGTGCCCCATCAACCGGTCGCGCGCGGGCGTGCGGACGGGATAGAGGTGCGGCGCGGAAATCGTGCCGGGACGAACCGTAAGCCGCTGGAGCGGCAGGTCCGTGAACGCCACGTCGTAGCGCGCCCCGATCTCCCGGCGCCGCGCGTTGTCTACCTCCAGGAAAGGGAGCTTGGCGCGCAGGACCGCCGCCTGGAGCTCGTCCATCCGGGAGTTCCGGCCTTCGACCTCCGAGAAGTCGCGCCGGCTCCAGCCGTACTGGCGCAGGCTTTCCACGCGCCGCGCGATCGCGGGGTCGTCGGTCGCGACCGCGCCGCCGTCGCCGTAAGCCCCCAGGTTCTTCGTCGGATAGAAGGAGAACGCGGCGGCGGCGCCGAGCGAGCCGGCCTTTCGACCGTCCGCCGAAGCCCCGAGGCTCTGCGCGCAGTCCTCGAGAAGCATCGCGCCGCTCTGGAGCGCGAGCGCGGCGAGGCCCGGGACGTCCGCGAGGCCTCCGTAGAGGTGAACCGCGAGAAGGAAACGGACGCCCGGGGCGAGCGCCCGCTCCGCCTCGGCGCGGCCGAGGGTGAGCGTCCCCGGGTCGACGTCGGCGAGACGCGGACGCGCGCCGGCGAGGCGCACCCCCGCGATCACCGGAACGCAGACGTTCGCGGGCAGCAGGACTTCGTCGTCGGGGGTTGCGCCCGCCGCGGAGAGCGCGAGCGCGATCGCGTCGGTGCCGCTGGCGCACGCCACGACGCGCGCGACGTTCAACCCCGCGGCCAGCTCCCGTTCGAAGGCGGCGACCTCTTCCCCCAGGATGAACCGGCCGCGGGAGAGGACCCGGGAGATGGCGGCGTCGATCTCCGCCCGGCGCTCGCGGTAGTCGGCGTCGAGCGCGCCGAACGGGACGCGGACGGAGACCGGGGCGGCCGCGTCCGTCAAGGGACGGCGGTCTCCGCGATCTCGCCGTCCGGCTGGATTTCGTACGCCCGGCCGCACGCGCACCGGGCGCGGCGGTCGATGAACCGGAGACTCTCCCCGCACCGGCAGACGTGTCCGTGGACGCGGGCGGGGCTGCCGTAGGAGAGTGCAAAGTCGGGCACGTCGCGGGTCACCAGGGAGCCCGCGCCCACCATGGCCCACCGTCCCACGGTGACCCCGGGGAGGAGCACCACCGCCGATCCCAGGCTGGCGCCGGTCCGCACGATCGTCCGGGGATAGGCGTCGCGACGCCGCCCGCTCCGGGGCCGGCTGTCGTTCGAGAACGTGACGCCCGGCCCGACGAAGACGTCGTCCTCCAGCGCCAGGCCGTCGTACAGCGACACGCCGCACTTGACCGTGACCCGATCGCCGATGACGACGTCGTTCTCCACGAAACAGCGGTCGCAGATGTTGCAGTCGCGGCCGATCGTCGCCCCGGGAAGGACGTTCACCCACGCCCAGATGCGGGTCCCCTCGCCGACGCGGGGCGACGCGACGAGCGCTGTCGGATGGATCGTGGGCATCGAGCGGTGAAACTAGATTAACTGACTCAGAAGTAGTCCGCTCGTCTCTCGCGGTAGAAATCGAGGGTCCGCGCGAGCCCCTCCCGGAGGGCGACGCGCGGCTGCCAGCCCGTCAGCCGGCGGATCTTCGTGATGTCCGAAACGAAGTCGCCCGGTTCCTGCGCCTTCCTCTCCGGGGTGAAGTCGGTGAAGACGATCCGCGTATCGGGCACGAGGTCGCGCAGGATCTCCGCCACCTCGAGGAACGTGGAAGCGCGGTCGTCCCCGACGTTCAGCACCTCGCCGACCGTCCCCGGCTCGCAGGCCGCGGCAATGAGAGCGTCCACGCAGTCGTCCACGTACAGGAAGTCCCGGAGAATCCGGCCGGTGCCGAACAGGGGGATCGGCTCGCCCGTGAGCGCGAGGCGGACGAACCAGTTGACGACTCCGAACTGGGAGTGCTTCATCTGGCCCCGCGGCCCGTACACGTTGGTAAGCCGGAGCGGCACCGTTCGAATTCCGTGGATGCGGGTGTACGTCCGGCAGATCATTTCCGCGGAGAGGTGGGAGATCTCGTAGATCCCGCGCGGATTCGCCGGGGTCTCCTCCGAGACCGGGAGCTGGACCGCCGGCCCGTACTGACCCCGCGTCCCCGCCCGGACCACGAGGGCCGACGGGTTGTGCTTGCGGCACGCCTCGAGCACCACGGCCGTTCCCTTGATGTTGATGTCGATGTCGGGGTACGGGTTGGAGAGGGAGAGGACGTGGGACACCTGCGCGGCGAGGTGGAACACGACGTCGCGCCCCGCGACGAGCCGCCCCATTTCGTCCTCGTCGCGGACGTCGGAGAGATGCGTGTCGAGCTCGCCCTCGATCTCGCGGACGTTGGCGACGTTGCCGCCGTAGCCCGGGATCATCGCATCGCACACGGAGACGCGGGCTCCGTCCCGGACGAGGTGGATGGCGAGGTTCGAACCGATGAAACCGAGGCCGCCCGTGATGAGGACGTTTTTCCCGGCGAGGGAGCGCATTCGCCGCGCCACGATAACATCGGCGGTACAATCGTCCCGAAGAGAGGAAGCTCCGAACCCACTCCCATCATGACTTCGCCGCGCCGAATCCTGGTCGTCGTCGGGACCCGGCCGGAGGCGGTCAAGATGGCCCCCGTGATCCGCCGTCTCCGGGGGGATCCTTCCCGCTTCGCGACGGTCGTCTGCGCGACCGCTCAGCACCGCGAGATGCTCGATTCGGTCCTGTCGCTCTTCGAGATCGCGCCGGACGTCGACCTCGACCTCATGCGGCCGGACCAGAGCGTGAACGAGCTCGCCTCCCGCGCGTTCGCCGCGCTCGATCCCGTTCTCCGGGACCAGAAACCCGACTGGCTACTCGTGCAGGGGGACACCACCACCGCTCTCTGCGCCGCGGTTGCCGCCTTTCATCGCGGAGTCCGCGTGGGCCACGTCGAGGCGGGGCTGCGGACCGGCGACCTGACGCATCCGTTTCCCGAGGAGATGAACCGCCGCGTGGCGGACATGATTGCGGAGGCGTGTTTCGCGCCGACCCGCCGCTCCGCGGAGGCTCTGGCCGCCGAGGGGGTCCCGGCGAACCGGATTCACCGGACCGGGAATACGGTCGTCGATGCGCTGGAGGAGATCGCGCGCCGCGAGGGGGAGGTGGCCGCCGAGGACATGGTTCTCGTGACCGCTCACCGCCGCGAGAGTTTCGGCGAGCCTCTCGATCGCATCCTCCGGGCGGTCGCCCGCCTCGCCCGCGCCTTTCCGCGGACCCGCTTCGTCCATGTCGTGCACCCCAACCCCAACGTCCTCTCCGCGGTCCGCGCCGCGGAGACGTCGCCGAACCTGGAGCGCGTAGACCCGCTCGACTATCGCTCGTTCCTCCGGCTGCTCCGCCGGTGCCGGTTCGCGATCTCCGATTCGGGCGGGATCCAGGAGGAGGCGCCGGCGTTCGGCAAGGTCGTCCTCGTCCTCCGGGAGAAGACGGAACGACCCGAAGGGATCGAGGCGGGTTTCGCGCGGCTCGTCGGGACCAGCGAGGAAACGATTTTCGAAGAGGGGAGCCGGATCCTTACGGGCCGATCCGATCTGGAAGTTTCTTCCGGCGCGAGCAATCCCTACGGGGACGGCCGCGCCGCCGAACGAATTGCCGCGGTGCTGTCCGGCGTCCCCGGCGAACCCTTCGAAGCCGGAGCGTCCCGGGTCGCGCGTGTCTAGCTCCCCGGGCCTCCGTCGATTCCTGCGCGACCTGCTCCCCGCCGGGCTGCGCGCGACATACCACCGGTACGCGCTGCAGCGCGACTTCGGAATCGAACCTCGCACCGGCGACCGGCGGCACGCGCCGCTCGACCGCACGCTTCCGCAGGGTTTGAACGTAGTCGGATATTTCGGCTCGCCGACCGGGATTGGCCAGTCGGCGCGATCGCTGGCGAAAGCCGCGGAAACGGCGGGGCTCCCGGTGGCGCGGATCGACGCGGCGGCTCTCGGGGAGACGCCGCCCGCGGGCGGCCTCTTCGCGGCGAACCTCTTTCACGTGAACGCCGACGCCGCAGCGGCGACCGTCGAGATGTGCGGACCCGCGCTGCACCGCGGCCGCGCGAACGTCGCCTACTGGTACTGGGAGACCGAGACCTTCCCGGCGCGGTGGCGCGATCGGTTCGCGTACTTCGACGAGGTGTGGGTCGCGTCGGAATTCTGCCGCGAGGCAATCGCCCCACTCTCGCCGATCCCGGTCGTCGTCATGCCTCCGGCGGTGACGGTCGATCGCGCCGCCGTGCGGACGGAGGGGCCCGGCGCGCCGTTCACGTTTCTGACGTTGTGCGACGCGCGGAGCAGCCCGGAGCGCAAGAACCCCCTGGGCGCGGTCCGGGCATTCGCGCGGGCGTTTCCGAAGGAGCGCGAGTTCCGACTCACGGTCAAGCTCGCGCACGCCCGGAGTGCTCCGGGCTTTCTCGACTCGCTCCGCCACGCGTCGGAGAGCGCGAACGTCGACATCGACGAGTCGCTCGCGAGCCGCGCCGACATCGAGCAGCTGCTCGCGGATTGCGATGCGTACGTGTCGCTCCACCGGGCGGAGGGGTTCGGTTTCCCGATCGCGGAGGCGATGCTGCTCGGCAAGCCCGTCATCGCGACGGACTATTCCGGAAGCCGGGACTTCGTCGACGAGGCAACCGGATTCCCGGTGGCCTATCGGCCCGTGACGCTCGACCGTCCGGTCGGGCCCTATGACGCGGGCACGCGCTGGGCGGAGCCGGACGAAGAGCAGGCGGCCGCGACGTTGCTCCGCGTGGCCCGGGACCTGCCGGCGGCGCGGCGGAGGGCCGAAGCCGGGCAGCGGCGCATCGCTTCCCGTTACGGCCTCGAGCCCGCCGGCCGTCGCATCCGCGACCGTCTCGAGAGGCTCTCCGCCCGGATCGCCGCGCGGCCGTGACACCCGACTGGGAGAGGGGGTTTCGAGGCCGGGTCTACGCGCTCGGGCGCCGTCTCCTTCCGCTGGCGTGGAGGCGTGCGATGCGGCGACGGTTCGCCCCGGAACGTCTCCTCGGAATCCGGAAGCCGCCGGTGGACGTGCCGCGCTACGACTTCGACCCGACCGTCGCTCGGCCGGGGCGGCCGGACGTCGTCGTCCTGCCGGTGATCGCCTGGTCCTACCGCCGCCAGCGGCCGCAGCAGCTGGCCGAGGCTCTCGCTCGGAGCGGCCGGCGCGTCTTCTACGGATCGCTCGAGGGGGAAGGAGAGCCTCCCGAGGCGACCGGCGTTGCACCGGGAGTGACCCTGATTCCGATCTCCGGCGTGCGGCGCGAAGACCCCGCGGACCGCCGGCTCGAGGGACTCGCGCTCGATCGCGCCGTCGAAGCGCTGGCGGCAACGCGCGACCGTTACGAAATCTACGAGGCGGCGCTTCTCCTGCAGTCCCCCTTCTGGGCGCCGCTCGCCCGCGAGCTCTCCCGGCGCTTCGGCTGGAAGGTCGTTTACGACTGCCTGGACGAGCACGCCGCCTTTCCGGCGAACCGCCGCGGCGTGCTCCCCTCGGCCGAAGCGGAGCTCGTGGGCGCGGCCGACCTGGTGCTCGCGACCTCGAACCCTCTCCTGGAGAGACTTCGAAGGGTCCGGCCGGACGCCCGTCTTCTCGCGAATGCCGGAGACGCCACGATCTTCGGCGCGCTCGCCGATCCCTCGCCGGATCCGGCCCGGCTGACGGTCGGCTACGCCGGAGCGGTGGACGACTGGTTCGACGACGAATTGCTCGCCGAGGCCGCCAGGCTGCGCCCGGCCTGGCGATTCCAAATCGCGGGCGCGCTCGAGGGGCGGAGCCGGGACGTGGGGCGGTTTCCGGCCAACGTCGTTTTTCTCGGGGAGCGCCCCTTCGCGGAGATGCCGGAGGTGCGCGGCCGGTTCGACGTCGAGGTCATCCCGTTCCGCCTCTCCCCGCTGACGCACGCGACCGACCCGGTGAAGCTTTACGAGGCCCTCGCCGCGGGCCGCGGCGTGGTCGCGACGCGGATGCTCGCGCTCGCGCCTCTCGCGGAACGCGGGCTGGTGCGGTTCGCGGAGACCGCGCCGGAGCTCGTGCGCGAGATCGAAGCGGCCGCGTCCGCGGGCCCCGAGGAGATCGCGGGACGCCGCGCGTTCGCGGCCGAGAACACGTGGACCGCGCGGGCGGAAGAGCTCTCTCTCCACCTTGCGGAGCTCTGGCCACTCGTGTCGATCCTCGTGGTGACGCACGACGGTCTCGCCTGGACGCGCACCTGCCTGGAATCGCTCGACCGCCGAACCGACTGGCCGCAGTTCGAGGTGATCGTCGCGGACAACGCGTCCACCGACGACACGCGGGAGTGGCTCGGGGACGAAGAGAGGCGCGGGAGCCTGCGAGCCGTCCTGCTGCCGGAAAACCGGGGCTTCGCCGCCGGCGTCAACGCCGCGGCGGCCCGGTCGCAGGGCGCCTATCTGTGTCTCTTGAACAACGACACGATCGTAACGCGCGGCTGGCTGTCGGCGCTCGTCCGCCACCTGGAGACGAGCCCCGGCCTCGGGATGGTCGGCTCCTCCACCAACGAGATCGCCAACGAGGCGCGGGTCGAAGTGGGCTATCGGGAGCTCCGGCACTTGGACTCGTGGGCTCGCTCGTTCACCCGGGCGCGGGCCGGCCGCGCCGATCCGCTGCCGATGCTGGCGATGTTCTGCGTCCTCCTGCGCCGGGACGTCTTCGATCGCATCGGCCCGCTCGACGAGCGATTCGAGATCGGGATGTTCGAGGACGACGACTATGCCCGCCGGCTGACGGCGGAGGGCTTCGGTCTCGCGGTCGCGCGCGACTCGTTCGTCCACCACGCGGGGAGGGGCAGCTTCCGCGCGCTCCCGGACGAGGAGTACCAGCGGATTTTCCGAGAGAACCGCCGCCGGTACGAGGAGAAGTGGGGCGGCGTACCTCCGGAACACGGCGCCCGGCCCGACGAACCTTCCTGGTCGGCGATCGCGCGCCGCGCCGAGGAGAGCGGGGCGGTGTTCGTATTTCCCCCGTCGATCGGGTGGGACGTCACCCTCGTGCAGCGCCCCCACCACCTGGCGCGGGCGTTCGCGAGGCTGGGGTTCCCGGTGGTGTTCGAGGAGGACTCCGCGGTTTCGCCGGCGTCCGGAGCGCTCCGCCGCGAGGAGGAAAATCTGTGGATCTCCTCGGGCGGCCCACAGGCCTCGGCGGGTCTTCCTCACCGGGTCGCCTGGTCATTCGCCTACAACGTGCCGCAGGAAACGCCATCCGCGGCGTTGCGCGTGGTGTACGACGTCATCGATCACCCCGACGTCTTTCCGCACCCCCGCAGTCTTCTCCGGCGCAACCACGAGCGGGGACTCCGGGACGCCGAGGCCGTCTTCGCGGTCTCGCGCCC
>JBBQKV010000096.1:0-10705 GCA_038327245.1 Acidobacteriota bacterium
CCCGCCTTCCGACGCTCACGACGACGGAATCGTTACCCTCGAACGAAAGGTCGCCGTCGCCCACGGTGAAGACGACGTTCTCGTCCGAATCTCGCGGGTCGTCGGGCCCGGTGGACCGCGCGGCCGTCGGGAGAAGAGTCAGGAGCGCGAGCAGAAGGGCGTTGACTGCGGACGTGATCATTGCGTCGGTTCCTCCAGAACCGGGAGACGGTCCGCCCCCGAAAAGGTTTCGCGGTTGCTGACCGGATAGTTACGGGGCCGCTCGATAGAATGTCCGATCGGCGCCGGCCCCGGGCCGGAGGAGGAAACGTTGACCCCGAAAGCCCTTCTGATCTCGGCTCTTGCCGTCTTCACCCTCGCCTCACGGCTCGTCGCCGGAGAGGGGATGTGGATGCCCGAACAGGTCCCGCAGCTCGCCCCGGAGCTCGTGAAGATGGGGCTGAAGATCGATCCCCGCAAGCTGTCCGACCTGACGGGTGACCCGATGGGAGCGATCGTCTCGCTCGGCGGCTGCAGCGCCTCGTTCGTCTCGCCGCAGGGGTTGATCGTCACGAACCACCACTGCGTCTACAGCTACCTGCAGTTCAACTCGACGCCCGAGAAAGACCTGATCGAGCGGGGATTTCTCGCGAAGACCCCGGCCGACGAGATCGCGGCGGCGCCGGACGCTCGCGTCTGGGTGACCACTTCGATCGAGGACGTCACGGACCGGGTGCTCCCCCGGGCCGGCGAGAAGCTCTCGGACCTCGAGCGATTCGAGCGCGTCGAGCGGCGCCGCAAGGAGCTCGCCCGCGACTGCGAGAAGGGGGGAGGCGTACGCTGCACCGTCCCCGCCTTCTTCGAAGGCTCGAAGTACTGGAGGATCAAGCAGCTCGAGATCCGGGACGTCCGGCTCGTCTACGCGCCTCCGCGCGGGATCGGCAATTACGGCGGCGAGGTGGACAACTGGATGTGGCCGCGCCACACGGGGGACTTCGGGTTCCTGCGCGCGTACGTCGGGCCGGACGGCCGGCCCGCGGACTTTGCGGCCGTGAACGTCCCGTACCGGCCCCGGCGCATCCTCAAGGTGTCGACGGCGGACGTGGACCCCGGCGACATGATGATCACGGTCGGATATCCCGGGAAGACCTATCGATACGAGCTCGCTAGCGAGGTCCGCGAAGCGCAGGACTTCGACCTGCCGACGTCCATCCGTTACCGGAAGGAGCTCATCCGGATTCTCGAGGACGCCGGGAAGGCGAGCAAGGACGTGGACATCCGGAACGCGGCTCGGGTTCGCAGCCTGCTGAACTACCTGAAGAAGTACGAGGGAACGCTGGAGGCCTTCGACAAGGGCAAGCTGATCGACCGACGGACCGCCGAGGAGAAAGAGCTCGCGGCGCTGGTTGCCGGAGATTCCGCCGCGCGGCGAAGCCACGAGGAGGCGCTGGCCGAGATCGCGAAGTGGAACGCCCGCCAGCTTGAAACGCGCGAGCGGGACGCCGTCCTCGAGTGGCTCTTCAGCGCTTCGCCGATGCTCTCCCAGGCGAACACGCTCTGGCGCCTCTCCGGAGAGCGGCCGAAGAACGACCTGGACCGCGCGCTCGGTTACCAGGAGCGCGACTGGAAGCGGTTGAGCGCGGCCGTGCGACGCGCGCAGCGGACGATCGAGCCGGGCAGCGACCGCGCGGGACTGCGCTACTTCCTGCTCGAAGCGGCGAAGCTTCCGCCAGGGCAGCGCATCCCCGGGGTGGACGAGGCGCTCGCGACGGCGGGTATGGGGTCTGATCCCCGCAGGGGGTCAGATCCCTCCCCGTCGGCTTCCGTCGACAAGCTGCTCGACCGCCTCTACGGCGGAACGAAGCTGGCGGACGTCAAGGAGCGGCTCGCGATGTTCGACGAGTCGCGCCCGCAGCTCGAAGGACGCAACGACGCGATGCTCGGCTTCGCGAAGGCGCTGCGGAGAACGTTGGACCAGAAGGAGAAGCGCGACAACGAGGTCGCGGGGGCGATGATGCGGCTGCGGCCGGAGTACGTCGCTCTGCTCCAGAAGCTGCGCAAGGGCCGCGTCTATCCGGACGCCAATGGGACGCTTCGGGTCTCCTTCGGCAAGGTGGAGGGCTACGCACCGCGGGACTCGGTCGAGTACGCGGCCCAGACGACCCTCCGCGGGATCGTCGAGAAGGAGACGGGAAAGGATCCCTTCGACAGCCCCTCGCTCCTCCTGTCGGCGTCCCGGGGGAAGAAGGTCGGTCCTTACGTCGATCCGGATCTGGGCGACGTGCCGGTCGACTTCCTGTCGAGCGGCGACATCACCAACGGTAGCTCCGGATCCGCGACGCTGAACGCTTCGGGCGAGCTCGCCGGCCTGGCTTTCGACGGGAACTACGAGGCGATGGGGTCGGACTACCTGGTCAACCCCGACGTGACGCGCGCGATCCACGTCGACACGCGGTACATGCTCTGGGTGATGGACGCGATCGACGGCGCGCACAACCTCATCCGCGAGATGGGACTGCCCGTGCACTTCGCAGGCGGGGACGTCGCGAAGAAATCGTCGGCGCGCTGAATCGGCGCGCTATCGGAACTGCGCGGCGAGGAAGCGCGCGATCCGCTCGTAGAAGGGCGCGAGCGGTGGGTTGTGGCGCCCGTTGGGAACCGGGACGAGCTCGTGGAAGACGCCGACCGCCTTTGCCCGGGACGCTAGCGCCTCGGCCACGGAGAATGGAGTGATCTCATCGTCCGTGCCGTGGACGATCAGGAGCGGCGGCTCCCCGCGCTCGATCCAGGAAGTCCGACCGTCCGGCAAGCCGCCCCAGAAGTCGAGGGCCGCCCGGATCGGAAGACGTCTGCCGCGGTCGCCGTAGGTCAGCAGCAGCGCGGTCCCGGCTCCCGCGGATGACCCGCCGATCGCGATCCGGCCCGGATCGACGTGGTGGCGGGGGGCGTTGGCCACCATCCATCGCACCGCGTTTTCCGCGTCCACGACCGAGGCCTCGATCGTTCGTCCGAGGAGCGTCTCGGCCGCGCCGGGCGGATCGTCCTTCTGGAGCCGGTACTCGATCGCAGCGCAGACATGTCCCCGCGCCGCGAGGTCGCGACACAAGTCCGGCATGCAGGTAGGCATCTTCCGGCTGCCGCTGACCCACGCGCCGCCGTGCAGAAGGATGACTGCAGAACGAAGCGTGGGAGCCACAGCTGTCGGCTCGTACAGGTCGAGGAGAAGCTGCTTGCGGCCCGGGCGCGGAGAACGCACCTCTCCGGTCCCGTAGACCACGTCCGGGGTGACCGTCACCCCGCCGGGCAACGCGAAAGAAATCAGCGCGAGAAGAGCTCCGGCGGAGAGAACGGGTGGCACGCGGTCAGCATAAATCCCCGGAGGTGCGAAAAGCCTTGCGGGAAGATCTCGGATCTGCCGGAGGCGCAGGTCGACCAGTACACGACCCACCAGAAACATGCGTTCCTCGAGGCCTTCAACAACGCGTACGGCGAGTACGGTGGAGACGAGGGCCGGGCGTTTGCCGTCGCGCACTCGGCGGCGAAGAAGGCGGGGGATAGGGGCGCCCGAGGATCCGAAGAGCCGGGCAAGTCCCCGAGAGCCGAACGCTAGCCCGCTAGACCTCGGCTACGGCCTCTGCGCGCTCGGTCACCAGCGGGTGCTGCTTCAGGAGCCGCGCGTAGTACACCAGATTCCGAGCCATGTTCTTCGCCATGTGGGGGGTCGCCTTGTTCCGGAGCCGCTTCTCCCGGTCCATGCTCGGTGGGTTGCCGACCTCGCCGACCCAGTAGGCGGCGCACTCCGGAGGCAGGGTGAATCCCATGAAGGTCAGCACCATCATGATCGACCCCAGGGTCGAAAGGGCGCCGTCCTCGCTTCCCGTGATCACCACGCCCGCGACCTTGTTGTAGAGCGCGCTGCGGCCGCTCGCGATGTACTCCTCGTCCAGGGAGTCGAGCCGCTCGATCACCCTCTGCATAAGGCTCGACCGGCCTCCCCACCAGATCGGGGTGGCGAAAATCAGCGCCTCCGCTGCCTTGATCTTCCCGACGATCTCGGGCCAGTCGTCGTCGGGCCCTTCCCGGAAGCCGAGCCCCGTCGGGATCTTGTGGTCCGCCAGCCGGATGATCTCTCCGGAGATCCCGTAGGGCTCCATGTAGTCGAGGACGAGCTGGGCGACCTCGCCGGTATTCGAGATGTCCGGCGAGCGCTTGAGCGAAGCGTTCAGAACGAGGACCTTCAGCGGACTCTCGGCCGACGGCATCGCGCAGTCGCCGCAAGGCTTGGTCTTGTACATGACGCTCCTTTCGGTGGCCTGTTTCGCGCGGGATTATCTACCGGCCGAAAAAGGGGTCAGGCCTGAATCACTGAATCGGTGCCAGGCCTGAATTCAGCCTTGACCCGGATGCAGCAATTCCGGTCTGACCCCGAATCTCGCGAGATTTGTTTGTTCGTTGGGACCTGGTCGTCAGTCGATCTCGCCCAGGCGTCCGGCCTGGTAGTCCTCGAAAGCCTGGACGAGCTCCGCGCGGGTGTTCATGACGAACGGACCGTAGCGCGCGACCGGCTCGTTCAACGGAACGCCGCCGATGAGGAGGACCCGCAGCGTCGCGCCGGCTGCCATTCGGACGGTGTCGCCATCCGCCGCGAAGTGCGCCATCTCGTGCCGCCGGGCGGGACGGCGGTTCGAGCCGAAGGTACCCTCTCCCTCGACCACGTACGCGAACACGCTGTACTCCGGGGGCGCCGGCTGCTCCAGGGAGGCGCCGGGCGCGAGCTCGCAGTCGAGGTAGAAGATCGGGGTCCGGGTCTCGATGACCGCGGTCTGACCGAGGGCTTCTCCCGCGATGACGCGCGCGGTCACCTTTCCGTCCTCGCTCTTTCCGACCGGAATTCCGGATGCCGGGATCTCCTGGTAGCGGGGCTTCGTCATCTTGTCGCGCGCGGGCAGGTTCACCCAGAGCTGGAACCCGTGCATCCGGCCACCCGCCGCCGCGAACGTCGGCTCGGGCATCTCGGAGTGGACGACTCCAGACCCCGCCGTCATCCACTGCACGTCGCCGGGAAGGAGCTGGCCGCGGTTGCCCTGCGAGTCCTTGTGCTGCATGGCGCCGGAAAGGAGGTACGTCACCGTCTCGAACCCGCGGTGCGGATGGTCCGGCGCCCCCTTCGCCTCTCCCGGCCCGAGGTCCGACGGTCCCATCTCGTCCAGCAGAAGAAAGGGGTCGAGGTGGTCGAGCGAAGGCGATGGGAACGGGCGGTGGACGAGGAATCCGGCCCCCTCGTAGGTGGCGACGGCCGGAATGACGTTTTCGACGGATCGGAAATTCATGGGTGGTTCTCCGTGCCAAATACGCCCGCATGGCGTTCGCGGTTTCGGACCTCCTGGCAGTACAGTGGTGCGACTGGACAACCTCTGCCACACGCTCGTCGGCGCGGCGCTCGGCGAAGCCGGATTGAAGCGGACCACGCCGCTCGCGATGACGACCCTGCTCGTGGGCGCGAATCTGCCGGACGTGGACGCCGTGGCCTACCTGTTCGCCGACGCCCCGACGTCGTTCGAGTTCCGGCGCGGGTGGACCCACGGCGCGCTCGCGATGGTCGTGCTGCCGCTCGCGCTGGCGGGCGCCGTGGCGGCGGGGGACCGGCTGGTGCGGCGGCGGCGCCGTCCCGAAAAGTCGGCAGCGAGTTTTCCCGCGCTCCTGCTCCTCGCCTTCCTCTCGGTGGTTTCGCACCCGCTTCTCGACTTCTTGAACACGTACGGCGTCCGGTTCCTGTACCCGTTTTCGAAACGCTGGTTCTACGGGGACGCCCTTTTCATCGTGGATCCGTGGGCGTGGCTCGCGCTTGCCGCCGGAATCGGCTGGTCGGCGGTCCGCCGCCGCGGGCGCCACGCCCATCCGGACACGCCGGCGCGCGTCGCGCTCGGCGGGACCGCCGCCTACGTGGGAGTGATGCTCCTCTCGTCCGCCGCCGGTCGCGGCCTCGTCGTGCGCGAAGCGGACGCCGCGGGCCTTTCGCCGGGCCGCGCGATCGTCTCCCCGGAGGCGCTCGATCCGCTCCGGCGGACGGTTTCACTGGAGGTCCCCGGCGGATATCGACTCGGAAAGCTCCGGTGGTTTTCGAAGCCCACGTTGACGCTGGCGCCGGACCTCATCGCGCGCAACGATCGCGACCCCTTTGCCATAGCCGCTGCCGGCACCCGCGACGGGCGGAAGTTCCTGGTCTGGGCCCGGTTCCCCTACTTCGTCGTGCGCCGGGAAGGGAACGCCGCGCTCGTGACGATCCACGACGCCCGTTACCCGGGTGAGTTCGGGTCCTGGGCCGTCCTGACGCTGAGACTTCCAGCGGGACCCGACGCAATCCCTCCGTAGCGGTCCGCGGCACGGATGCTGCTACGATTTCCGACATGAAGCTCAACGGTTCGGCAGCGCTCGTTCTCACCGCCGCGCTCGGACTCGTCTCCGCCGTCCCGGCGGCTGCCCGCGAGGTTCTCCCCTGGGTGGACGACTACTCGAAGGCGGTCGCGCAGGCGCGCGCGAAGAAGCTCCCGATCTTCGTGGAGGCCTGGGCGCCCTGGTGACACACGTGCCGCTCGATGAGGGCTTTCGTCTTCACGGATAAGGCCCTCCAGCGGTACGCCGGACAGTTCGTCTGGCTCTCCCTGGACGTCGAAAAGGCGGAGAACGCGCCGTACCGCAAGAAGTACGCGACGGACGCACTCCCGATGTTCTTCGTGCTCGACCCGAAGACCGAGAAGGCCGCGCTGCGCTGGGTCGGCGGCGCGACGGTGCCGCAGCTGCAGAAAATCCTGGCGGACGGCGCGGCGGCGGTGAAGGGAACGGGTCGCGGGGTCGAGACGTCTCTCGCTCGAGCCGACCGCCTCTACGGCGAAGGAAGCTACGACCCGGCCGCGGCTGCATACCGGGAGGCGATCGCGAAGGCGCCGGCCGGCTGGACGCCGTATGGTCGGTCGGTCGAGTCGCTGCTCTTCGCGCTCTACCAGACGAAGGACTACGCGGGCTGCGCGAAAGCCGCGCGCGACGCCTACCCGCGGCTGTCGCGGACCTCTTCTGCCGCGAACGTCGCGGCGAGCGGGCTCTCCTGTGCGCTCGAGCTGCCGAAGACCGACGCGTCGCGCGCCGCGATCATCGCCTCTTTCGCGCACGACTCCCGGGCGATCCTCGCCGCGCCGCGGCGGGACATCGCGGCCGACGACGTCTCCGCGGTCTACGAGACGCTGGCGTCGGAACGGGAGGACGCCGGGGACGAGGCCGGCCAGAAGACGGTTCTCCGGGAGCGGGCCACGTTTCTCGAAGCGGCCGCGGCGAAAGCGAAGACGCCGGACGCGCGAGCGGTCTTCGACTCTCACCGCCTCGGGACCTACCTCGAGCTGAAAGAGCCCGAGCGGGCGATCCCGATGCTCCAGGCCTCGGAACGGGACCTGCCCGGCGACTACAACCCTCCGGCGCGCCTGGCCGTCGCTTACCGGGCGATGAAAAAGTACGACGATGCGATCGCGGCTTCGGACCGCGCGCTCGCGAAGGCCTACGGTCCCCGGAAGCTCGGGATTCTCCAGACGCGCGCGGACATCTACAAGGAGATGGGCAAGCTCCCGGAAGCGAAGAAGACCATGGAGGAGGCAATTCGCCTCGCTGAGTCTTTACCGGAAGGTCAGCGATCCGAGAAGTCGATCGCCTCTCTGCGGAAGAAGCTCGACACTCTCTCGCAGTAAACAAAAGGCCGGGCGTTCCCGCCCGGCAAAAAAATGTGGGGTCAGGTTTTAACCTGACCCCGGGGCTCAGTTTGCGAAAAGGCCGGGCTGGAAAGCCCGGCCTTGGTGCTTACTGCTTCCGGGTATACGTAATCTCCATCATCTTGAACATCTTTCCATCGGGGCCCGGGGACCACATCTCGAACACGTGGTGGTCGTTGTCCACCACCTTGATGGTCTCCTTGAAAGGCATGCTCTTCTTCTGCATCGGGTCATCCATCGTGCCGGACATGGTCATGTTTTTGCCGGAGGGGTCTGCTTTTCCGGTAGAACGCATGATGCTGGTTCCCATGCTGTCCATCCAGTTGCCGACGTATTCCTTCTTGTAGAGGTCGTACCCCGTGTAGCCCATCCCGGTAAAGGGCTGGCCCATCATCGTGCCCTCGTAGTGCTGCTCGAGGAACCGGCCGCCGAGGGCCATCTTGTTTTCCGCGGTGCCGGTGCTCTCCTGCGGCGGGGCTCCGGGCGCCATCCACATCTTGGCGGACGTGTCCCACGTGCCGACGAACTGCTCCAGCGCCTTGTGCTCGGCGCCCGGCGTCGAGTACTTCGCCATCATGTCCATCATCGCCTTCTCGTCCATCTGGCCGGCGGCGGGCTTCGCGGACTTCGCCTTCTCGTCGGCGCCGATTGCGAGCGCTGCGACGACGACGAGAAGAGCGAGGCCCGCCAGGATTCCCTTGGTTCTGGGATGCATGCTGATTTCCTCCTATTGACCCCCGGAGGGGCTCGACGGTTGGGAGTTCCGGGGGGATTCTATCCATGGACGGGGGGGCAAAGAAAAGGCCAGGAGCCCGCGTGAGCTCCTGGCCGCCGAAACGAGACCGGAAGAAGGGCTTAGCGGCCGGGCCCGCCCTGCATTCCCCGGCGGCCGAAGCGCTCTTTGCGCTCCTGCTGCAAGGTGTCGAGCTTGTCTTTCTGTTCGGCGGTCAGGATGGTGCGGACCTCCTGCATCGCGCTCTGCCGCTCGGCGCGCAGCGCTTCCCGGTCCCCCCGGAGCTTCAGGAAGGCGGCTCCCACCGCGGAGCGGTCCGGAGACGAACCCTCGGACAGGTCGTGGAGCGCCTGCCAGTCGCCGCGCGCCCGCTCGCGGAGCCCATCGAACGTGGCCTTGCGGGACTCCATGATCCGCTTCACGTCGGCCTTCTGCGACTCGGTCAGGTCGAGCCGCGCGAGGCCCCGCATCCCGAATCCATGCCCACCCATCATTCCCATCTTCCCGTGACCGTGGTGACCGTCCTGCGCGGAGGCCAGCGCGACACCCAGAGTGAACAGCAGCGCCGTCGCGGCGGCGAGCTGACGAAGTGTGACTTTCTTCATGGCTTCAAATTCTCCTTTACATTCCATCTGACGATCCCGGTGCGCGAGTCGTTTACGCGATTTTCCTTGTCATCCTGAGCGAAGCGAAGGATCTCTCGAGTTTCAAGAGATCCTTCGTCGCTGCGCTCCTCAGGATGACAAAGCGGCGGCTGCACTATTCTTTCCCGCACTCACCGTGACGATGCTCGGCTATCGCAATCCCGCCCGCCGCATCGCGGGCGCCGTCGGGGGACTTCTTCGCAGGCGCCCGGGAAGCGCCGAGCGGCGTCCGGTCGCAGTCGTCGGCCATCGGGGAACGGCTCGGGAAGCGGCCGAGAATACGCTCGACTCGTTCGCGAAGGCGATCGCTCTCGGCGCGGATGCGATCGAGACCGACGTCTGCGTCACCCGCGACGGACACTTCGTGCTCTGGCACGACTCCCGTCCCGACGACAAGGTGGCGCTCTTCCGCCAGGCCGGGAAAGAGGGATACCTCTACGAGCCCGACGTGCCCGCGATCGGCTCCCCCTGGCGCCGTCCGGTCAGCGAGCTCGATCTCGAGGACCTGCGGCGCCACTACGGATACGTCCTCCGCGAGGGGGGGGCGGCGCAGGGGCGGGTCCCCATCGCACGGCTCGAGGACCTGATCGAGTGGATGCGGTCCGAGCCCCGCCTCGCGCTCGTGTGTCTCGACGTCAAGCTCGGCGAGAAGGAAACGGCGAGCGCCCGGGACCTGGCGCGTTTCCTGAGGGAAGCGAGACGGTCGGGCCGGCTTCCGGAGAGCGTTCGGGTCGCGATGCTCTGCCCGGAGCAGGAGATCCTCCAGGCGCTTCTCACCGAGTCCCGGCGGGAGACGCTCGGTCGCGGAACGAGCATTTTCGCGGACTTCGAATTTCCCGGCGCTCTGGACTTCGCGAAGCGCTTCGGAGCCGCCTGCGTCAGCCTGGGGATCCGCCGTCGGATGTGGGCCGACTTCCGCGACGAGCTCGGAACGATTCTCGCTGCCCGGGACGCCGGCAGGATCGAATCGGTCATCGTCTGGACGGTCAACGACGAGAAGCAGCTGCGGGAGCTCGCGGGCTGCTTCGTCGACGGAATCCTGACGGACCACGCGGGACTTCTCCGCCGGATCGTCTCCGAGCGGAGTCCGACGGCGTGAGGCGCCGGATCTGGATCGAGCCGAACGGACCTTACTCGCTCACCCGGACCGCGCAGCGGTACGCCCGATTTCCCGACCCGGTCGACCGTTTCGACGGCCGGGCCTACCGCCGTCTCCTGCCCGCCGGTCGCGGCACCGTCCTCGTGACGGTCGAGCAGACCGGAGGCGCGGACGCGGCGAAACTGCGCGTGACGATCGAGGGGGCGTCGGCCTCGTCGAAGGCGGCGGAGGCCGCGGCGCGCAACCTGGTCGGCGGCGCGCTCGGCGCGGCGGCGGACCTCCGTCCCTTCTACCGCGCGGCGCGACTCGACCCGCTGCTCGCGCCGCTCGTCCGTCGATTCCGAGGTCTGCACATCGCCGGGTATCCCTCGCTCTGGGAGGCGCTCGTGACCGCGGTGCTCGCGCAGCAGGTCAACCTCGCGTTTGCGTTTGCCATCCGCGCGCATCTCGCGACGGCGTTCGGCCGGCGGGCGCGTTTCCACGGGGAGACGTTCAC
>JBBQKV010000097.1:0-10397 GCA_038327245.1 Acidobacteriota bacterium
CAGCTCCTCGATCGACCGCACCACGCCGGCTCGCACTACGTAGCGCACCTTCCTCAGGTTCGCGACGTCCTTCGTGGGATCGCCGGCCACGACCAGCAGGTCGGCGGATTTCCCCTTCTCGACCGTGCCCCTCTCACCATCGACTCCCATCGCGCGCGCGCCGCCGGCGGTCGACGCGACCAGCACCTGCATCGGAGTCAGCCCGGCCGCCTGCATCGCCTCCATCTCGGCGTAAACCGAGGGCCCGTGGAGCGTCAGCGGGTTTCCGGCGTCGGTTCCCATCGCGATCGGGATCCCGGCGTCCGCCACGCGTTTCAGGTTCGCCGCCGAGGTCCGCTCCGCGGCGCCGTTCGACTCCTTCCGTTTCGTCAGACGCTCCGAGAGCCCGGCCGGAGCCGCCACAGTCGCGCTCTCCGCCACCTTCGCCCGCGTCGCGGCGTCCACGCAGCCGTTCGGGTCGTCCACGACCGGCGGCTGATGCGAGAGCGCCGAACCGTACATCCGCAGGTAGCCGCCGACGACCGTCAGCGTCGGGCAATAGACGGTCCCATTCTTCTTCGCGAGCTCCAGGAACTCGTCGTCGACCGGCTTGTCGTCCACGCTGTGAACGAGAAAGCGGGCGCCGGCTCGGAGCGCGACCTTCGCTTCCGCGAGCCCGGTCGCATGGACGATGAGCGGCAGCTTTGCCTTGAGCGCTTCGTCTCCCGCCGCGAGGACTGCCGCCGCGGAGTCCTCCACCTTGCGCTCGGGCGTCACGATGTACCAGACCTTCACGGCGTCGGAGTTGAGCGACGCCAGGTACCGGACCATCTTGCGCGCCGTGTCGGCATCCGGAATGAAGACGAGCTGCTTTTCGCCGGGGAGGTTCAGCCAGTGGTCCACGGTCGAGAGCAGCGGCCCGGCCGCCGCGACGCGGGGCGCCCGAGCGCCGAACTCGCCGGAGTGCGCCATCGAGACGGTCCACGCGTATCCGCCGACGTCGAAGACCGAAGTCACGCCCGAACAGAGCTGCGATCGGAAGAACCGCTCCGGATGCTGCTTCAGATCCGCCTCCACGACCTCGTAGGGATGCTTGTCCCGGACGTCGAGAGCGTCGGGCCGGCCGTCCGCCCAGCCGGTCTGGGAGAAGTGGACGTGCGCGTCGACGAGGCCGGGAGTGATCCAGAGTCCGCGCCCGTCGATGACCGTCACCCCGTCGGAGATCGCGCAGCGGCCGGCGCACTCGATCTTTCCGGCACGGAGGAGGACCGTCGCATTCGACACGGGCGGCGCCCCGGTACCGTCCACGAGCGTGGCCCCGACGATGGCGCGGGCCGGCGGCGGAGTGCCGGTCGGCGACGCAAATGCGGTCGTCACCCCGATCTTCCAGCCCTTCGGCGTGTTCACGAAGACGCGCTCCGAGACGCCGGTCTGCTCGTCGGATCCGTATCGGACGCGGTAGCGGTACGTCCCGTAGACCACTCCCGGCCGCAGCGAGACGAGGTCGAGGTCACTCGCGTCGAACGTGTCCGGCCAGTTCTCGCCGGCGCTCTTCACGAAGTCCGCGTACCCCAGGGACATCCCGTCGGCGCCGGTCTTCGCGAGCTTTTCGGAGTCGAGGTAGCAGGCGAGGTACGCCGCCTTGTCGCGCCGCCGGATCGCATCCAGGTTTCTCTCGAAGAGAGCGCGGGCCGCGGCGACGTCGGGGGTCCGCGCCGGTGCCTGCGCGGACGTGAGTATGAGAACGAGTAACCCGATCATTTGCCGCTCCCTCGTTTTCGGGAAGGATATCCTTCGCCAAAATCGTGAGCATTCCGGCGGGAACTCGTCTCGGACCTTATGAAATCGTCGCGCCGCTCGGCGCGGGAGGGATGGGCGAGGTCTATCGCGCGCGCGACGTTCGCCTGAAGCGCGACGTCGCGGTGAAGGTCCTGCCGGCGTCGTTCTCGGCGGACGCCGATCGCCTGCGGCGCTTCGAGCTCGAAGCCGAGGCGACGGGACAGCTGAACCATCCGAACATCCTCGCGGTCTACGACGTGGGGACCCACGACGACGCGCCGTACGTGGTGTCGGAGCTGCTCGAGGGGGAGACCCTCCGGTCGCGGCTCGCCGGCGGACCTTTGCCGGCCCGCCGCGCCCTCGAGTACGCGGGCGCGATCGCGACGGGTCTCGCCGCCGCGCACGAGAAGGGGATCGTGCACCGGGACCTGAAGCCCGAGAACGTGTTCGTCACGAACGACGAGCGCGTGAAAATCCTCGACTTCGGGCTGGCGAAGCTGACGCAGCCGGAGTCCGCGAGCGGTCAGCAGACGGATCTGCCTACCGCACCGCTCGGCACCGAGCCCGGCGTCGTCATGGGAACCGCGGGGTACATGTCACCCGAGCAGGTGCGCGGCGGACCGGTCGACCACCGCTCCGACGTCTTCAGCTTCGGCGCGATCCTGTTCGAGATGATGGCGGGCCGCCGCGCGTTCGCGGGGGATTCCTCGGTCGAGGCGATGAACGCGATCCTGAAGGAGGAGCCGCCGGACCTGGCCGGAACCGGCCGCAGCGTGCCGCCCGGAGTCGATCGCATCATCCGGCACTGCCTGGAGAAAAATCCGGCACAGCGGTTCCAGTCGGCGCGTGACCTCGCCTTCGACATCGAGTCGTTGTCGCAGACGGGCAGCGCCCCCGCGCGGGCGGTCCCCGGCGTTCGCCGGCGGAGGCGGCGGCTGTCCGTGGCGAGCGTGCTGCTCGCCGCTCTCGCGGCGGCGACCGTGGCCTACATCGTCGGGAGGGGAAAGGTCACGGGTTCCTTCCCGACGTTTCAGCGGCTCACGTACCGCGCGGGCACGCTCTTCTCGGGACGATTCGCGCCGGATGGGCAGACGATCGTCTACAGCGCCTCCTGGGAGGGAAAGCCCTCGCAGCTCTTCTCGACGATCCCGGGTGGCGCCGAATCCCGCTCGCTGGGGCTTCCGTCGGCGATGGTGACCGGCATTTCCCAGAAGGGCGTGATGGCGGTCGTCCTCGCCCCGACCGGGGCGAGCCTTCTCGGGACGCTCGCACTCGTGCCTCTCGGCGGCGGCGCGCCGCGCCCGATCCTCGAGAGCGCGCGAGTCGCGTCGTGGGCTCCGGACGGGGAAAGCCTGGCGGTCGCGCTCTCGGGCGGGGGCGGCGAGCGCATCGAGTATCCGATCGGCAAGGTCGTCTACCGGACGGCCGGTTTCATTTACGACATCCGCGTTTCGCCCGACGCGAGCTCGATCGCGATCGAGGAGACGCGCCCCGTGACGTTCCAGGGGGGCACCGGCTGGATCGGCCTGATCGACCGCACGGGAAAGAGGACGACCGTCTACGAGGGCTGGGTCCGGAACTGCGGCGTCGCCTGGTTGCCCGGGGGGAAAGAGTTCGTGTTCGCGGTGCCGGATCCGACCGGGTCGTACCGGGAGATCTACGCCGGCTCGGTTGCCGGGAAGAAGCGGCTGCTCGGCCGGGTCGCGGGCGCGCTCACGCTCTACGACGTCTCGACGGACGGCCGCCTTCTCTTCTCCCGGGAAGACGTTCGCATCCTGACGATCGGAGGTTTCGACGGCGGCCAGACCGAGCGGATCATTTCCTGGCTCGACGAGTCCGTCGCCGCGGACCTCTCGCCCGACGGCCGTCACGTGCTCCTCTCGGAGGTCGGCGGCGGCGGCGGCGCGAAGGGGGCCGTCTACCTGCGGCCGACCGACGGCGGCGATGCGATCCGACTCGGCGACGGGCAGGGCCTGGCTCTGTCACCCGACGGGAAGTGGGCGCTCGCGACGAGCAACGAGCACCCGCAGCTCTTCCTGTATCCGACGGGTGTCGGACAGCGCCGGACACTGCCGGTGTCGGGATTCGAGACCTACAACTCCGGGCGCTGGTTGCCCGACGGGAAGAAACTGTTCTTCAATGCGAGCGTGCGGGGTCGCGTGACCCAATGCCAGGTCATCGACCTCGCCGGAGGCCCAGCCCGGCCCCTCGGGCCCGAGGGCGGCCTCTGCTGGGCCGCGTCGCCCGACGGGCGCTGGATTGCGGCGACCGGCCCGGAGGGCGACCTGTCCCTGCTGCCGGTGGACGGCGCGGTTCCCGCGCGGCCGGTCCGTGGGTGGACCCGAGGGGCGACGGTTCTTCAGTGGAGCGCGGACGGCCGGTCGCTCTACGTGACCACGGTGACGGACTTTCCGCTGTCGATCCGCAGGCTCGACCTCTCCTCCGGCCGGACGGAGCTGGTGAAGACCCTCCTGCCGCCGGACACCGCCGGAGTCCAGACGATCGCGGCGCCGCTCGTGACGCGCGACGGCCGCACGTACGCGTACACCTATATCCGCCTGCTGGGAGATCTTTACGTCGCGGAAGGATTGAAGTGACGCTCCCAGCTGGAGGGTCAGGTCTCCACATGCCACATTCGGGGTCAGGTCTCCACTTGCCACATCTCGTGATGGACTGACGCCGTGACGCTCCTCCCCGGAACCCGCCTCGGCACCTATGAGGTCCTCGGTCCGCTCGGCGCCGGCGGTATGGGAGAGGTTTACCGCGCTCGCGACGCGAAGCTGGATCGAGACGTCGCGATCAAGGTCCTGCCGGAACGACTCGCCGCGGACTCGGCCGCCCTCGCCCGGTTCGAGCGCGAGGCGAAGACCGTCGCCGCGCTCTCGCACCCGAATCTTCTCGGTATCTACGACTTCGGCACGCACCAGGGCATCACCTACGCGGTGACGGAGCTCTTGACCGGAGAGACGTTGCGGGACAAGCTCGCCGCCGGATCGATCCCGCGCCGCAAGGCAATCGAGTACGCCCTTCAGATCGCGCGTGGTCTCGCGGCGGCGCACGAGCACGGCGTCGCGCACCGGGACCTGAAGCCCGAGAACGTGTTCGTCATGTCCGACGGTCGCCTGAAGATCCTGGACTTCGGGCTCGCGAAACCGCTCCTCCCCGAGTCCGGCGTTTCGGGCGCGGCGACGTTCGGCGCAACCGAGCCCGGCACCGTGCTCGGGACGGTCGGCTACATGTCGCCCGAGCAGGTGCGCGGAAAGCCTGCCGATCACCGCAGCGACATCTTCTCCTTCGGCGCGATCCTCTACGAGATGCTGGCGGGGCAACGCGCGTTCCAGGGCGACTCCGCGGTCGAGACGTTGAACGCCATCCTGATCCGCGACCTCCCGGAGCCGAGCGGTCCGGTAGAGGACACGCTGCCGCCGCTTCTCGACCGGATCGTCCGGCACTGTCTCGAGAAAAATCCGGAGGAGCGCTTTCAGTCGGCGCGCGACATCGCGTTCGACCTGGAGACGGTCTCCGGCACCACGTCGAGCACGACGCGGCAGCTCATCGCTCCGGTGCGCGAGAAGCCGCGCTGGCTGGCGCCTGCCGCGGGACTCGCGATCGCGCTCCTCGTCGCCGGCGCCTTCCTGGCCGGCAAACGCGCGGCCGCCCCCCGGAAAGTCCCGGATCTCCCGGCGATCACCTTCTCGCAGCAGACGAACCAGCAGGGCGTCGAGAAGTTCCCGGCGCTGTCGCCGGACGGAAGCAGCCTCGCCTTCGTGAGCCGCGAGTCGGGAAACGACGACATCTACCTGCAGAGGGTCGGCGGGCACAACCCGATCAACCTGACGAAGGACTCGGCCGAAGACGACACCCAGCCCGCGTTTTCGCCGGACGGCTCGACGATCGCCTTCCGGTCCGAGCGGGGCGGGGGCGGCATCTTCGTGATGGGCGCGACGGGCGAGTCGGTGCGCCGGCTGTCGGACGTCGGACAGAATCCGTCCTGGTCGCCCGACGGAAAAGAGATCGTCGTCGCGACCGAAGGGGTCGAGCAGCCCCTCGCGCGGACCGGCGTCTCCGAGCTCTGGACGATCGACGCCGCAACCGGCCAGAAGCGCAAGCTCTTCGCGGGCGACGCCGTCCAGCCGAGCTGGTCTCCCCACGGTGACCGGATCGCGTTCTGGGCGATTCCGAAAACCACCGCGCAACGCGACATCTGGACGGTCTCGTCGAAGGGGGGGACGCCGGTCGCGGTGACTGAGGACGCCGCCGTGGACTGGGACCCGGTCTGGTCGGCCGACGGGAAGTCTCTCTACTTCGCGAGCGACCGCGGCGGCAGCACGAATCTGTGGCGAATCGCGATCGACGAGAAGACGGGAAAGACGAGCGGTGCGCCGCAGGCCCTGACCACCCCCTCGCTCTGGTCGGGACATTTCAGCCTCTCGCGCGACGGACGGCACATCGCGTACTTCGCGCTGAACTCGCTCGCAAGCGTGGAAAGAATCCCATTCGATCCCGCGACCGGAAAGGCCGGACCGCCGACGCCGCTGCTGCGTCTCTCCGGCGGTCTCCTGTCGCCGGACGTTTCGCCCGATGGCGGCTGGATCGCCTTTCGCTCGCTCGGCGGCCAGGAGGACCTCATCCTCGTCCGCTCCGACGGTACCGGTCTGCGCAAACTGACCGACGATCCGCATCGCGACCGCGGCCCCGCCTGGTCGCCCGACGGAAAGCGGATCGCCTTTTACTCGAACCGCGACGGGGGCAAGTACGAGCTCTGGTTGATCAATCCGGACGGCAGCGGCTTGACGCAGCTGACCCGGACTTCGGGTCGGGGGTGGTTTCCCTGGTGGTCGCCGGACGGAAAACAGATTGCCTACCCGACGGGCACGGAGTCCGTGGTAGTGAACGTCGCCGCGGGACTCTCGCGCGCCCCGGAACCGCTGCCGCCGTTTACGGAGGCGGGCCGCTGGTTCCAGGTGACCTCCTGGTCTCCCGACGGCCGCTCGATCGCGGGAGAGGGCGACATGCTCGCAAGCGCCGGCGGAGGAGGAGTCGTGGCCTATTCGTTCGACACCCGCCGTTACGAACGGCTGAACGATCGCGGGACCAAGCCGCTCTGGCTTCGCGACGGACGGCAGCTGCTCTTTCAGCCCGATCCGGAGCACATCGCGCTCCTCGACGCGGGCAGCAAGCAGGCCCGCGCCGTGTACACCGCGCCGCGCGGCTCCCAGATCGCCGACTTCACGGTTTCAAAGGACAACCACTGGATCTGCGTGATCGGGAGCAACGACGAAGGCGACGTCTGGCTGGCGAAGCTGCAGTAAGGGGTCAGGTCTCCACTTGCCACATCGAGGGTCAGGTCTCCACTTGCCACATCAGTTTCCGTGAGAATTCCTTCAATAGAGAGAGCTCTCTTCTTTCGCCCGGCTGGGCCTGGCGTCACCCGGACTCAGACGGAGTAACCGCCGCGGCCTTCCGCGACGGCGCCTCTTCCTTCAGCCTCAGCATCATCGCGCTCCCGAGCAACCCCAGCGCGAACGACGCGAGCCACAGGGTCTTTCCGCCGAACCTCTCGAGGACCGCCGTCCCGGCCCACGGCCCGACCGCGAACGCGAGGCTCATCGCCATCTGGGTCAGTCCCATGTATTCACCCCGCCTCGACTTCGGCGCGACGTCCGTGACGTAGGCCGCGAGAGACGGGAAGAGGAACATCTCGCCGAACGTCCAGACGACCACGGTCGCGGCCACGCTCCAGAAGTCCCGCGCGAAGGCGAGCGCTCCGAACCCCGCCCCGAAAAGGAATGCTCCGATGCCGAGCGTGTGCCGGGCCGGCCAGTGAGCCGTCGCCGAGTTGAGCGGGACCTCGAGCACGACGATGAGCAGCGTGTTGATCGTGAAAAACAGGCCGTAGTCGATCTCCGAGAGGCCGAGGTTGCGCACGAGAT
This sequence comes from Acidobacteriota bacterium, assembly GCA_038327245.1. GTDB lineage: Bacteria > Acidobacteriota > Thermoanaerobaculia > UBA5066 > Gp7-AA6 > Gp7-AA6. Next base: position 7,692 of record JBBQKV010000097.1, read on the forward strand.
ACAGCGGCATGGACGACATGTGCTGAAAGAAGACGAGCGCGACCGGAAAGAACGCCGCCAGGAAGAAGAGAAGCCTCGGGTCGGACCACGCCCTCTTCGAGGGCAGCTCGACGGGGCCTCCGGGCTCCGTCTCCGCGTGCCCGCGGTGAATCGGCGCCCGCCGCAGGGCGAGCATCATCACGGTGCCCGCGGCGAGTGAGCTCGCTCCGTTGACCAGGAAAAGTGACCGGAACGAGATCGTCGCGAGGAAGCCGCCGAGAGCGGGTCCGATGCTCATGCCGAGGTTGATCGCAAGCCGCGTGAGCGCGAATGCGGGCTTCCTCTGCGCGGGCGTTACGAGATCGGCCACCACGGCGAGGCTTGCGGGACGGAACGCCTCCGCGGCGAGGGAGAGCGCGAGCGTCATCGCGATGACGGAGGCGTGCGTTCGCGCGAGTGGGAAGAGGAGGAGGATGACGCCGCTCGCGAAGAGCGAGTTGCGAATGACGACCATCGGGCCGAGGACGTCGGAGAGGCGGCCCGAGAGCGCCGCCGCGACCAGAGCGCCGAGCCCGTAGACGAAGAGGACCGCGCCCGCCTGGCCGGCGGTGAAGCCCAGGTCCCGCGTCAGGTAAAGGATGAGGAAGGGGAGGACCATCGAGCCCGCGCGGTTGACGAGCGTCGTCGCGAAGAGGACCCAGACCCCGCGCGGCATCCCCTTGAGGTCCCGCCAGGCTTTCACGAGGTCATTGTCGCGTCTCTCGGCGAGCGCGGAGAGGGCCGGGATGAAACCGGCCGCCGCCGATCAGCCGTCTCCGGACCCCCTCCCGCGCGGGAGAGGGAAGAGCGATGCGGCTTATTTCTTGTGGATGACGATGTTCCCGCCACCCAGCGGGGTCGTCGGAGTGCTGCAGTCCGGCGCGCCCGGCTGCGTGTCGTACACGACGGCGTTCCCCGCATCCAGGTTCCAGATCCGGATGCGGAACCGGTCTGCGCCAGCACCATTGCCGCCGTCTAAGACCGTTACCTCGAACCCGTAATTGCCGCTCCCGTTGACCTGGCCCGTACCGCCGAAGCACGCCTGATCTCCGTTGACAACCAGGAACGTGTAGGCGGTGCTGCTGAACCGGAAGCCGGCCGCCTTGAAATCAAACTGCAGGTTGCCCTTCGGGACCATTCCTTTTCGGCTCGAGATCGTGAAGCCGAAGTTCGCCTTCCCGGTCAGCGCAGGGTTGGCCGCGTAAGCGCCCGGCGGCGAATTGATCCATCCTCCGCCGGTCACGGAGGCGGTGCCTGGCGTCGGCGTAACCGTGGGCGTCACCACTGATGGCGTGGGGGTATTCGTCGGAGTGTTGGTTGGGGTGTTCGTCGGCGTGTCCGTCGGGGTGTTCGTGGGCGTGTTGGTCGGAGTGTCCGTCGGGGTGTTGGTCGGAGTATTCGTCGGAGTCTGAGTCGGCGTCTGAGTCGGCGTCTCCGTCGGAGTGTTGGCCGGGGTCTCAGTCGGCGTTGGTGTCGGCGTCTCCGTTGGGGTGTTCGTCGGAGTTTCGGTTGGAGTCTCAGTCGGCGTGTTGGTCGGAGTCTCCGTTGGCGTCGCTGTCGGAGTCTCCGTCGGCGTATTCGTCGGCGTGGGTGTCGGAGTCTCGGTCGGCGTATTCGTCGGCGTGTCCGTCGGTGTGTTGGTTGGAGTGTTGGTTGGGGTGTTCGTCGGCGTATCCGTCGGGGCGGGGAGCTGCACGTTGATCTCGGGGAAGACCGCGACGAACGGCGCCACCCGCCCGGAGCGAATCTGGGCCGTCGCGATGCGGGCGAAGTCGAGCTGGTCGACGAAGGACGACACGGGCAGGTATGCCGACCCGAGCACCGTCACCAGCGGGAACCGCGTCCCGGCGAAGGCGGCGTCGGAGTACTGCGGAGGCAGCCAGACGATCACCCGTTCGCGGATGCCCGACCGACGGCCCTGCACCGCGACCGTGCGGAACCGACCCCGCTCGCTCGTCGGCTCCGACAGGACACGTGGATCCGCAGGCGGTGCGGCGGACCGCGCGCCCGACCCGGTCAACGGCGGGACGGGTGGCGGGTGACCGAACAGGGCACCCCACGTCGGGAAGAAGCCGAACTGCCGGTTGACCCCCACCGCGTCGACCGCGATGGCGGTGGCCTGAGCCAGCATCACACCGGCCACGAGCGCGACTGCCGCCCGGCGCGACGGCCGGGGCGCCCGCCGCCACAAGAGCAGGAGCAACCAGGGCAGGGAGACCGTGACCACGGCGAGAACGGCGAAGAACCCGACCGACGTCAGCCCCATGACACCACCCGCATCGTCACACCCGGATCAGGGCAGCAGGGGGATCTGGCGGACCGACCACGGGCTGAACGCCCAGGGCGTCAGCGCGACAGCGGCGCGGAAGTCGGACCAGGGAACCCACCGCCACTCGACGATCTCGGCCGGGTTCGGGACCGGGTCGGCGACGACCTCGGCCGTGAAGACCGGGCACAGCTCATGCTCGACGACGCCCTCGGGCGAGACCGCGCGATACGCGAAGTCCGGCAGGGCGAGCGTCATCGAGGTCGCCCGGAGCCCGAGCTCCTGCTCCAGGCGGCGCTGCGCAGCCCCCGCCACGTCCTCGCCGGGTTGCGGATGGCCGCAGCACGAGTTGGTCCAAACGCCCCCCCAGGTGCGCTTCGACAGCGCGCGTCGAGTGACCAGGAATCGCCCTGCGGGGTCGA
>JBBQKV010000098.1:0-10327 GCA_038327245.1 Acidobacteriota bacterium
GCCTACGGCGCGGTCTCCGCCGCGAAGGCGACGCTCGAGTCCCACGTGCGGCAGCTCGCCGTGGAGCTCGCGCCCCACCGGATCTCGGTCAACGCGCTGCGGGCGGGGGTGACCGACACCCCGGCGCTGCGGAAGATCCCGGGCAACGAGAAGATGATCGAGCGGGTGCAGGCGATGCACCCGGCCGGGCGACTCACGACTCCGGCGGACGTGGCAGGAGCCCTGGTCGCGCTCTGCGCCGACGGCGCCGCGTGGGTGAGCGGCAACGTCATCGGGGTCGACGGCGGCGAAGACATCGCGGGCGGGCGGTAGTGGGGACAGACCACGGTTTACGGACGGTAGTGGGGACAGACCACGGTTTACAGAAAGACATCGCAGACAGCAACGAACCTCCGGTAAACCGTGGTCTGTCCCCGTTCGAGCTCGTTCGCGAGAAGGCCGGCATCCGGGAGTGGCGCCTCCGCTCCAACGGTCTGAAGGTGCTCCTCCTGCGGAACACGGTGGCGCCGGTCGCGACGTTCGCCGTGGTCTACCACGTGGGCAGCCGCAACGAGGCCGTCGGCCACACCGGCGCGACCCACCTGCTCGAGCACCTCATGTTCAAGGGCACCGCGGAGTACGACCGGGAGAAGGGCACTGCGGTCGCGGCGGTGCTCGAAGCGCTCGGCGCCCGTTTCAACGCGACGACGTGGTTCGACCGGACCAACTACTACGAGACGGTTCCCTCGGATCAGATCGAGGTCGCCGTGCGCATCGAGGCATCCCGGATGCGCGGAGCGCTCCTGCGGGACTCCGACCGCGTCCCCGAGATGACGGTGGTCCGCAACGAGTACGAGCGCGGCGAGAACTCCCCCTTCCAGGTCCTCTACAAGGAGACGTTCGCGACCGCGTTCCGCGAGCATCCCTACCACCACCCGACGATCGGGTGGAGGACCGACATCGAAGGAGTCTCGACCGACCGGTTGCGGGAGTTCTACGACGTCTTCTACCACCCGAACAACGCCACGGCCGTCCTGATCGGCGACTTCGAAGAGCCCGAGGCTCTCGCGACGCTCGAGCGGCACTTCGGCTCGATCCCCCGGTCCGTCCGGGCGATCCCCGTGGTTTACACGGTCGAGCCGGCGCAGGAGGGGGAGCGCCGCTTCATCGTGAGGCGGACGGGCCAGGTCGCGTGGGTCGCGCTCTCCTGGCGCACCGCCGCGGCGACGGACCCGGACACGCCCGCCCTCGCGGTGCTCGGCAACGTGCTCGGGGTCGGGCTCACCGCGCGGCTGCACCTCGCGCTGGTCGAGGAGAGCCTCGCCCTTTCCGTGACGGTCGTTCCCTGGCAGCTCCGCGACCCCGCGCTCTTCTCGGTCTTCGCGCCGGTGCGGCCCGGAGTCGCGGTCGAAGCGGTCGAGTCCCGGATCCGCGCGGAGATCGCCCGCGTCGCCGCCGAGGGAGTGACCGAAGCCGAGGTGGAGAAGGCGCGGACGCAGATCGAAGCCGAGGTCATCTTCGACCGGGACTCGACCGACCAGGTCGCGGCGTCTCTCTCGGAGGCCATCGCGGTGGCCGACTGGGGGTGGTACGCGGACTATCCCGACCTCGTGCGGCGGGTCACGGCCGACGATGTCCTCCGCGTCGCCGCGAAGTATTTTCGGGACGACGCGCTGACCGCCGGGCTCTATCTTCCCAAGGAGACCGCCGGAGAATGACGGCGGCCGGCAGGAAGGTCCCGTTCGCGGAAGCGGTCCGGGAGCGCACGCTCTCGAACGGAGCGCGGTTCCTGGTCCTGGAGAACCACTTCAACCCGACCGTGGCGATTTCGGGCTCGCTGAACGCGGGCGGCCTGTATGCGCCGCCGGACCGGCGCCTCGTCGCGTCGTTCACGGCGGGGGAGCTCGCGAAGGGGACCGCCCGCCGCACGAAGCTCGAAATCGCGGAGGAGCTCGAGAGCCGCGGAGCCAGTCTCTCGTTCTCCGCGGGGTCCGGCGACCCGGTCGGCGTCGACGTCGGCGCGGCGTCGCTGTCGCGCGACGTGGAGATCCTGCTCGACGTTCTCGCGGAGGTGCTTCTGACGCCCTCCTTTCCGGAGGAGGAGCTCGAGAAGGAGCGGATGCGGCTCGTCGGCGTCGTGCGGGAACAGCAGGACCAGACCTCGGTGCGCGCGTTCGAGGTGGTCTCGCGGCGGATCTTTCCCCCGGGTCACCCCTTTCACCGGCGCACCGCGGCGGAACGCATCGCCGCGATCGAGTCGCTCCGCAGAGACGAGCTGCAGCGGTTCTACGACGAGAGGTACGGCGCGGCAACGCTGCTTCTCGCCGTGGTCGGAGACGTCGACTCGGAGAAGATCCTGGACGGTCTCGAGCGTCGCCTCGGAGGGTGGCGGTCGGGGCCCCCTTCCGAGATCCCGCGTCCGCCGGCGGTTCCGCCCGCTCCGGGCACGGAGACGGTCCGGATGCCGGACAAGGCGAGCGCCGACGTGGTGCTGGCGCAACCCGCGGACCTCGAACGGAACAGTCCGGACTATCTGCCCTGCGTCCTCGCCAACTCGGCGCTGGGGCAGTCGTCCCTCACGTCGCGCCTGGGCGTGCGCGTCCGCGACACCGAGGGTCTCACGTACGGGATCCACTCCGGATTTTCGGCGACCCACCTCGGGGGTCCATTCGCCGTCAGCCTCACCGTGAAACCGGAGAGCCGCGACGCCGCGGTCGCCGCGACACTCGAGGAGATCCATCGCTTCCGGCGGGAGGGGATGACGGCCAGGGAGCTCGCCGACGAGAAATCCTCCCACGTCGGGCGCTTCAAGGTGGACCTGGCTTCGAACGGGGGCATCGCCCACGCGCTCGACTCCGCCCTCTACTACGGCCTCGGCGTTTCCTATCTCGACGAGTACCCGTCGCTCGTCGATGAGATCTCCAAGGAGGGCGCCGATACCTGCTTCGCGAAGCGCGTCGACCCCGACAACTTCACGATCGTCTCGGCGGGGTCGTTCGTTGAACCCGAGCGTCCGTCCGTGACAGAATCGGCGCTGGCCAGCGAAGGAGGCCCCCATTCCGAGACGTCCCCAGTACCGTAAGCCGAACCGCCGCCGCCCGGGCGAGGCGCCTCCCACCCACCGCGTCTACCTCTCGAACGAGGCGCCGATCGCCGAGGGCGCCTCCGACGGAAAAACCTGGTTCCGACTCCGCTTCGACACCGAGCCTTCCCCGGAGTGGATGCGCGCTTATCGGGCCGGGATGCTGGGGCTGACCCGCGAGGACCGCGAGGCCATTCTCCGGTTCGAATTTCAGGGCGACAGCGTGCGGGTCGCAGCCTCGGACGGGGAGATCGGGAAGCTCCGCCGGGTGCTCGAGCGTCGCGTCGAAGCGGTCAACGGGATCCTGTCCGGAGGCCGCGGAGCGGCGCCGACCGCGTAGTTCCCCCTTCCGCCTACCGTCCCCGTTCTTTCTTTAGAAGATACGCCGTCTCGAGTAGCCTCGCGCCGGAGGCGTTCGCGATCGCGAACTTCGCGCGGCTGAACCGCCCGGTCGCGCCATACGTGCCGTCGTAAACCGACGCTCCGGCGTAGTCGCCCCTCTTGTTCACGGCGTAGAAGACGGTCTGGAACTTCGGCTGGCCGCGCTCGTCGCGGTTGTCCTTCGCGAGCGCGACGATCCGCCGGAGCGTCTCCAGCGCGGCCTCTTCGGGAGATTTTCCCTGCCGCATGAGCTCCACGACGGTATGGGAGCCGCAGGAGCGCAGGTTCCCTTCGCCCCAGCCGGTCGATCCGGCGGCTCCAACTTCTCCGTCGACGTAGAGACCCGCTCCGATCACCGGTGAATCGCCGAGGCGGCCCGGGATCTTGAAGAACAGGCCGCAGGTCGTGGTGGTCCCGACGATCTCGCCGTTGGCCGTCACGGCGTCGCAGTTGATCGTTCCCTGCGGGCGGAAATCCGAGACCCCGTACTTCTCGATGTACCAGCGGATGTCCGGATCCTTCTCCTCCTCGGTCCCGACCTCCCGCCAGTCGTCCTTTCCCGAGAGCTTCTCCTTCCAGTAGAGCCAGATCTTCCGGGAACGCTCGGTCAGGAGATTTTCCTCCGGAAAGCCGTGCGCTCGCGCGAACTTGAGCGCTCCCTCGCCGACGAGGAAGACCCGGTTCGTCTGCTCCATGACGAGCTTCGCGACCCGCGAGGGATTCTTGATCCGCTCGAGCGCCCCGACCGCGCCGGCCTTCATCGTGCGGCCGTCCATCACCGACGCGTCGAGCTGCACGACCCCTTCTTCGTTGGGGATTCCGCCGTAGCCGACGGTGACGTCCTCGGGATCGTTCTCGACGATGTTGACTCCCGAGACCACCGCCTCGAGGGGATCCCCACCGGCGGCGATGATCTCGTATGCCTTCTGGACCGCCGCGAGGCCGCCGGATTCGCCCGGATTCTTTTCGTTCGCGGACGCGATGACGACGGGGCGGGACCCCACAGGGCGCGGCTTCGCCGATTTGAGCTGCGCCGCGGCCGGGAGGATTGCGGCGGACCGGATCAGGTCCCGCCGGGTTGGACCTTTCGCTCTCACCGACCCGTTACTCGTCCGGAAGCTCGGGCTCTTCCTGGACCTCGCGCTTGGTGCCGGGGGCCACGAGGTCCATCACGAGGTCGGGCAGCGTCTCGGAGAACTCGCTCCGCGGCAGGACGCGGGTCAGACCCGCTGCCTCCGCCTGCTTCGCGAGCTCCCGCTCGGTGTGCTGAAGAAACCCGATGACCGGCAGCTCGCGGGTGTTCCGGTCCGCCCGGAGCTTGCGAACGGCGTCGAAGCACTCCCCGTTCGTGGAAAGCTCCAGCAGCACGGCGGCCGTCCCCTCCTCGCCGGCGGCGCGGGGGAGATTCTTCGGCTCCGTGAAACGGATCGGAACGTTCAGGTGGCGGCCGGTCGCCTCGATCTTGGACCGAAAGAAGAGGTCCTCCACGCAGGCGACGATGGAGCGGGTCATGGAGCGCGAATTCTATAGGAACGGATCCTCAGAACATCTTCACCAGATCGACCGTGATCCGGTTCAGGGTGACCTTGAGGTCGAGTCTCTGCTGCAGGACGAGGGCTCCCTGGACGAAGATCTGCGGCAGCACGGTCACGGCGACGCCCGCGCGGTGACCCCGGTACCGCGAGTGGAACCACCAGTCGTCGGTGTTGTAGGCGCCCACGACCGCGTCGCGCTCGACGTACTGGTAGATGTAGAAGGCGCGCCACGTTCCGGGAGTGCCGACGGATCCGACCGCGACGGCCCCCTCGAAAGCGTCGCGGTTGCCCCGGTCGGCTTCGAAGTTGTGGATGCCGTCGAGCGACAGCGTCACCGGGAGGGCGAACGCGAGAAATCGAATGCGCAAGAGGAGGTCGGCGAGCTGGAAGCCGCTCTCGAATCTCTGGCCGCCGGCGTATGCCTCGGGCACGTTTTGCCGGACGTAGTGGGACTTCAGGTGATCCAGGTTGAAATCCCAGTAGCTGGCGGCAGCTTCGAGCGAAAACCGCCCGGGGTCGCCGCCGCGCCACACGGCCTGTCCCGCCCCGATCTTCGACCGGTCGCCCTCCCGCTGCGGCCCGTAGAAGCCGGCGGCGGTCAGCGTGAGAGTGGAAGACCCCGCCGCCATCTGCCGGGACACCGAGGCTCCCGGCGTCTGCAAATCTCGGTCCCAGAGCATCTCGCTCGACACGAGGGGAAGACCGAAGCGCCCGGCCAGGATCGTCCAGGCGCCGGGTCGGAACTCGGCGTACCAGCGGTCGACGCTCGCTCCGTCCGAGCGGTAGTTGTCGAAGTTGCGCGTGTTCTGCGAATTGTCGTCCGTGCCGAGGTTGCCGACCGCGCGCACCGCGAGCTTGAACCGGTCGGACGGCGCGAAGGCCAGCTCCGGGCGCACTTCGAATCGTCCCCGCTCGATGTCCGGGCGGACCCTCAGGTGGTAGATCGAGTCGTAGCGGAACAGCGCTTCCCACCGAAACTCGAACTTCGGGCGCGGCGCGGGCAGTTCGAAGTAGTCGGCTTGCTGCGCGCCGGCCGGGATCCCCGCGAGGAGCCCGGCTGCCAGGAGGAATGCTCTTCTCACGCGGCCTGCGCCGTCACCTTCGCCAGGGACTCGTAGAGATCGGCGACGCTCGCGAAGCGTTTTCCGGGCTCCTTCTCCATGCACTTCATGATGATGACCGCGATCTTCGGCTCGATCCGGGAATTCTTCGACTGTGGCAGCGGGGGAGCCTCGTTGACGTGCTTCAGCACTACGGCGAGCGGGCTGTCCCCGTCGAAGGGAAGCGATCCGGTGAAGACCTCGTACAGGACGACACCCGTCGAGTAGATGTCGGAGCGGAGGTCGAGCGGAAGGCCGCGCGCCTGCTCCGGCGACATGTAGTCGGGGGTCCCGATGACCGTGCCGGTGGCGGTCATTCCGCGGTCTTCGGTCAAGCGCGCGATTCCGAAGTCCATGATTTTCAGGCCGCCCGTGGGCTCGATCAGGATGTTCTGCGGTTTGATGTCGCGGTGGATGACGCCGACCTCGTGCGCCGCGGCGAGGCCCGCGCAGACCTGCTTGGCGATCCGCAGGCCGACCGGAGTCGGGAGGATCTCACCCGACTCGAGCAGGTGCTTGAGCGTGAGTCCCTTGACGAACTCCATGGAGAGGTACTTCAGCCCGTTCGATTCGCCGAGATCGTGGGTCCGCAGGATGTTGGAGTGCGTGATGCGGCGCGCGAGCCGGATCTCCTGCTTGAAGCGGTCGAGCAGCGTCGGGTCGGCCGAGAGGACCTCGCTCCTCAGGGTCTTGATCGCGACGAGATCGTCGAGCTCCCGATCGTGCGCCTTGTATACGACGCCCATCCCGCCCTTTCCCAGGATGGACTGGATGTCGTAGCGCCCCGCGAAGAGAGTGCCGATCTGCGGCTCGTTGGTCCCGCCGGCTACGCCGGCCCCCAGGGTTCGCCCGACTAAGAGCGTCTCCTCGCCGCCGAGCGTGATTGGAAGCGACGCGACGTACTTCTCCAGCGCCGCCTTCTCCTTCAGCTCCTCGAGCATCGCGCGGAAGGAGCGGGCGAGGATGCCGATCTCGTCGTTCGACTCCACCGGCACCTCGGTGTCGAGATCGCCGATGCGGACCGCCTCGGTCGCGCGGACGAGGCGGTCCACGGGTCCCGTGATCCGCCGCGCGAGGACGAAAGACAGGATGAAGGCGACGACGAGCGCCGCCAGTCCCACGAGGACCTGGCTGTTCTGGATGCGGCGGAAGGGGGCGAGCTCACGGTCCCGGCTGCGGAGAGTCACGGCGGAGCCGACCAGCTGGTCCGCCGAGGAGCGGACCGGCAGGAAGTACGCGAGGTAGGTGTCGCCCGCGACGTCGAGCGGGAGAGGCCCGATCGTCTTGCCTTCGCGCATTACCGCCGGGACGAGCCGGGGAGTCGCGACGATCGCCGACAGAACCGAGGAGCTCGAGTCGCGGAGGGTCGAAGCGGCGACCACCGGTTTCGCCGGCTCGGACAGCCGCGCGGCGTCCGCCAGGAAGACGACGTCGGCGTTGACCAGCGACTTCAGGCTGGACGCGACTTCGTCGTTGATCTGGAACCCGGCGGCGATCGCGCCCACGGTGCGGCTGCCCCCCTCGAGGACCGGCGCGGCGACCACGTGGAAGAGCTCGCGGCCGACGAGCCAGATGCCCTCCGCCGCCTCGCCCTGCAGGGCGGACGCGACGGTCGGGACGTCCCGCATGTCTCTCGAGTAGGGAAGGGGCTTGTCGGTGCGTGCGAAGGCCGTGCCCGACTGGTCGATGGCGATGAGGAAATTCGCGCGGGCGCTCGACGCCTGCTCGAGCTTCAGGGTGTCGCGGGCGGTGGCCGGGTCGAGCTGGGTCATCACCGAGATGATGCCGGCGTTGTTGACGACCACGGCGAGCGCGCGATGGAGCTCCTCGTAGCGGTTGCGCTGGAACGACTCCCAGGCGCCCCCCGACTTCTTCAGGTCTTCCGCGATCTTGGAATCGGCGATGGCCCGGGCGCGAGTCGCGGAGATCGCGATCGCCCCGCCGACCGTGATCAGGATCAGCAGGGCTGCCGCGAAGAAGATCTTGAAGGAAAGGGAAAACCGGGGAGGCTCCGGCGGCGGGAGCTTCAGCCCGCTGGCGACGGGGCGGGGGAACGCCGTGGGAGTCGGAGTGGTTTTCTCAGTAGCGCTCATCTTCCGATCCCGACTGCGGCGGATACTCCTTGCCGTATTTGTTCCGGTGCGGGACGGGTCGGAAAGCGGTCGTGTCGATCGAAATCGTGAGCGGGGCGTCGCCGGCCAGCGGGACGGTCAGCGGAACGCTCGTTTCCGTTCCCTCCTCGTGCCAGGCCTTCAGGGTCCACGTTCCGGCGGGGACGCCGTCGAACCGGAACGCACCGTCCCGGTCGGTCAGGGCCGCGAACGGAGAGTCCACGACCATCAGGAACCCGACCATCTGCGGGTGGATGTTGCAGTACACGCGGACGAGGCCGGGCTCTGCGAAAGAGCGGCTCTTCGAGGCGCCGCTGCGGTAAAGGCCGAGGTCGAAGCGGTTCGAGCCCGAGACCGAAAAAACGTTGTGGTACACCGGGTCGTTGTTCGGGAACTCGACCGAACCCGGCCGCGAGACGATCGCCACGCGGGGCACGAATCGCTTCGACTCCTGCGCCATGCGGACGCTTCCGCCGGAAGCTGCGCCGCGAGGTCCCTCGATCCAGACGACCGCGTTCGAGGAGTCGGCTCGGGGGGTGCCACCCTTGAGCAGCAGGACGCGACCGTTCACGGAGCCGGCGGAGCCCGCGGCGCGGGGGCCGAAGACCGTGAGGGACAGGGCGAAAAGGAGCGCCCCGACGGCGAAAACCCGCGTCGCCATGCGTCTTTTCGATAATAGCCCAAAGCGGACGGCTTTATGATCCGACCGGGAGGCGTGGATGGACGAGAGTCTCGTCGAGATCTTCGGAAAGGACACCTGACCCCACACGACCGCGGCCCGTGAGGACTACGCGCGTCGAAACATCCGGGTCAACTACGTCGACGTCCGGCGCGACGCGAAAGAGCTCGACCGTATGGTGCGCCTCTCCGGCGGCCGTCGGGTTCCCGTCATCGTCGAATCCGGAAAAGTCATCATCGGCTTCGGAGGGACCTGAGGGGTGTAACGCGGGCCGGTCGGCCCGGGGACAGACCACGGTTTTCACCAGCGTCGCTGCCCGAGAGAGGGCGTCGAGAAAACCGTGGTCTGTCCCCGAATTCTCGCCGAATTCTCGCTGACAGGGGCCTGCATATAATCCCCGCCACGTTCTAACGAGGAGGGTGCCTGATGTCGCACGTCCCCGAGAGACCCGGCGCGGAGTTTCGGCCCTACATCCCATCGGAGCAGTCGGTCGCCGAGTTCACCCCGAAGGCCATCGCGCTCGGCATCTTCTTCGGCCTCCTGTTCGGCGCGGCGACGGTGTACCTGGCGCTGCGCGCCGGCCTGACCGTCTCGGCCTCCGTTCCGATCGCGGTGCTCGCCATCGCGGTGTTCAAGAAAATCGGCAAGTCGACCATCCTCGAGAACAACATCGTCCAGACGATCGGCTCCGCCGGGGAGTCGATCGCCGCGGGCGTCGTGTTCACGCTCCCAGGCTTCCTCTTCCTCACGCGGGACGCGAGCACCGGCCTCAGCGTCGGTGAGCCGTACTTCTCGTACTGGACCATCTTCACGCTCGCTCTTCTCGGCGGCTCGCTCGGGGTCATCATGATGATCCCGCTGCGACGCTCGCTCATCGTGAAGGAGCACAAGAACCTCCCGTACCCCGAGGGCACCGCGTGCGCCTCGGTTCTCATTGCAGGGGAGAAGGGCGGCGCGCTCGCCGGCATCGCGTACAAGGGCGTCGCGTTCGCGTTCGTCTACGCGCTCCTCCAGAAGGTCCTCAAGATCATCGCGGAGACGCCGGCGCTCGTCACCGCCCAGACCAACAAAATCTTCCCGTCGGCCACCCTGAACGGCGAGATCACGCCGGAGTACCTCGGCGTCGGCTACATCGTCGGTCCGCGGATCGCCGGCGTCCTCGTCGCCGGCGGCGTCCTCGCGTGGCTCGCGCTCATCCCGCTCCTCGCCTCGCTCGTCCCGGCCGACGCGATCGCGCTCCAGCTCGTGAAGCTCGGCTACCTCCAGGACATCGCCACGGCGGGCGGTAGCGGTGGCTGGGACCCCGCGGCCCACACGTTCCGGAACACCGCGGTCGCGATCTACTTCGCGTACGTCCGCCAGATCGGCGCCGGCGCGGTCGCCGCGGGGGGGCCGCCTTTTCCATATATTGAATCGCCTTATCATTCTGGCCCTCTTTGCCGAAACAAAAACCGGCCACA
>JBBQKV010000099.1:0-9998 GCA_038327245.1 Acidobacteriota bacterium
CCGATACTCGTCCCGTACACGATCACCGCGAAAGAAGTCGCGGGACCGTTCCAGCCGATCCCCGAGGACATGATGGAAAAGGGCGCACTCCCCGCGCTCGGTTACGCGAGCGCGCTGGAGGAGCTTTCGGAGAATTTCCACGTCAGCCCCACGCTACTCACGAAGCTCAACCCCGGAAAATCCTTCGACAAGGCGGGCGAGGAGATCGTGGTTCCGAGCGTCCGTTCCACGGCGCCGCCGAAAATCACGAAGGTCGTCGTGGACGACTCCGACAAGACGGTCTCGGCCTTCGACGCCGGGGACAAACTGGTCGCGCAGTACCCGGCTACCACCGGCAGCGAGCACGATCCCCTGCCGATCGGGACGTGGAAGATCAATGGGGTCTCGAAGAATCCGTCCTTCCACTACAATCCGGATCTCTTCTGGGACGCCGACGCGAAGGACGAAAAGACCACCATCAAGCCGGGACCCAATAATCCCGTCGGGGTTGTATGGATCGACCTTTCGAAACCGCACTATGGGATCCACGGAACGCCCGTTCCCTCCACGATCGGTAAGACGGAGTCGCACGGATGCATCCGCCTGACGAACTGGGACGCGGCGGAGCTGGCGCAGATGGTGTCTCCGGGCCTGCCGGCGATCCTCCGGCAGTAGGGATCCAGGTCCGGCGGGCGCTCTTCTTCGGCGCCGGGTTTCTTCTCGGCGCGCTCACCCTTTACTACGTTCTCTGGAGGACGGGCGGCATCACGGCGGGACACCTCGCGAGCCTGACGACGTCGGACATCGCGGGCGCGACGGGCTCCCCTCCCCGGCCTATCGCGACGATCCCCTTCCCGCCGACGCCCGCGCCGGGCTCAATCCCGCCGGAGGCGGCCCCGAGCCCGACCACGCCCTCACTCGAGGCGTCGGCCACGACCCCGGCAACCCCGCTCCTCTCGTTTTCCCTGACCCGGACCCCGACCCCCGCCGTGCGCTTTTTCGGGACTCTCGAGGGAAGGACGCTGGACATGCCGGTCGTCGGGGCGCGCACGATGGACATGCGGGACAGCTTCCAGGACCCCCGCGGCTCGTCACGGCGCCACCAGGCAATCGACATCCTGGCGCCGCGCGGGACGCCCGTCGTCGCGGTCGACGAGGGGAAGATCGCAAAGCTCTTCACGAGCAAGCAGGGGGGCCTCACGGTCTATCAATTCGACCGGGACGACAGCCACGCCTTTTACTACGCGCACCTGGACCGCTACGCGAACACCCTCGCGGAAGGGAACTACCTCCGGCGGGGAGATCCGATCGGCTTCGTGGGAACGAGCGGCAACGCGCCGCCGGACACGCCGCACCTGCACTTCGCGATCTACGAGCTCGGCCCCGAGAAGCACTGGTGGCAGGGCAAGCCCATCAATCCCTATCCCTTCCTGATGAAGGTCAAATAGGATGGTTACGCTTCCCCATTGAACGACCGGAAATATCGACACCGCGGATACCAGGAATCTTCCTCCGAGGAGAGACGCCCGCGGGGACCTCGTCCCGACGCGCTCGGTCGGTCGGAGGGCGCCCCGCGCGGCCGCGGGATCGACACGGACAAGGCTGTCGTCTTCGCGTGCAAGTCGTGCGGGGAAAAGCAGCGCGACCTCGAAGACATCCGCGCGGACTCGACGTGTCCCCGCTGCGGAGCGGATCTGCACTCCTGCGCCCAGTGCCTGAGCTTCGATACGTCGGCGCAGTTCGAGTGCATCCAGCCGATCCCGGAACGGATTCCGAACAAGAAGCTGCGCAACTCCTGCCCGCTGTTCTCCCCCGCGAAGTCGTTCGACCTGACCGGCACCCGCGCCACGACCGCCACGCCCGACGACGCGCGGGCCGCTTTCGACCGTCTTTTCAAGAAGTAGCAGGTCACCCTTCCGCCCGGAACGCTTCCTGCATGGGAAGCGGGCGGAGCGAAAGGAGTCTTTATGAAGGCCAGAGACCTGATGACGTCCGACCCGACCACGTGCCGGCCGTCGGACAACTTAAAGGCAGTCATCGCGGTGATGCGGAAAGAGGACTGCGGATTGGTTCCGATCACCGAGGGAAACGGGGGGCAGCGGGTCACCGGCGTCGCAACCGATCGGGACATCGCGCTCGCGCTCGGAGAGCGGGACGAGAAGCCGTCGGCCGTGCGCGCGTCCGAAGTCATGACGACGAAGATCGTGTCCTGCGAACCGGATGCGGAAGTGCACGAGGTGAGCCGGAAGATGCAGGAGGCCCAGGTGCGGCGCATCCTGGTCGTCGAGGACGGCCGGCTGTTGGGCGTCATCTCGACCGCGGACATGGCGCGCGCTTCGACGCAGTCCAGCAAGGATCGCGTCGGTAACGAGGTCGAGAAGGTCATGGAGAAAGTCTCGGAGGACACCGGCAGCCAACGGTCGCGGACCTAAAGGCTCTCCGCATCCCGTGCGGCGCGGCGAAGGACCGCGCGCAACATCCGCTGGGTCAGCCGGCCGGTGAACGTATTCTGCTGGCTGGGGTGGTACGAGGCGTAGAGCACGTCCGGCCCCAGCGCGTAGCGTACGCCGTGGGCGAACCGCGGTTTCGGGCGCGGCACGGGCGCGGCCGAGGCGGCCAGCGCGAGCAGGCAGGACTCGAACGCCAGGCCACCGAGCGCGAGGAGGACGCGCGGCGACCCGCTGAGGGCCGTCTCGCGGAAAAGGTACTCGCGGCAATTCGCGAACTCCTCCGGAAGGGGGCGGTTGTCGGGCGGCGCGCACTTCACCGCCGCGGTCAGGAGGGCGCCGGGTAGCTCCAGTCCGTCGCCCGGACGGACCGACTCCGGTTGATTCGACAGGCCGACCGCGTGAAGGGCCTGAAAAAGAAAGTTCCCGGACTCATCACCCGTGAAGATCCGGCCAGTGCGGTTGCCGCCGTGCGCCGCGGGGGCGAGCCCCACGATGAGAAGGCGGGAACGCGGGTTGCCGAAGGCGGGCAGCGGCCGGCTCCAGTAGGCCTCGCCCCGGAAACGGCGAGGCGCGCGCCGCGCCGCCTCTTCCCTCCATGCGACGAGCCGCGGACACCGGCGGCAGGAGACGACCTCACGCTCGAGGCGCCGGAACTCGGAAGCGGCGCTGTTCTGCGGCAAGAGATCCTTCGCCGGCTCTGGATGATGCCTTCGGCGTCACTTTTTCGGCTTCGACCCCGCTGCGGGGAGAGCGGGGGGAACGCCCGTCGCGAGCCAGAGCTTCTTCTTCTCCTCCCAGTCGGCGAGAGCGCGCTTCCGGTTCAGCGCCGCCGCGGCGGCGCGCGCGTCGTCCTCGCTCACCGGCACGGCCGGCGGCGCGGCCTTGTCGTTGCTGTTTTCTGCCACGCTTCCATTGTACGAAAGGACGGCGGATGTCCCGTGTCCCGCTACTCGATGACCAGGATCCCCTGCATTCCCCGATGCTGCTCGGGATCGCCGCCGCACTCGTTCTGCGTGCAGCTGAACGGGTGAGTGCCGCGGTGAAACACCTGCGGGGTGAACGACGGGATCACGAAGTCGTGCCCCGGCGAGATGTCGTCGGTCCCCGGGAGGCCGAGATCGGAGATCCCCGAGAAGCCGTGCCGCGGGTTCGTCGTCTCGGGCGCGTCTACGTTGTGAAAGACCAGCGTGTAGGTCGTGCCGGCGGTCAGGACGAGGGGCGGCGAGTTCGGGCCGCCCGGCGAGAAGTCCCATGCGCGGACGTTGATCGTGACGGTCTGCGCCACCGGCGCGGTCTCGTCCTCGGCGCCCGACACATATCCGGGGTCGCTCGTCGCGTTGTCGATCACGGCCGCGTAGGCGAAGAGGGGCGCGGAGGCGTTGTCGCTTTCGACTACGGCGAACGCGTTCGTCGTCGTCAAGTCGCCCCGGCCCACCGCGCCGAAAATGCGGTTGATCTGCATGCCCGACCGGGGCGCGAGCGTCACCGCGCGGCTGCCGAGCAGGGCCAGGCCGTCGAACAGTCGGACCGTGGCCGTCACCCCGACGTCGTTTCCGTTGTACACGCCGACGTTCGTCCGGAACGAGCCATTCGCCAGCGACGTCAGCACCGAGACCGCGTGCGCGTCGGTCGGTCGCAACCCCGGCACGAACATGCCGACCGTCGGAAACGGCACCGTCGAGTACATCCGGCTCGTGACCCGCACCGACGTCCCGCTGCTCGTGAACTCCGCGGCTCCCGCCGACGCCGGCGCGCCGAAGGTCGCCGCCACGATGTCGTCGATCGCCCGCGACTCGCGCGGCGCCAGGATGAAGGTCGCCTGGGGAGCCGCTCCCGGACACGCGCCCAGGAAACACCGATAGGTCGCGGCTACCGAAACCGCTGTCGCATAGGACGTGTTGAAGACCCGCACGTCCGAGAAGAAAGGGGCCGCCGCGGAGCCCGGCGGCAGCGAGGCCACGGCGGGCAGGGTCACCGTTTCGGCGCGCAGGGTCGCGGGAAGAAGGAGGAGCAGACACCACGCGGAAACGGACAGTCTTCCCATGGTGATCGTTAGACGACCGGTGAGGGCCTCCGTTTACGATTCTAGAGGCCGGGAAAACGATCTGGGAAACCTAATTGACCCGCAGCGTCCCCCGCATGGTCTCGGGATGCACGGTGCACCAGAACTGGAAGGCCTGGCCGCGTGCCGACGCGGGTGCGGTGAAAGTGACGTTGTACATCGTGGCGGGATGGCCCGGGCTCCCGTAGCCGTCCCCTTCCTCTCCCGCGGAAATGTTGGTCGAGCCCTGGATTCCGAGCGCCTGGATACCCGAGAAACCGTGGGTGCCCTGCCCCGACTCGAAGTGAAGGGTCGTGGCGGTTCCCGCCGTCACCTGGACCGGCGTGTTGGATCCGGGGCTGTACATGTAGTTGGTGAGAGTCAGGTTGATCGTCTCGGAGGTCGGAGAGGGTGACGCGGGCGCCGGCACGTCCTCGTCGCCGGCGACGAAGCTCGAATCGGCCGTGGCGTTGTCGATGACCGCCGCGTAGGTGAAGAGGTCCGCGTTCGCGTTGTCCGCCGCGACCACGGCGAACGCGTTGGTCGTCGTCATCGCACCCTGCCCCACCGCATCGAAGATCCGGTTGATCTGCGTTCCGGAGCGGGCCGCCAGGGTCACGTTCTGCGTCCCCAGAAGCGTGGTGCCGTTGTAGAGCTTGATCGTCGCGTTGACGCCGGAGTCATCCCGGTTGTACACGCCGATGTTCGTCCGGAAGAGACCGTTCGACAGTCCGGGCAGGACCGTCACCGGATGCGCGTCCGAGTTCTTCAATCCGGGCACGAACATCCCATTGGTTCCGCCGCCGGCGGCCGGCGAGTAGAGCCGGCTCGTCACGCGGATCAGATCGCCGGAGCTGGTGAACTCCACGGCCCCCGCGGACACCGCTGCGTTGAACGCCGTCGAGATCATGTCGTCGAACGCGCGCGACTCGCGCGGCGCCAGCGTGAAGTTGATCTGGGGCGCCGGCGCCGGACACGTCCCGAGAAAGCACCGGTACACCGCGGTGACCGAGACCGGGGCCGTGTACGAGGTGTTGAACACCCGCACGTCCGAGAAGAACGGGCTCGCCGCGGCGCCGGGGGGCAACGAGGTCGCGGCCGGCAGCGTCAAAGTTTCGGAAAAGAGCGGCGGCGCAAGGAGGAGGGCGAGCGCCGCCGCCGGGAAGAGTCGAAATATTGATTTCGCGTTCATTCTGTTCATTGGCATCTCCGCGGCGAGTGTAGGTCGGGCAGGATGCCGCAACGCCGCTTTAACGCGGTGCTAAGCCGGCGCCCGGAAGGCCCGTATTATTCTGGGCCGCCGTGACTTCCCGATCGCCGGAACTCGAGCTCCTGCGGCGCGGCGCCGTCGACCTGATCGAGGAGGACGAGCTCGCGCGCCGGATCGAGCGCCGGCGGCTGACCGTCAAGGTCGGCTTCGACCCGTCGGCGCCCGACATCCACCTCGGGCACACCGTCGTCCTCCGGAAGATGAAGCACTTCCAGGACGCGGGGCACCGCGTCGTCTTCGTCGTCGGAGACTTCACCGCGATGATCGGGGACCCCTCCGGCCGCAAGGCGACGCGGCCGCAGCTCTCGCGGACGGAGATCGAGGCGAACGCCGCGACGTATACGCGCCAGGCCTTCCGGATCCTCGATCCGCAGAAGACCTCGGTCGAGTTCAACAGCTCCTGGCTCTCCCCGCTTGGAGCGGAGGGGTTCATCCGCCTCGCCTCGCGGGTAACCGTCGCGCGGATCCTGGAGCGCGACGACTTCCAGAAGCGGTGGACGGCGCGTCAGCCGATCGCGCTGCACGAGCTCTTCTACCCGCTCGCGCAGGGGTACGACTCCGTCGCGCTCAAGGCCGACGTGGAGCTTGGAGGCACGGATCAGCTCTTCAACCTCCTCGTGGGCCGCGACCTGATGCGGGAGGAGGGCTTGGAGCCGCAGATCGTGCTGACGCTGCCGCTGCTCGTCGGGACCGACGGCACCGAGAAGATGTCAAAGTCGCTCGGCAACTCGATCGGCATCGAAGAGCCGCCGGCCCAGATCTACGGCAAGCTGATGTCCATTCCCGACCGGCTCCTCTGGAGTTACTTCGAGCTCCTGACGGACGCTCCGGCCGAAGAGATCGCGGCTCGGCGGCGGTCGGTCGAGGAAGAAGGCGCCAACCCGCGCGACGTGAAAGCCGACCTGGCCCGGCGGATCACGGCGGACTTTCACGGAGCCGACGCCGCGGCCCGCGCGGAGGAGGATTTCCGGCGGGCGTTCTCGAGAGGCCAGCTGCCCGAAGAGATCGAGAGCCGCGAGGCCGCCGCGGCGGAGAACGGAACCGCCGCGCGGGCGCTCGTGGCGGTCGGTCTCGCGGGATCGATGCGGGAGGCAAGGCGCAAGATCGCGGAAGGGGCGCTCTCCGTTTACGGGCCGGGGGGCGAGGCACGCGAGGTCCGCGATCCCGAGGAGCGTCTGGCCGTCAAAGGGCCGACCGTGCTGCGCCTCGGAAGAAAGTTCATCCGGATCGTCTGGAAGTAAGGCCGCAGCGCCGCAGCTTCTCCCAGTTCGTGTCCCGTGTCCCCTGTCCCGTGTCCCGGTTTTCAGGGTTCCAGGTCGCTCCCCGATTTGAACCGCGAACCCGCGACCTGGAACTCGCCCCGGGAGCGCGTTCCCGAGCGCAGAAAGAGCGCCAGGCCCACGAGGAGAAACGCGAGGATCCCCTGGAGGGCCACGAACGCTGCGAGCTTGACGATCGCGAAGCCGGGGTGAACGAAGCGGACGAGCCACCCCGCCCCCTCGTCGAGCGCCGCGGAAAGAAAGGCTCCCACAATCACCAGGATCCGGATGCGCCGCGAGTAGGGCGCGAAGATCAGCAGGTGCGTGAGGAGGAGCATTACGAGCGCCATCATCGGCAGGTGCGCATGGGTCACCTCGAGCATCGCTCCCGCCGTGCGCGGCGCGCGGAAGTCGGCCTCCGAACCGAGGTAGTAGGCGGCGATCGACGAGGGCGTGAACCCGAGCCGCGACCAGAAGAGGGCGAGGTTCGTCACCCAGAAGAGGGAGAGGAGCCCGATCGCCAGCCCGAGCGTCAACCGCATGAGCGGTTGCCCCTGGTATCCGCCGCGCTCCAGGTACTTCACGGCGCCGCCGCGGAGACAACGGTGTGGATCGCGAGCACGCGCCGAACGGCGTCGGCGATCGCGCGCGTGGTCAGCGTCGCTCCCGTCACGTGTGCGAGCCCGCGGCCGACCGCGAGATTGGCGTCGAGCCGCTTTCCGCCGAGGAGCCCCAACCACCGGGGGCGCGGAAGGTAATCCTCCGGCTCGCCGAACGCCACCACCTCGACTCCTCCGACTCCGCCGGCGGGCTGGACCGTGACGAGGATCGTCTCCGGCATGGTCCGCACCGTGTGCGTGTCGAAGTAGGCGGTCCCGAGGAGGCCCTTCGGCCCGCGGCCGACGTAGGCGACGACGAGCGACGAGTCGATCTTCGTCTTCGCGAGCCGGCTCGCCTTTTCGCGCTCGGCGTCCGTCAGGAAATACGTTTTCCTTTCGGTCGTCGCGGGCGGGGGAAAAGCCCGCGCGAGCGCCTGCTCCCGGGACGAGTAGACGGGGAGAGCCCGCGCGCCGGGAGACAGTGCGAAAAGCGCGAAGAGAACGAGCGCTCTCTTCAAAAGAGCCACCCGAGCGCCAGGTTCCACTGGTCCACGCCGGTCCGCGCCGCGTTGCGCACGTCCTGGTAGTCGAGCTTCACGACGATCTGCGGGATCGGTCGAAGCTGGAGGCCGACCGTCCAGAGACGCACGTCGTTCTCGGGGTTCGCCTCGAAGCCCGCCGGAACCTCGTCCTGCGTATCGAACCGCTCCCAGCGCGCGAACGGGACGAGGGACGCTCGGCCGCCGCGCGGAAAGAGGACGTCGTAGCCCGCCTCGACGTAGCTACCGGTGAACCTCCGGCCCACGGAGTCCCTCCCGGACAGCCCGTTCAATCGGTTCACCTGCGCGGCGTCGCCGATCGAGCCCCGCGCGGTCACGGCGCGCGCCTGGATCCCGCGCCAGCGCCACTCGGCGTGGACGTCGAGGAGCGTGACTCGCCCGTCGAAGGAGCGACCGTCCACTTCTCTCCCCTGCGCGGAGTTCCCGGCGTACCCCGCCGCGCCGACGAGCAACGCGGGAACTCCGACGAAGTCGAGCCGTCCCGTCACGGCGAAGTCTTCGGCCCGTGCATTCGAGCCACCCTGTCTTCCCTCGTGCAGCGGGTCGCTCCCTTCGAAGCCGGCCGCGTCGAGGCCGTTGACCAGGTAGGCGCGGTAGGCAAACGGTCCGGCGTCGCCGAACACGCCGAGCCCGAGCTCGCGCCAGGTGGTCGGCAGGATGCGGTCCTCGACCTCGGGGCGGCGCGCCCCCAGAAACACGGGCGGCTCGTGCAGCTCGTTGAGGAAGCCGACGGGAAGGAGAACGAGCCCTGCCCGCAGGTTGAACTCGCGCCGGATCAGGTAGTCCAGATAGGCGAACTCGACCGAGACCTCGCCCTTTTCCTCGTCCCCCTCGCCGGTCGTGGCGTGCTCGTACTCGATCTCGGAGTTGAAGAGAAAATGCTCGTCGAACTTGTAGCCGAAGTAGAAAACGGCTCGCGCGAGGTCGATCGAGTCGGTCCGCTCCGAGGGAGATCCGTCGTCCCTCCTGCGGTCGAAGTTCTGGTAGATCGCCTCGCCGTATCCGCCGATCGAGACGCCCCGCGTGACTCCGTAGATCTTCGACGCGGCGGGACCGAGGCCGAAGGATCCCTGGTTGCCCGACGCTTCCGGAGTCTTCTCGGGAGCGGCCGACTTCAGGTTCTCGATCTCGCGGGTGAGCACGTCGATCTGCCGCTTCAGCTCCTCGACCTGGCGGCGGACCGTCTCGTCGGACGACAGCGAGAGCGCATCGAGCCGGCGCTGGAGATCCTGGACCTGCCTTTCGAGGTCCCGCAGCCGGTCGGACTGCTGGCCGGAGGCCGAAGTGCAGAGCGCGAGGAGCGCGACACAGAATGCGAAGGAGCGAATGCGTTTCAAGCCGGCCTCCGGAGAGGCGGGAACGCGCGGCTCGGCACGAGCTTCCAGCCGGCGCCCCGCGGAACGACGTAGAGAGCCGCGATTCCCCGCCGGTCGGCGAACGCGATCCCCCGCGCCGGCCCCAGGACGAAGAGAGCCGTCGACAGCGCGTCCGCGCGCGTGCCGGTGTCCGCCAGCACGGTCACCGATCCGGCAAACATCACCGGTGCGCCGGTGCGCGGGTCCACGATGTGGCCGGGACGCTCCGACTGCCCGGACGTTGACACCGATCCGTCCTCCGCCGAAAAGCGGCCGAGCTCCCGCGGAGAATCCGAGCGCGGCTCGGCGATCGCGACCGTGCCGAGGTCCTGCGACCGGGCGATGGCTTCTGACGTCCCGTAGAGCGAAATCTGCCCTCCGAAGTTGAGCCGCGCGGCGCCGACGCTGTGCGAACGCAGCGCCGAGACCGCGCGGTCGAGCCCCTCCCCTTTTCCGAAACCTCCGGTGTCGATCGCTCCCCCCGC
>JBBQKV010000100.1:0-9963 GCA_038327245.1 Acidobacteriota bacterium
AATCGAAGCCGGGTTGACCTTCCGGACATCTCGCGGGAAACTTCCCCGGCACGGCTTCTGCAGCCCGCCAAAGCGAAGGAGGCTCGGATGGACCCGATGAACCTGTGGAAGATCTCCTGGGCGATCGGCGCCGTGGTCGTCCTCATCGTCGCGGTGCTGCTCCTTGTCATCATTGCGGCGGCAAGGTCGATCGACAAGAACGCCGCGACGATCTGGACGGTCGGGAAGCAGATCGCGGCAAACACGGTCTCGATCTGGATGCTCCAGCAGACGAACGTGGTGGCGGGTCAGATCCTCGAGACCGCGAAGGGCATCGCGGCCGGGGCCGGCTCGATCGACTCCAAGCTGGCGAGCCTCGCGGGCGGAAAGTAGGCCATGCGGCCGGTCCTCGTCGTTACGCTCGTCTACCTCGGGATCCTGATCGCGGTCCTCGCGGTGGGCCTGATCCTGATCGCGTGGCGGCTGTGGGCGACCTCGCGCGCGATCCGGCAGATCCGCGACGCCCTCGCCAGAGTCGAGGCGGATACGCGGCCGCTCGGCGAGGTGCTCGGTCAGGTCAACGGCGCCCTGTCCCAGGTCGGTGCCGGACTCGGTTCGGTGCTCGGCTGGCTGGTGATGGCGGATCGAGCGCTGGGTCGGATCGCCCAGGGTTTCCGGTCGTCGGCGGCATAGGAGACGAGCGAGATGCCCACTGCCGTGCTGACGATCTGGTGGATCACCCTCGGTCTCGCGTTGGTGGCGACCCTGATAGCCGTCGTCCAGCTCCTGCGCGTTCTCCACCACTGCGCCGATATCGTCAACCTCGCGCGTCGAACGGTTCCGGCGGCCGAGGGGATCGCCCGCAACACCTCTGCGATCGCCAGCCTGGGCGCGGTGCTCACGCTCGCGCCAACGCTGCTGTCGGTTTGCGGGGAGATCGATGCGGCCGCGAAGACGATCGGCCAGACCTTGGACTCCGTCGCCCCCAGGGAAGCGTTCTGATGGTTTTCTGGACGACCCTGACAGCGGTGCTTTTTCTGGTGCTCCTCGGCTTCCTCGCCTGGGCACTTCACAAGATCGATCAGGCGTTGCTCTGTATTTCGCGCAGCCTGGAAAAGATCGCGTGGGGGGTCCGTGCGATCGAGGTCCAGACGAACCCCCTTCCCCCCGGCATTTCCGGCGTCGCGGCGGCCCTGACGGACATTGGCGGAGGTCTGACGGTCGTCCGCGACCATCTCGGCCGGACCGCCTCAAACCTGCCGGGTGCCGCGCGGACGCTCGGCCTCATTCCGTAGAACGGGAGAAACCATGGCCGAAGAAATCATCGGACTCCACGCGGGCGGCCCGTCGGTCGAGCTCGACCCGCTCCCCCGTTCGCTGACGGCGCCCATCGAGAAGGTCTACGCGTTCTGGCTCGCCGGAATGAGCTGCGACGGCTGCTCGATTTCGGTCACGGGCGCGAGCGATCCGTCGGTAGAGGACCTCCTCGTCGGAAACATCCCGGGAGTTCCCCGCGTCATCCTCTACCACCCCGTCCTGAACTCCGAGGCGGGCGAGGAGTTCATCCACAACTTCGAGCTTGCCGCGCAGGGAAAGCTGGACGCGCCGTACGTCGTCATCATGGAAGGTTCCGCGGTGGACGACTCGCTCATCGACGGCCCGGGCTACTGGGTCGGGCTTGGCGCGCGGCCGGCCGCGAACAACGAGGACGGGCGCGAGGTGATCTCGGTGATGGAGTGGGTGGACCGCATGGCGCCGGGCGCCGCCGCGATGATCGCGATCGGGACGTGCGCAACGTGGGGTGGGATTCCCGCGGCGATCGGGAACCCGACCGGCGCGATGGGGCTGATGGACTACCTGGGCAAGGAATACCGGAGCGCCTTCGGGCTGCCCGTCATCAACATTCCGGGCTGCGCACCGGTGGGCGACAACTTCACCGAGGTCGTCGCGATGGTCCTCCACTTCCTGCAGGGGACCGGCCCACTCCCCGAGTTCGACGAGCTCGGGCGCCCTGCCTGGCAGTTCCACCACACGGTGCACGACCGGTGCGTCCGGGGCGGTTACTACGAGGAGGGGGTCTTCGCAGAGAAGTACGGCGATCCGGAGTGCCTCGTGCCGCTCGGCTGCTGGGGACCCGTCGTCCAGTGCAACATCGTGGAGCGCGGCGCGATCCGCCACCACGGCGGATGCATGAATCAGGGTGGAATCTGCATCGGGTGCACGATGCCCGGCTTTCCCGACAAGTTTTCTCCGTTCTACCAGAAGCCGCCGGGCGCGACCGTTTCGACCCAGACGTCGACGAACATCGGGAAGCTCATCCGCTTCCTTCGGCGGACCACGCAGGTCCACCAGAACCGGGAGTCGCTGTGGGACAAGGTCGGCGACACCCCGAGCGGGTGGGCCCTCGAGAAGGAGGCCGACCCGCTCTTCGGGAAGTTCGCCGAGTACGTGTACCGCAAGCTGCAGTTCCGCCAGGCGGTCCGGCCCGGACGCTGGCGCGACGAGACGAAGTACCGCGACGGGTTTACGACAGGCACCGAGAAGCGCGACATGTCGGAGCTGAAAGACAGCGACCTCAAGTGGGGCCAGGCCAGACGCCGCGCGAAGCTCGAGCGCGAAGGACATGTTTTCGAGGCGTAGCGCCTCACCGGAGCGCTCATGTGCTTTCGTAACCTTCCGATCGAGTTCGACTCGCGTGGTCAGGCCTTCCTGTCGAACACGGGGCCCGACGCCTTCGGCTACGAGACCAAGGAGATCACGCGCGACCGGATCAAGGAGCTCGTCGCGAGGAACGGCTACGTCAAGAGCGTCGACTACGACCCCATCACGCGGGTCGCGGGCGCCCTCGCCTTCCACACGACCGTGGACCTGAAAAACCGCAAGGTCCTGGAGGCCGCGTCGATGGCGACCCTCTTCCGCGGCTACGAGGTCATCCTGAAAGGGCGGGACCCGCGGGACGCGATCTTCATCAGCAGCCGCGCCTGCGGCGTGTGCGGCGGCGTCCACGCGACCTGCTCCGCACTGACTATCGAGATGGCATTCGGGGTCTGCCCCCCTCCGCTCGCCATCGTCATCCGGAACATGGCGCTCTCGATGGAGTTCGTCTGGGACAACATCATGATCCTCTCGATGCTCGGGGGCCCCGACTACTCCGAGCAGATGATCAAGCGGACGAACCCGTCGCTCTGGGACCGCGCGACGAAGACCGAGACCCGCCACGGCGACCTGCACGGGTACCGGAAGATGTCCGAGATCTTCCACGACCTGAATCCGCTCATCGGAAAGCTCTACCTGGATGGCCTCGAAGTGACTCGCGTGGCGCGCGAGGGGTACGTGACCCTGATGAGCAAGTACCCCCATCCCGAGACGATCGTCCCGGGCGGGATCAGTCACACAGTGACCATCCAGAGCTTCAACGTATACCTGAACCGGCTCATGAAGATGTTCGACTTCGCCAAGAAGACGATCGGCATCTGGGACGACATCGCCGACTTCTTCTACGACGCGGATCCCCTATACAAGAAGTGCGGGACGCGCCCCCTGAACTTCGCCGACACCGGGATCTGGGACGATCCGACCGCCTACGACGCGACGTACGCGAACTGCGATGAGTGGGGAGAAAGGCGCTGGGCCACACCCGGCGTGATCCTCGACGGCAAGCTCGTCACGACGAAGCTCCAGCAGATCAACCTCGGGCTCGAGGAGTTCATCGAGCACTCCTACTACGAGCCATGGACCGGCCACCCTCACAAGACCGACCCGCTCGGCGCCCCGCTCTCCCCACACCACCCCTGGAACAAGGAGACGAAGCCGAAGCCGGAGGGGCTGAACTGGCGCGAGAAGTACAGCTGGTCGACCGCGCCCCGCTGGGATCGCGTCGCGATCGAGACCGGCGTCTTCGTCCGGATGTGGAACACGATCCTCGCCAAAAAGCTCCCCCACCGCCGTTTCCTGGACCTAACCGAGAACAGCATGAAGATCCAGGTTCCGAAGTACGTCGACCCGGCACGCGAGTTCGAATGGAAGATCCCGGAAACGTGGAACGCTTTCGAGCGAAATCGGGGCCGCGCCTACGCCATCGCGTACCAGGCCATGGTCGCGTACGACAACTGGTTGATCGGAATGGACATCCTGAAGACGGGCGACTACCGGACGTCGACGCCCTACACGGTTCCCCAGGATCACCGGATGGGAGTGGGCTTCTGGGGCGCCGGGAGGGGCTGGCTCACGCACCACATGGAGCTCGACAAGGGGGCGATCGTCAACTACCAGATCGTTACCCCCTCGACGCTGATGGCTTCGCCGAAAGACCCCTGGGGGAACCCGGGGCCTTACGAGGAGGCGGTGCTCGAGACCCCGATCCTCGAGGAGTTCGACAAGCCTGAGGACTATAAGGGGATCGACGTCCTTCGCGCGATCCGCAGCTTCGACCCGTGCATGCCGTGCACGACGCACATCTACGCAGGAGACCGGGTCATTTCAACGGAGGTCAACACGTGCGCGTGCGGGGACGACGGGTAGAAAAAGCGGGGGGACTTGGCGGATCCCCCAACGGCCTCGAGCGGGGGACCTTGCGGTCCCCCGAACCCCCTGGTGGATCCTGTGAACGGCGCCTCCCCCGCTGAACTGGAGTCCGACATCGCGGCGGGTCCTCGGCGGGTTCTCGTCGGAGGTGTCGGCTATCGCTTCCTCCGGGACCTCTCGTTCGGGCCTCTCCTGACCGACGGACTCCAGAAGGAAACGTGGCGCGAAGGGGTGGACATCGAAGACCTCTCCTATGGACCGGTCGCCATCCTGCATAACCTGGACGCCCGACCGCCCTATGACCGTCTCGTGCTCGTCGCGGGAGTAAAGCGGGGTCGTCCTCCCGGAAGCGTGACGCAGTACCGCTGGGATGGCCACCTTCCCGACGAGGAAGAGATCCAGGCCCGGGTCGAGGAAGCCGGCTCGGGGGTCATCAGCCTCGACAACCTGCTCGTCTTCCTCACCTACTTCCGGCGCATGCCGAAAGACGTGGTGGTCATCGAGGTCGAGGGCGCGGACGAGGACTGGGGAGAAGGGTTCACGCCGGAGGTCGAGCGCGCGACGCCGGAAGTCGTCGCGATGATCCGGGAGCTCACAGGAAACAGCGACGCCCGATCCGCAGAGGCGGCGGCCGGCCGGCGGACGCTCGTCGCGGGATTCGGAAGCGTCCTGCTCGGAGACGACGGTTTCGGCGTCCGCGTTCTCGACCTCCTGTCGAAAGGCGCCCTTCCGCCGGGCGTCGAGCTCCTCGAGGTGGGAACGGGCGGATTGAACCTGGTGCTGACGCTCATGAGCCGCTTCTCGGACCTCGTGATCGTGGATGCGGTGCGCCAGGGTCGGACGCCCGGCACGCTCTGCACGTTTCATCCGGTCGCGCCGGCGGGCCAGCCGGCTGAGACCGGCGTCGATCCGCACTTCGCGGAGCCGACGCGGGCGATGGGTCTCGCCGCAGCACTGGGAGTGCTGCCCGGACGGGTCACCGTGGTGGGCTGCGAGCCAGGAAGCTGCGAGCTCGGCCTGGAGCTCTCTCCCGCGGTGGGAAGGGCCGTCGAAAGCGCGGTCCAGGCAATTCGCGAGATGATCGGCGCGGAGACGAATCCGTGAATGCCATCGCTCGCCTGGACGAGCTGATCGAAGAGCTGGAGGCCTCGCCGGACGACGAGGCCACCCGGAGGCTCTTCCACGCGCTCGAAACCTTCCTCGAAGTCCAGCGGACCGCGTTCGCCCGCGTGATCGAGATCCTGCGCGCGGAGGGCCACCCCGGCGTGATCGAGCGATTCCTGGAGGATCCTCTGCTCGCCAGCATCCTGCGCGGTTACCGGCTCGTCGATCCGGACCTCGAGGAGACGGTCCGTGAGGCCGTCGAGGCCCTCGGCTACGGCGATCGCGTGCGCCTGGTCGGAGTGCAGAGCGGCGTCGCGCGGCTGGAGGCGGAAGGGGACCGGGAGACGTGGATGGGGATCAAGAGCGCAGTCGACGCGGCGGTCCGTGCTGCGGTGCCGAACCTCGTCGGAGTCGCGGTCGCCCGCCGCGAGCCGGGCCGGGTTTCCACGCCCGCCGCTTCCCCGTCCGCTCCCGCTTTGGGAAGCCTACCGGTGTTTCGCGGCGCTCCCGACACGCCCGCGTGGCTCCCGCTCGTCCACTGGTGGTCGCTCGAACAGGAGCCCCGCCAGAAGGTCGCGCTCTTCGACGAGGAGCTCCTCGTCTGCGCGGTCGAAGGACGAGCCTACGCGTTCGACAACCGCTGTCCGGCCGGGGACGATGAAGCGCTCGAGGATGGACGCCTGGAAGGCTTCCTGCTCACCTGCCCCGGCCATCGCCTCGTCTTCGATGTTCGGTCCGGACGCTGTCCCGAGCGTTCCGACCTCGCCCTCGCGATGCGGACGACGAGACTCGAGGACGGCATCGTCCGCGTCGAGGCGCCCCGGAAGACCGCGAAAGCCGATGTCCACTAGGTCGCCGCGGGGCCACGGCCCCGCCAGTCCGCCGGCGCAGCCGGTTCGCTCCCCCGCGCTCGACGAGCTCGGAAGGCGCGACGAAATTCTGGAGCTGCTCTTCTGGATGAAGGGCCAAAACTTCGCGGACTCGCTCTCGGTCGCGGATCTCGAGCGATTTCTGAGCCACCCGCGTGACCAGATTACGTCTTCGCTCGAGAAGCTGGCGTCGCTCGGCGCGGTCGAGCGGGAGGGCGAACGCTACCGGTTGACGGCCGAGGGCCTGCCCGAGGCGCGACGCCGCTTCGTGGACGACTTTCGCGACATGCTCGCGGACGGCCACGGGGAATGCAACTTCTCCTGCGAGGCCGATCACGATCACGACGGCGGGGCCGGCCGGTGAGGATCGCGGTCGCCGGAAAGGGGGGCGTGGGCAAGACGACGATCTCCGGCACCCTCGCCCGCCTGCTCTCGCGCAAGGCGGGCGGCGCTCTCGCCGTGGACGGCGATTCCAACCCGAATCTCGCGGTGGCGCTCGGCCTGCCCCAGAAAGACGCGATGAACCTGCCGACCGTTCCCCGCGATGTCATGGAGCGGCGGTTCGACGACGCTGGCGAGGAGCGATTGATGTTGGCAATCTCGCCGGAGGAGATCGCGCGGCGCTACGGAATCGACGCTCCGGACGGCGTTCGCCTCCTGATCCTCGGGCGCGTGGGCCACGCCGGAACCGGCTGAATGTGCCGCAACCACGCTACCGTGCGTAGCCTGCTGGCCGAGCTCGTCGGGGCCTCCCGCGGTCCGACGATCGCCGACATGGAGGCCGGCCTGGAGAACTTCAGCCGGGGAACGCCCCGCCACGTCGACACCCTCCTCGTCGTGATGGAACCGTACTTCCGTTCGCTGGAGACGGCCGGACGCGCGTTCGAGCTGGGGCGTGAGCTCGGCATCCCGCAGATCTCGGCGGTGGCGAACAAGGTCCGGAATGCCGGGGACGAGCAGGCGATCCGCGACTTCTGCACGGCGCACGGCATCCCCGTTTCCGGCTGGGTCCCGTTCGACGAGGCGGTTCTGGCGGCGGAGAGATCCGGCCACGCTTTGCTCGACCGCCCGGGCGAATCTCAAGCGGTCGCGGCTCTTTCGAAGCTCGCGGACTCGCTCGGAGCGGCCTGATGGGCTCGCGCGCCGCGGCAGAACCGGCCCCGAACGAGGCGGTCGTCCGGGTCGGCCTCCGGGTTCGGGGAACGGTGCAGGGCGTGGGGTTCCGGCCCTGGGTCTATCGCCTCGCGACGCTGCAGGGTCTGGGCGGCTTCGTCCGCAACGACTCCCAGGGCGTCTGGATCGAGGTGGAAGGAGACCCCGAAAGCGTTCGCCTCTTTCCGGAGAAGTTACGCGCGGGCGCGCCACCGCTTTCCCGCGTCCAGGCTGTCGAGGCCGTGCAACTGCATCCTCACGGGGACGTGGCCTTTCTCGTCTCCGCGAGCGAGCGGGAGACCGGGGTCGCGGCGGCGGTCCCCCCGGACGCGGCGACCTGCGCCGAGTGCCTCCGCGAGCTCTTCGAACCGCGGGACCGCCGCTACCGGTATCCATTCGTCAACTGCACGGACTGCGGGCCGCGCTACACGATCGTGCGGGAGGTCCCCTACGACCGCGCGCGGACCACCATGGACGCCTTCGCTCTGTGTGGAGCGTGCCGCGCGGAGTACGAGGATCCGTCGAGCCGCCGCTTCCACGCGGAGCCGAACGCGTGCCCGGACTGTGGTCCCCGGCTGGAGCTCATCCGGGACGGACGGCCTTCCCTGTTTCGGGAGGAAGCGCTCCGCGCCGCCGTGGCGGAGCTCGTCGCGGGCTCTATCGTCGCGGTGAAGGGCCTCGGGGGCTTCTTCCTCGCGGCGGACGGAAGCCGGGAGGATTCGATCGCGCGGCTGCGAGAAAAGAAGCGCCGGCCCCACAAGCCGTTCGCCCTGATGGCCCGGGACCTCGAAGCGGTTCGGTCCTTCGCGCAGGTCTCGGACGCCGCGATCCGGGCGCTCCTCTCCCCGGCCGCCCCGATCGTTCTGCTGCCGGCGAAGACCCGCGCGGGCCTCGCGGAAAGCGTCGCACCGGGCCTCTCCGAGTACGGCGTGATGCTGCCTTACACGCCGCTTCACCATCTCCTGCTCGCCGACGGACCGCCGGTGCTCGTGATGACCAGCGGCAACGTTTCGGAGGAGCCCATCGCGAAGGACGACCTCTCCGCCCGGGAAAAACTGTCCGGAATCGCGGACGCCTTTCTTCTGCACGATCGGGAGATTCACGCGCGCGCCGACGACTCGGTCGTGCGGGCCATCGGGGACGCCGTTGCGCCGGTGCGCCGGTCGCGCGGGTTCGCGCCGGACCCGATCGCCCTCGGTTTTTCGGCGCCGTCGGTGCTGGCCGTGGGAGCGGAGCTCAAGAACACGGTCTGCCTGACCCGCGACGGCGAGGCGTATCTCTCTCCCCACGTGGGCGACCTCGAAAACCCGGAGACGTTCGACTTCTTCGAAGAGGTGATCGCAAAGCTCGAGCGGCTTCTGGGCGTTTCCCCCACGGCCATCGCGCACGATCTTCATCCGGACTACCGGTCGACCCGCTGGGCGCGACGGTCGGATCTCCCGCTCATCGGGGTGCAGCACCATCACGCGCACATCGCCTCCTGTCTGGCGGAGAACGGCCGGAGCAGCCCGACCATCGGCGTCGCGTTCGACGGCACCGGCTGCGGTCCCGCCGGCGACCTGTGGGGCGGCGAGATCCTGCTCGCGGACCTCGCGGGCTTTCGGAGACTCGGACACCTCCGGCCGATCGCCCTGCCCGGCGGCGAGGCCGCGATCCGCCAGCCCTGGCGGCTGGCAGTTGCGGCCCTCGACGATGCGGGAGAGCCCCAGGAAGAGCTCTTGGGAATCGACCCCGCGCGCCGGAGCGCCGTCCTCCGTCTGCTGCGCAAGGGCGTCGCGGCGCCGCTCGCGACCGGAGCCGGCCGGTGGTTCGACGCGGTTTCCGCGCTTCTCGGGGTCTGCCACGAAATCAGCTACGAGGGTCAGGGGGCAGTCGAGCTCGAGGCGCTGGCCTCCGGCCACGACGGAGAGCCCTTCCCACTCGCTCTCGTTTCCAACGGCACCGCCCCGTTCGAGATCGACCTCCGGCCGGCGATTCGAGCGATCGCGCTCGCCCGGAGCCGTCAGGAGACATCGGGGCGGATCGCAGCCGACTTCCACGAGACACTCGCCCTCGCGATTCTGGAGTCGTGCCGGAAAGCGCGGGAGGAGACGGCCGTCGAAGCCGTCGCCCTGTCCGGGGGATGCTTTCAGAATCGGCGTCTGACCGAAAAGGCACTTGCGCTCCTCGCGGGCGACGGGTTCGAGGTCCTGGTCCATCGCCGGGTGCCGCCGAACGACGGCGGGCTCGCTTTGGGGCAGGCCGCAGTCGCGGCGTGGCGGCTGACTCATGGAGGAAGAAACTGATGTGTCTCGCCATCCCCGGAGAGATCCTGGAAATCCGCGAGGAGAAGGGG
>JBBQKV010000101.1:0-9869 GCA_038327245.1 Acidobacteriota bacterium
AAACTCCCCGTTCGTCTTGGTCTTCTCGAGCTTCTCGGTCAGGAGCTCCATCGCCTCGACGGTCGAGAGAGGGTTCAGAACCTTTCGCAGCACCCAGACGCGGTTCAGCTCCGCCTTGTCCATCAGGAGCTCTTCCTTCCGGGTGCCCGACTTGTTGAGGTCGATCGCCGGAAACACGCGCTTGTCCACGAGCTTGCGGTCGAGGTGGGTCTCCATGTTGCCGGTGCCCTTGAACTCCTCGAAGATGACGTCGTCCATCCGGGAGCCGGTGTCGATGAGCGCGGTGGCGATGATCGTGAGCGACCCGCCCTCCTCCACGTTGCGCGCGGCGCCGAAGAAACGCTTGGGCCGCTGGAGCGCGTTGGAGTCGACGCCGCCGGAGAGGACCTTGCCCGACGGGGGCACGATCGCGTTGTAGGCGCGCGCGAGACGGGTGACCGAGTCGAGCAGGATGACGACATCCCTCTTGTGCTCGACCAGCCGCTTGGCCTTCTCGATGACCATTTCAGCGACCTGGACGTGGCGCGCGGCGGGCTCGTCGAACGTGGAAGAGATCACCTCGCCCTTGACCGACCGCTGCATGTCCGTGACTTCTTCGGGGCGCTCGTCGATCAGGAGGACGATCAGCGTGACCTCGGGGTGGTTCGTCGAGACGGCGTTCGCGATCGCCTGGAGAATCATGGTCTTGCCGGTGCGGGGCGCCGCGACGATCAGCCCGCGCTGACCTTTGCCCACGGGCGCGACCAGGTCGAGAACCCGCGCCGACATGTTGTTCGGGACCTCGAGCTTGATCCGGTCCTGCGGGTAGAGCGGGGTCAGGTTGTCGAAGAAGATCTTCTCGCGGGCGACGTCGGGGTGCTCGAAGTTGACCGCCTCGACCTTTATGAGCGCGAAGTAGCGCTCCCCCTCTTTCGGCGGGCGAATCTGCCCGGAAACGGTGTCCCCTGTGCGCAGGTCGAACTTGCGGATCTGCGACGGCGAGACGTAGATGTCGTCGGGGCCCGGGAGGTAGTTGTACTCGGGCGCCCGGAGGAAACCGAACCCGTCCGGGAGGCACTCCAGGACACCCTCCGAGAAGATGAGGCCCTTCTTCTCGGTCTGCGCCTGCAGGATCTTGAAGATGAGGTCCTGCTTGCGCATCCCGGTCGCGTTCTCGACCTCCAGGTCTTTGGCGATCTTCAGGAGCTGCGGGATCTTGATCTCGTGGAGCGCCCGGATGTCGAGCGTGTCGCCCGGCTCGATCGGGATTTCTTCGCCGGTGGTGTCGGGAAGACCCTCGACCGGGGGCTCGAGGGTTTCGACGTCGGAATCGTTGTTGGATCTCTTTCGGGCCATGGACTTCTCCTCGGATCTGGGAATGGCGCGGCCGGCGGACACCGGCACACGGTTTTCAATCGGTGCGGACTTGCGAGACCTTTCTAGTGAGCGAGAGCTCCCCCCTCGGCGGGACGGGTCTCCGCCTCGAGCGTCGCGGCCGTCGGCGGAACGTCTTCCATCGCGATCTTGATGACCTCGTCCATGTTCGACACGAGGTGGAATTCCATCTGGGAACGGATCTCCTCGGGCAGGTCGTCCAGGTCCTTCTCGTTCTCGGTCGAAAGGATGATCGTCAGGATACCCGCGCGGTAGGCCGCTAGGATCTTGTCCTTGATCCCGCCGACGGGGAGAACCTTCCCGCGGAGCGTGATCTCGCCGGTCATCGCGACGTCCTTCAGCACCGGGATCTTCGTCACGGCCGAGAAGAGCGACGCGGCCATCGTGATCCCGGCGGAGGGGCCGTCTTTCGGAATCGCCCCCTCCGGAACGTGGATGTGGATGTCGTACTTCTCGTGGAAGTTCGGGTCGGCGTCGTACATCTCGGCGCGGCTCCGGACGTAGGAGACCGCGGCGCGCGCCGACTCCTGCATCACGTCGCCCAGCGAACCGGTCAGCGTCAGGTTGCCCTTCCCCTTCAGGAGGCTCGTCTCGGTGGTCAGGATCTCTCCACCGGCCTCGGTCCACGCGAGACCGGTCGCGATCCCGACCTCGGAGACCTCGCCCTTCCGGCGGTTGCGGAACTTGTGCTTGCCCAGGAACTCCCGGATGTTGTCGCCGTCGATCCGGACGGGCGTCTCGACCTTCTTCTGGACGATGCGCCGCGCGACCTTCCGGCAGACGTTGGCGATCTCGCGCTCCAGGTTGCGGACCCCCGCTTCGCGCGTGTAATTCGAGATGAGCGACAGGATTGCCTCGTCGGCGAACTCGATCTGGTCGGCGCGCAGTCCGTTCGCCTCCTGCTGCTTGGAGACCAGGTACTTCTGGGCGATGGCGAGCTTCTCGTTGGGCGTGTACCCGGAGAGAGCGATGAGCTCCATCCGATCCTTGAGAGCCGGAGGAATCGGGTCCGCGATGTTCGCCGTGGCGATGAACATGACCTTCGAGAGGTCGTACTCGACGTCTAAGTAGTGGTCCACGAAGGTGTGGTTCTGCTCGGGGTCGAGGACCTCGAGGAGCGCCGACGCCGGGTCGCCCCGGAAGTCGGACGACGTCTTGTCCACCTCGTCCAGGAGGAAGACCGGGTTCACGGTGCCGGCCTTCTTCATCATCTGGATGATCTGGCCGGGGAATGCGCCGATGTAGGTCCGCCGGTGCCCGCGGATCTCGGCCTCGTCCCGCACGCCGCCGAGCGACAGGCGGACGAACTTCCGGTTGAGCGCGCGGGCGATCGACTTCGCGAGAGAGGTCTTGCCGACCCCCGGGGGTCCGACGAAGCAGATGATCGAGCCGCGCGTCTTCTGCACCAGTTGGCGCACCGCCAGGAACTCGAGGATCCGCTCCTTCACCTTTTCGAGCCCGTAGTGGTCCTCGTTCAGGATCTTCTCGGCGCGCGTCAGGTCCTTCGACTCGCGCGAGGCTTTCTTCCACGGGACGCCCACGAGCCACTCGATGTAGTTGCGGGAGACCGTGGCTTCCGCCGAGACCGGCGGCATCGCCTCCAGGCGGCGCAGCTCCTGCTCCGCCTTCTCCTTGATGTCCTTCGGCATGCCGGACGTGGCCACCTTCTTCTTCAGGTCGTCCACCTCGTCGGTCCGGTCCTCCTTGCGACCCAGCTCCTGATGGATGGCCTTGATCTTTTCGTTGAGGTAGTACTCCTTCTGGGCCTTCTCCATCTGCTTCTTGACTTTGTTGTTGATCCGCCGGTCGATGTTCACCTTCTCGATCTCGACCTCGAGCAGGTCCTGCAGCTTCTGCAGCCTCTCGTGGGGCGAGATCGCCTCGAGGAGCGCCTGCTTCTCGGGGGTCGACACGGCGAGGTGCGCCGCGAGCGTGTCGGCAAAGCGGTCCGGGTCGTCGATCTTGAGCGATGCCGCCAGGCCCTCGAAGGCGAGGTGGTGGGAGAGCTTTGCGTACTGCTCGAACAGGCCGAGGACCTTGCCCATGTACTCCTTCAGCTCTTCGACCTCGGCCGGGCGGGCGGGGATCGGCTCCACCGCCACGGCCAGGAAGCCGGCCCGCTCCTCGAAGCCCGAGATCCGGCCGCGCCGGACGCCCTCGACCATGACCTTGATGTGGCCGTTGGGGAGCTTCAGCGACTGGGCGACGGTCGCGACGACGCCGAGGTCGTGGATGTCGCCGGGTTGCGGCTCGTCGAGCTGAGGATCCTTCTGCGCCGACAGGAAGAGGCGCTTCGACGGGGTCGCGAGCGCCGCCTCGAGCGCGCGAATCGACGAATCCCGCCCAACGACGAAGGGCGCCATCATGTGCGGAAACACCACCATGTCCCGAAGCGGGACGAGCGGGAGAACCTCCCCCGTCCGGGTGGTGAATTCATTGGATCTCATGGAGCTTTTTGGTCCTTCCCTGGGCCCCGGAGGCGGCGGACCGCGCGGGGCGCGGCGAACGAGCGGTCGAGAGGCTCTATCCCGCCTTGCGGAGAATCGTGATGGGGTTCGTGTGGTGCTTGACGACGTCCTTGGTGATGACGCACTCCTCGATGTCTTCGTCCGAGGGGATCTGGTACATGACGTCGAGCATGAGGTCTTCGATGATGATCTTCAAACCCCGCGCGCCGACGTTGCGCGCCAGAGCTTCCTCGGCGATCGCTTCGATGGCGTCATCCGTAAAACGAAGCTGCACGTTCTCGAATTCCAGCATCGTCTGGTACTGCTTGACGAGCGAGTTCTTGGGCTCCCGGAGGATTTCGACCAGCGCGGACTGATCGAGCTCGGTCAGGGTCGCGACGACCGGCAGCCGTCCCACGAATTCCGGGATCATCCCGTACTTGATGAGGTCCTCGGGGTGGACCTTCTCCAGGAGAACGCTCGAGCGCTTCTCCTTCTTGGTCGCGATCTTGGCGCCGAAACCCATCGTCTTCTCGGTCATCCGGCGGCTGATCAGGTCCTCGAGGCCCACGAACGCCCCTCCGCAGAGGAAGAGGATGTTCGTCGTGTCGATCTGGATGAACTCCTGGTGCGGGTGCTTGCGGCCTCCCTGGGGTGGAACGTTGGCGACGGTCCCCTCCAGGATCTTCAGAAGGGCCTGCTGGACCCCTTCACCCGAGACGTCCCGGGTAATCGAGGGGTTTTCGCCCTTGCGCGCGATCTTGTCGACCTCGTCGATATAAACGATCCCCCGCTCGGTCTTGTCCTTGTCGTTGCCCGCCGCCTGATAGAGCTTCAGGATGATGTTCTCGACGTCCTCGCCGACGTATCCCGCCTCGGTCAGGGTGGTGGCGTCGACGATCGTGAACGGTACGGAGAGGAGCTTCGCCAGCGTCTGTGCCAGCAGGGTTTTGCCGGTTCCGGTGGGTCCGATCAGCAGGATGTTCGACTTCTGGAGCTCGACGTCCAACTTGCGGTTCTTCTCCAGGTAGTCGATCCGCTTGTAGTGGTTGTAGACCGCGACCGCGAGCTTCTTCTTCGCCTGCTCCTGGCCGATCACGTAGCCGTCCAGGAACTCCTTGATCTCTTTGGGCTTGGGGAGCTTGGTCTCGGGAGTCTGGGTCTCCAAGACCCGGTCCTCGGCGATGATGTCGAGACAGATATCGACGCACTCGTCGCAGATGTAGACCGTGGGCCCCGCGATGAGCTTCTTGACGTCCCTCTGACTCTTGTTGCAGAAGGAACAGCGAAGAACGTCGCCGTTACCGCCCTTCTTCGACATTCGGCCTCCGGGAAGGGACAGAGGAATCTCGGCACGCAGGTGCGTCCAGAATCCGGCCTCCACCCTTTGCAATCACTGTAGCACAGCCTCCGGCAGGATTAACGCGCGCCCGTCCCGCCTATTCCTTCGTCGTAAGCCGTTGGACATAAGACGTTAGGCGGGGTTCGACTCATGTCCACAGCACATACCACTCCAGGGCCCGAACGTCCGTCCGATTGATCGGAACGCGGACTTCTTCCCGGCGCCCCGCTTCCGCCTCGACCCTCGCCCGCTCCGCCGCCTCCGCCGACTCCACTTCCGCCTTCAGCGAGTCGCGCTCGGCGGTCCAGTCCGCGATCTTCTTCTCCGACTCTTTTACGTTCTCGGCGGAGCGCTGGATTCGGCCGTACGCCCGGGCTCCGGCGCGGCCCGCCGATCCCATGGACGATTTCCGGCCCCCGAGGATCGTCGTGAGGATGCTCGCGCCCACGTCGATCGCGCTGTACGTCTTGGATCGCGCCGACTCGGCGCGGTCGCGCTCGAGCTCGCGGGTCTCGTCCTCGATGTGACGGTCGAGGGACTCGAGCTTCCGGGACAGCGGCCCGCGACTCTTTGCCAACCTCTTTTCGACCTCCGCGTCGATCGCGGCGCGGGCGCGCGCTTCGAAAGCCTCGGGCGTCTCGGCCGGCGACCGCGTCAGCCCGAGTCCCGGTATCCCGTCGAGGTTCATCCCCTCGGCCGCGACCGCGTCGCGAGCCAGCCGCTCCAGGGCGGCCGTGGCGTTCTGCTTCGTCGCCCACGACGGAAGGGGACCGTAGGACGTCCCGGCGGGCGGGGACGGTGAAGCGTCCGCTATCTCGGCGGGCTCGGCGAGCGCCGCCTGCGGAGCCGGAGCCGTTCCGAACTTCACGAGGACCTGCCGGGTCCCGGACACCGCTGGGCGCTGGCGCAGCACCCGCGCCTCGAGGAGGGCGGCGACCTCTCCGGAAAGAGCCCGCTCGCCTTTCGAGCCCGGGAGGTGGAGGTGGCGGAACGCGGGGTCGAGTGACGGCGGCACCGGCGCCCCGGCGGCGTCCGCGGGGGCCGACCCCGACCCCTTTGCCGACGCCGAGGCGCGCCGCTCCGGCGCGGATTTTTCGGCGCCCACGACCGCCGCGAGATCGGGGAGCTGCCGGGGGGCGAGGGGGCCACGCAGGTACGCGCGGGCCCAGCGGGTTTCGAAGACCACGGGACCGCCCGCGCGATGCACGTCGTGGAGGAGGAAGTGTCGCTTCTCGAGCCCCGAGATCGTCCGGTCCACCTCGGCCCGGGACATCCCGATGCCGGCGCCTTCGAGCCCGTCGAGAAGCCTCTCCTTGTCCCGCTCGGCTTGAAGTCGGCCGACCATCCAGGTCCCGGCGTTCGTCAAGGCCTTGTAGTCGAGGTCCACCGGGTTCTGCGTGACGAGGAGAGATCCGACCCCGAACGCGCGTCCCTGCTTCAGGAGAGAGAGGAGCGGCCGCTTGGAAGGCGGCTCCGCGACCGGCGGCAGGAATCCCATCACCTCGTCGAAGTACAGGAGCGCGCGCAGATCGGTAGTCCCGGTCTGTGTCCGCGTCCAGCTCCACAGGCGATCCAGGAACCGCGAGACGAAGAACATCCGCTCCCGATCGTCCAGGTGCGCGAGATAGAAGAGGTTGCACCCGGGCCGTCCCGACTTGTCGCGCGCGAGCTTCGCGGGGTCGAGCGCCGCGCCCTCCCGCCAGCTCTCGAAGTCGGGAGAAGCCAGCAGGTTGTTCAGGGCGAGTGAGAGCTCGCGGCGCTTCTCGCGCGGAAGGAACGCGTTGACCTCGACGGCGCCCACGCGCGGGAACGGCGGATTCTCGACCAGTGCGACGAGGGAGGCGAGGTCGAGCGGGCGGTTCGCCTTCCATGCCTCTTCGACGACGCGCGCGATCAGGATCGGGCGGGCGTCCGAGACCGGATCGGCTTCGATTCCCGCGAGCCCGAGCATCCCCGCGACGAGTCCGCGCACTTCGTCGCGCAGGGCTTCCGCGTCGCGGTCCCAGTCGAGCCCGGCGGGCGCGTCGAGGGAGCCGAGGACGTCGACCGGCTCCGCGGCGCGCGATCCCGGCGTGAAGACCCGCCACGCCGTGCCCTCCTTCAGTTTGCGGAGGGACGGCAGGGGCACGTCCCACTTCTCGAGGCCCCCCTTCCAGAGCTTCGCCTGAGCGGCCCCCTCCTCCGCGACACTGCGGCCGGCGCGGCGCGCCGAGTCCGGGTCCACCCACGGCGCGAAGTCCTCGCCCCGGAGCTCCGGGAATTGCAAGAGAAGGTTGGTGACGTCCCCCTTCGGATCGAGGAGGAAGAGCGGTACGTCGGCGAGGAGCGCTTCCTCGAGGAGGTCGATGCAGAGTCCGGTCTTGCCGCTGCCGGTCATCCCGACGCACACGCCGTGCGTGACGAGATCGCGGCTGTCGTAGAGGAGCGGCTTCGAGTCGGCCGTGCGGCCGAGGTACAGGTCAGCCATGGGAGAAAGCTATCAGCTGTCGGTTATCGGCTGACAGCCGCTCGAACCCGGAGCCGCTTTAGCCTGCGGCCTTCAGCGCGACGTCGTCCCGGCGGTGGTAAATCGCGTCGACGATCCCGTACTTCTTCGCCTCCTCGGCCTCGAGGATGTAGTCGCGGTCCGTATCCTTCGCGATCTTCTCGATGGTCTGCCCCGTGTGGTTCGAGAGGATCCGGTTCAGCTGGTCGCGCATCTTCAGCATGTCCTTCGCGTGGATCTCGATGTCCGCGGTCTGACCCTGCAGGCCGGACGTCCACGGCTGGTGGATGAGAAAGCGCGAGTTGGGCAGCGCGAACCGTTTCCCGGGCGCGCCCGCCGCCATCAGGACCGCCGCGAACGACGCCGCCTGCCCGATGCAGATCGTGGAGACGTCCGGCTTGACGTACTGCATGGTGTCGTAGATCGCAAAGCCCGCCGACGTCACGCCACCCGGCGAGTTGATGTAGAACGAGATGTCCTTGTCCGGGTTCTCGGACTCCAGGAAGAGCATCTGCGCGATGATCAGGTTCGCGATCTGATCGTCGATCGGAGTGCCCAGGAAAATCACGTTGTCCTTCAGCAGCCGCGAATAGATGTCGTAGGCGCGCTCTCCGCGACTCGTCTGCTCGATCACCATCGGTACGAGAACCATTCCGCCTCCCTCGTGGTCGTCTTCCATGCTCAACCCCCGGTCCACCGGGCCCATTCCGCCCCGCGCGTCGATCATCACCGCTCGATGGGCTCCATCGAGGGTAGCACCCGCGCGCTCGAGATCAAGAGGTCGAGTGTCCGGGAAAGACGCATCTCGTCGCGGAGGGCGTCCAGCCCGTCGTTCTGCGCGAGCCTTTCGCGCAGCTCCGAAGTCTCGACCCCGCGCCGCGCCGCCGCGCGCTTGATCTCGGCGTCGAGCTCGGTTTCGGTGATCGTGATTTCCTCGCGCCGGGCGACGGCATCGAGGACGAGATACTCCCGGACCCGGCGTTCGGCGCCCGGCCGGGCGTCCTCGCGGACCTTGTCCCAGTCGACGTCCTTCGGATCGAGGCCGTTGGACGCCAGGTAGCGCGCGTACTCGCGCAGCGAACCTTCCAGCTCCGACTCGATGAGCACCTCGGGCGCGGGGACCTCCGCCCGGGAAAGAATTGTCCCGAGGATGTCGTGGCGGAGCTTCCGGCGCCGCGCGGACTCCTTCTCACCCCGCAGGTTCCCCCGGACCTTCTCGCGGAGAGCTTCCACGGAGTCGGCCTGAGCGACCGTGCGGGCGAACTCCTCGTCCACGGGAGGCAGGCGCTTCTCCTTGAGGGCGGCCAGGGTGACCTCGTAGTCGATCGTCTTTCCCGAAAAGTTCTCGTTGGGAAAATCGTCGGGAAACGTCTTTCGGAAGGATCGCGTCTCGCCGACCGCGGCTCCCGCGAGCGCGTCGTTGATCTCGGGCATCGAGTCGGCATGCCCGACTTCGAGCGTGATCTTCTCGTCCCGGAACGTGCGGGGGTTCTGGCCGGGCTCCAGAATCTCCACGAAGCGGCCCGCGATGTCCGCCACGGCGTAGTCGCCGGCCGCGGCCGTCCTTCCCTCGATGGGGTGGAATTCGGCGTGCGAGTCCCGGATCCGTTCGACGACGCGGTCGACCTCTTCCTCCGACGGCTCGATCGGGACGTCCTCGACCGGAATGTCGCGGTACTCACCCGGATCGACGGCCGGCTTCAGATCGAGCTGGGCCGAGAACCGCATCGGCCCGGGCGGGTTCCACTCGAGCTTCTCGACCCGCGGGTGCCCCAGGATCGAGAGGTTCTTCTCTCGAATCGCCGAGGAAAGCGCCGCAGGCAGCAGTCTCTCGACGACCTCCTCGCGGATCTCGCCCGAGAAACGCTGCTGGATGAGGTGCTCCGGCACGTGGCCGCGGCGGAACCCCGGCATCGAGGCCTGCTTCGCGAAGGCGCGCGACACGGCGGCGTATGCCTTCTCGACGTCCTCCGTCGGAACCTCGATGTCGAGGGTCGTTCGGGTCTGCGATTCGTCGCGCGAAGCGGTGACGACCATGGAAAAGGGAAGCTATCAGCTATCGGCTGTCAGCCGGAGACGCCGCCCTCAGTGTCGGGGAGCGATGGACTTCGATCCGGGGCGGGGCCGGTTCACGCGGAGACGCGGCGCGGGAGGGGGCGGGCCCTGCGACGCTCGGGCGGACGCGACGGCGGCCGCGATGTCGATCCTTCCCCAGCCGAAG
>JBBQKV010000102.1:0-9812 GCA_038327245.1 Acidobacteriota bacterium
CGCAAAGGGTCACGGTCGTGCCCGAGCCGATCGATCTCGACCGCTGGCGGCAGGCGTTGAACGCGGTGCCGGAGCCGGAGCGGCCGCGGGCCACGAAGACGATCCTCTGCGTGGCGCACCTCTACCCGAGGAAGGACGTCGCCACGCTCCTCGCGGCGATGCCGCAGCTTTCGGTCGACGCGGTTCTGCGGGTCGTGGGAACCGGACCGGAGCTGGCCGGCCTCCGCCGGCAGGCGGCGGAGCTCCGGCTGGGACGGCGCGTGGAGTTCCTCGGGCATATCGCCTTCGATCAGCTGGCGGGGGAGTACCGGCGCGCCGACGTCTTCTGCCTCCCCTCGCGTCAGGAGGCGTTCGGGATCGTGTTTCTCGAAGCGATGGCGGCGGGCCTGCCGATCGTCGCCGCGCGCGCCGCGGCCGTGCCGGAGGTGGTCCCCGACGGCGAGTGCGGAATTCTCGTCCCGCCCGCCAGCCCGGAAGAATTAGCTCAGGCGCTGAATCGTCTGCTCTCGAGTGCCGAGGAGCGGCGTCGCATGGGCGAAGCCGCCCGCCGGCGCGCGTTGCTCTTCGACGCGCCGCTCGTCGCCACGTGGTTCCTCGAGGCCGTGGGGCTGGAATCGCCTCCGAGCGCGAGCAGAGACGCGGCAGGCACCCCGGGACAGAGTTGCCATTGACTTAGCTCGACACGCTCTGCGCCCTCACCGCGGCGGGTGTGACAGACTCGCCGCAAGGATTCGCTCCGGACAATTTAACGTCCCGCCAGGGACCAGCGAAGGGGGCCTCATGCGTAAGCTCACTGTCTTCTCGATCCTGCTCGCCGGCGCGCTTCTCACGGCATCCGTTTCGTTCGCTCAGGCCCTCAAGGGCTTGAACGTGGTCGTCATGAAGGAGCCCGTGACGACGAAGCTCGCCGGCGGGAAGACCTACGTCACTCAGGGTAACCACCAGGTCTTCATGACGAACGACCCCAGGCATCCGATGAACCAGGCTTCCGGAGATTGCGACGGCGCCTGCGTCATGGACGGCAGCAACGCGGTGTGCATGGGGTCGTGCGCCGTGGTCGACGTCGACGGAGACATGGCGTTCTTCACGTGGGACGGCCGGACCGAAGGCGGCTGGAAGCTCGCCGGAGGGTCGGGGAAGTGGAAGGGAGCCAGCGGTCAGGGAACCTGGAAGG
Source organism: Acidobacteriota bacterium (assembly GCA_038327245.1). Classification (GTDB taxonomy): domain Bacteria; phylum Acidobacteriota; class Thermoanaerobaculia; order UBA5066; family Gp7-AA6; genus Gp7-AA6. The sequence continues at coordinate 1,175 of JBBQKV010000102.1, forward strand.
GGAATCCCGACGCGACCGCCGGCAACTTCGGGCGCAACTCGTGGGAAGGCACGATGTCGATGCCCGCGAAGAAGTGACCCCGAAACGGTCCTAGCGCTTCGGTTGGCTTCCACTTCCTTTTCGCGGCCCGTCCGCGTCGCGGAGGCACAGAAATTGGTGGGCCGTCTCATTGCTTGCCGCGGGCCGCGGACCGGCGTGCGACTCTCGAATTCGAGCCAGCGCCTACCTTTCGGTTGGGAGCGTGTGGAAGTTGGACAGGCCGAAGTAGCAGACCAGGATTCCCGGATCCCGAGCTCCGGTGACGTCTTGAACCGGGCCAGGATTGAGGCGGTGACGCCGAGGATCAGCATTGATCCGAAAAACCACGTGCCCGGCAATGAGTGCCACCAATCGCCACCGACGCACACGTTCCGCAGGGTGTTCATCGGCTGGCGCTCCGTTTGCTCGCCGCCGCCGACTCAAACTGGAGAATGTCGCCAGGCTGGCACGAGAGCGCCCCGCAGATCGCATCGAGCGTCGAGAAGCGGATCGCGCGCGCCTTGCCGGTCTTGAGGATCGAGAGGTTGGCGAGCGTCATTCCGATCCGATCCGCGAGCTCGGTCAGGGTCATCCGACGATCGTGGAGTACGTCGTCGAGCTTGACGGCGATCGGCATGTCACACCGTCCCTTCGAGGTCTTCGCGCATCAGCGCGCCTTGCGCGAACACGCGGGCCAGCAGGAACGTGAGGAGTACGGCGAGCCACCCGTTGATCGAAAAACCGGCATCGAGATGGACCGGATGCGCCGGAGTGGAAACGGCTTTGGCGATCGCACCGATGACGAGGCTCAAAAGCTGCAGCGCGAGCAGAGCCCAGGCGATCGCCTGCAAACGGTACGCATTCGCGGCGACGAACGGGTCGCCCGCGCGAACCGTCTCGACGATCGCGAGGAGCCGCTTGAGGACGACATAGTTCAGCGGGATCACGGCGAGGCCGAGCGCCGCGACCGCGCGCAGGCCCAGGACCAGCCGCTCTCCATCCGGTGAAGGAGAGATCTTGAAAGCGCTCATGATCCATCGCTCGTTCGGGAGGAGGAACAGCAGCGCGAGGATCACTGCGGCCATCAGCCAGTTCATGACGATGAGGAGCCGTAGCACGACATGCGCGATCGGCAGCGCGGCGGGTGACGAGGCTAGCTTTGACATGGCTCGATACCTCCTAATATCGAATATCAATAAACTATTTATCGACTGTCGTCAAGTAAAATATCGGTAGTCGATAAGAAGCCGGATGTCCCGCGACGGTCCGGATGCGGAATGGCGACTTGGCGTCGTCTGAGAGTGCTGATGGAAAGAGGGTGGGCCGTCCGGGACTCGAACCCGTTTCCACGCATCTCTCGGTTTCCTTCCTGGGGCTCGCCGAAGATGAGACGTGATGCCTTGGACGGAGTAGAACTCGTGCCCCACGTATACCTGCCGAAGCTCCAACAAGCCGTTATTCCTGGCGCTACGCAGCACGTGCAAGACGAACCATGGCTCTCCGCTGCGCAAAGCGAGGGGAAAGGGCTCACGCCCGGCGGCCGGGGATTTCGCCGCCCCGCAGTATCATCGCGATCCTGTCCCGATGACGCTTTCCTCCGCCGCACGTCTCGGTCCCTACGAGATCCTTTCGCCCCTGGGCTCGGGAGGAATGGGCGAGGTCTACAGGGCTCGCGATGCGAGGCTGGAGCGGGATGTTGCAATCAAGGTACTTCCCGAATCCCTGACGAAAGATCGCGAAGCTCTCGCGCGCTTCGAACGAGAGGCGAAAGCGGTCGCCGCCCTCTCTCACCCGAACATCCTCGCGATCTTCGACTTCGGGACGCACGGGGAAGTCGTCTTCGCCGTGACGGAGCTGCTGGAGGGCGTCACGCTTCGGGACCGGCTCGATGCGGGACCCCTGCCCCTGAAGCAGGCGCTGGCTTTCGCCGTCCAGACCGCGAAGGGCCTCTCCGCCGCGCACGAGAAAGGGATCATCCATCGGGACCTGAAGCCCGAGAACCTCTTCGTGACCCGGGAGGGACACTTGAAGATCCTCGACTTCGGCCTGGCGAAAAGGACCGACCCGGAGAAGCCGGGGGACGTGACGTACGGGCCGGAACGAACCGTGCCCGGCACGATCATGGGAACGCTCGGCTACATGTCGCCCGAGCAGGTGCGCGGAGAACCCGTCGATCACCGATCCGACATCTTCGCGCTGGGGACGATCCTCTACGAGATGCTGACGGGCGGGAGGGCTTTTCGGCGAGACTCGGCGGCCGAGACGATGGTGGCGATTCTCGTGGATGAGCCGCCGGACTTGTGGGAGTCGACCGGCTCAGTCTCTCCGGCCCTGGCGGGAATCGTTCACCACTGCCTGGAGAAGGACGCCAATCAGAGGTTTCAGTCGGCGCGCGACCTGGTCTTCAATCTCGAGCAGGTTTCGGGCGGATCCGCCGAAGGTGTTTTCCCGGTCGCCATCGGGAGAGCGCCCTCCGTTGCGGTCCTTCCGTTCCTGAACTTCAGCGCCGACCCCGAGAACGAGTTTTTCGCCGACGGGATGACGGAGGACGTGATCGCGAACCTGTCGAAGATTCGATCCCTCAAGGTGATCTCCCGCACTTCCGTCATGGCGTTCAAGAAGCGGGAGCAGAGTCTCCGGGAGATCGGGAAGAAGCTGGGGGCGGCGACGATTCTCGACGGCAGCATCCGGCGCGCCGGGAATCGCGTGCGCATCGTCGCCCAGCTTCTCGACGCGTGGACCGACGAGCACCTCTGGGCCGAAACGTACGACCGGGAGCTCACGGACATCTTCGCAATCCAGACCGACGTCGCGCTGCAGATCGCCGCCGCTCTGCGGGCGGAGCTTTCGCCCGACGAGAGAACGCGGATCCAGAAGAAGCCCACGAGCAACGCCGGCGCATACCAGCTCTATCTCCAGGGAAGATACGCGTACTACCGGGCCACGGAGGAGGGATTCCGCGAGGCGATCGAACTCTTCGAGCGGGCAATCGCGGAGGACCCGGAGCTCTCCCTGGCCCACGCCGGGCTCGCGCTGCTCTATGCCGAGATCGCGGGCCGGGGTAACGCCGAGCTGTCGCCGGCGTTGGCCCTGGCGAAATCCAAAGAGGCCGTGGAGAAGGCGCTCGCGCTCGACAACGGGCTCGGAGACGCGCACTGCGTGGCCGCGACCTTGATGTTCATGGGCGATTACGACTGGGAAGGCGCCGAAAGGGAACTGAAGATCGCGCTCGAGCTCGCGCCGGGGAGCGCCATCATCTATTACCTTTACGGCGTGCTCTGTTCGTCCGTAGGGCGGTACGACGACGCCCTTCGGCTGGTGAGTCGCGCGCAGGAGCTAGACCCACTGCGCCACAAGACGGATTTCGGCACCGAGCTGCTCCGGAGCGGCCGTTACCCGGAAGCGCTCGAGGTGGCGCGCCGGGTCGTCGAGTTCGAGCCGACCTTCTCGCGGGGGTACTCCGTCCTCGGATGGGCCCATGTCCTGATGGGGAACTACGACGAGGGCCTCGCGGCGCTGGAGCGGGCAGTCACTCTCGCGCCCGGAAGCACCCTTTTCCGGGCCCAGCTCGGAGAGGCGTACGCCCTGGCCGGAAAGGCGGAACAGGCCCGCGACGTGCTTCGGACGCTGCATGCGATGGCGAAGGAGCGAAATGTCTCTCCCTACCACTTCGCGTACGTGCACGCCGGCCTCGGTGAAAACGACGAGGCGATGGACTGGCTGGAGAAGGCGTACGAGGAGCGCGCCGGCGGGATCTATGGGATCAAGGGTTCGTTCCTCTTCATGGGCCTTCGCGAGCATCCGCGATTCAAGGCGCTTCTCAAGAAGATGAACCTCGCCGGGGCGTGATCGCGGCCGGAAAGCGGTTCGGCTCTCGAGGACGAGGCGGGCCGCTGATTGGTGGGCCGTCTGGGACTCGAACCCAGGACCACTGGCTTAAAAGGCCAATGCTCTAACCAACTGAGCTAACGGCCCGTGCGTCCGGGAGTCGAGTATACGAGCGCGCGGCTGCTCTATCGCGCCGGCAGGGCCTTCACGAAATCGGAGTCCTCGCGCCAGATGGTCTCTTCGCGGCGGGGACCGGTCGAGATCAGCGCGGACGGCGCGCCGCAGCGGTCCTCCAGAAACTGCACGTAGCGCTTCGCGGCGTCGGGCAGGTCGGCGAAGCGGGTGACTGCGGTCGTCTTCTCGCGCCAGCCGGGCAGGGTCTCGAACACCGGCGCGACGCGCGCGACGTCGTCGGCCAGGGCCGGCACATCGACGATCTCCCGGCCGTCCAGGCGGTACGAAACGCAGACCGGGATTTCCTCGACCTCGTCCAGGACGTCCAGCTTGGTGATCGCGACGGCGTCGGCTCCGGAGAGCTCCACCGCGGTTCGCGCGACGACCGCGTCGAACCAGCCGGTGCGGCGCGGCCGGCCGGTGGACGTCCCGAACTCGTTGCCGCGGGTCCGAAGGTACTCGCCCTTCTCGTCGAAAAGCTCTGCGGGAAACGGTCCTTCTCCCACGCGCGTGGAGTACGCCTTGAGGACGACGAGTGATGCGTCCAGCGCGCGCGGCGGAATCTGGAGGCCGGCGGCGACGCCGGCGGACGTGCAGTAGGACGACGTCACGTAGGGGAACGTTCCGCCGGAGATGTCGAGCATCGCACCGTGCGCTCCCTCCGCGAGCAGCGAGCCGCCGGAGCGGAGGTGGTCGCGGAGGCGCCGGCCGGTATCGGCGACGTACGGCCGGAGAGCCTCTCCGCGGCGGAGCAGCGCATCCGCGATCTCTCCCGGCGTCGGGACGTCCGCCACGCCGAGAGCGGTGAGAAGTTTGCCGGTCTCCGCGAAGGCTTCGGCGACCCGGCGGGACAGGATCTCGGGGCGCGCGAGGTCCGCGACACGTACCGCCCGCCGCGAGGCGAGGGACTCGTAGGCCGGGCCGATCCCGCGCAGGGTCGTCCCGATCTTGCCGGCCCCCGCGGCCTTCTCCCGCGCCGCGTCCAGGAGCCGGTGCCACGGCAGGATGAGCGGCGCACGGTCGGAAAGAAGGAGCTTCCCGGCGACGCTCACGCCCGCCTCCTCGACCGCCGCGATCTCCGAGAGCAGAGCTTCGGCGTCCACGACGACGCCGGACCCGATGACCGAAAGGGTCCCCCGCAGGACTCCGGCCGGCAGCAGGTGCAGCGCGAAGTGACGGTCTCCGAACTTGACGGTGTGGCCGGCGTTGTGGCCGCCGTGGTACCGGGCGACGACGTCGAACCGGTCCGCGAGGAGGTCCACGACCTTCCCCTTGCCCTCGTCGCCATACTGGCCGCCCAGGACCGCCGCGACTTTCACGGAGGAAAGGTATCAGCTGTGCTGATAGCTTCATGCCGTGAAACAACTCCTCCTTTCCGGCGCCAACATGACGCTCGACGACCTGGAGGACATCGCTCGGAAGCGGGTCCGGGTCGAGCTCTCCCCGGGGGCCCGCCGGGCTATGGCCGCATCCCGCAAGACCGTCGAGCGGGCCGTGGCGCGGGAGGAGCGGATCTACGGGATCACCACGGGATTCGGCCGGTTCGCGGACGTCGCGATTCCGCCGGAGCGGCTGACCGAGCTGCAGCGGAACCTGGTCCGAAGTCACGCGGCCGGAGTTGGAAACCCACTCTCCGACGGCGTCGTCCGCGCGATGATGGCCCTGCGCGCCAACGCGCTGGCGCGCGGGCGCTCGGGCATCCGGGTCTCGACGGTCGAGACGCTCCTCGAAATGCTCCGAGCCGACGTTCTGCCGGTCGTCCCGGAGAAGGGTTCCGTCGGCGCGTCCGGCGACCTCGCGCCGCTGGCGCACCTCGCGCTCGGCCTCACGGGGGAGGGGAACGTCCGGCGCCGCGGGCGGGTCGTGCGCGCGGCGCGGGCCCTCACCGACGCGCGGATCTCCCCGGTCACCCTGGAGGCGAAGGAGGGCCTCGCCCTCGTCAACGGCGTGCAGATGTCGGTGGCCGTCGGCGGCCTCGCCCTTTCCGCGGCGATCCGGCTCTCCCGCGTCGCGGACCTCGCCGGCGCCGCCTCCGTCGATGCGGCGCGGGGATCCGACGCCGCCTTCGACGCGCGCGTCATCGCCTCGCGGCCGCATCCCGGAGCGATCGCCAGCGCGCGCAACCTGAGGAAGCTCCTGGTGGGGAGCGGGATCCGCGAGTCGCACCGGGGCTGCGGCAAGATCCAGGACAACTACGCGCTGCGATGCATGCCCCAGGTGCACGGCGCCGCGCGCGACGCGTTCGCGCACGCGCGCGAGGTGCTGGAGCGCGAGATGAACAGCGCCACCGACAACCCGCTGGTCTTCGCGGAGAAGGGCGACGTGGTCTCCGGCGGGAACTTCCACGGAGCGCCGGTCGGGCTCGTCCTCGACTACGCCGCCATCGCAGCGACCGATCTCGCGTCGATCTCGGAGCGGCGGATCGAGAAGCTGGTCAACCCCGCGCTGTCGGACCTCCCGGCCTTCCTCGTCGAGGAGGGAGGTCTCCACTCCGGCTTGATGATGGCGCAGGTGACGGCTGCCGCTCTCGTCTCGGAGAGCAAGGCGCTGGCGCACCCGGCGTCGGTCGACTCGATTCCGACCTCGGCGGCGCGCGAGGACCACGTCTCGATGTCTCCGATCGCGGCCCGCAAGCTGGCGGCGATCGTCGAGAACCTCGCGCTCGTGCTCGCGATCGAGCTCGTCGTCGCGTTCCAGGCGATGGAGTTCCTGCGGCCTCTCGCCTCCTCGCGGCCCATCGAATCCCTGCGGCGTGCCTTCCGGAAGATCGTCGCGCCCTGGACCGCCGACCGCCAGCTGGCGCCGGACCTCGCGGCGGCGCGGGCGTTCGTCGACGGCGAGGCGGTGTCCCGTCTGGTCGCGACGCTCGCGTAGAATTCTCTCGTGCCTGAAGTCGCATCGGGCTCCCGCGTCGTCCGCGCGGCCCGGGGCACCGGGCTTCGCTGCGCGGGTTGGCCCCAGGAAGCGGCGCTGCGGATGCTCGAGAACAACCTCGACCCCGACGTCGCGGAGAAGCCGGACGAGCTCATCGTCTACGGAGGAACCGGCAAGGCCGCGCGTAACTGGGAGTGCTTCGACGCCATCGTCGCGACGCTGAAGCGCCTGTCCGGCCGGGAGACCCTGCTCGTGCAGTCCGGCAAGGCCGTCGGAGTCTTCGAAACGCACGAGGATGCTCCCCGCGTCCTGATCTCGAACGCAATGCTCGTCCCGGCGTGGGCGACGGGAGACGAGTTCCGGCGGCTCGAGGGGATGGGGCTCACCATGTACGGCCAGATGACCGCGGGCTCCTGGATCTACATCGGGACGCAGGGAATTCTCCAGGGGACGTTCGAGACCTTTGCCGCGGCGGGGGAGAAGGACTTCGGCGGAGACCTTTCCGGCCGGCTCGTCGTCACCGCGGGCCTCGGCGGAATGGGCGGCGCGCAGCCGCTCGCGGCGACGATGAACGGCGCGGCCGCGCTCATCGCCGAGGTCGACGGGGACCGCATCGACCGGCGGCTCGCGACCCGCTACCTCGACGTCCGCGAGGATTCGCTGGACCGCGCGATCGACCGGGCGCTCGCGGCGCGCGACCATCGCGAAGCCACCTCGATCGGCGTGCGGGCGAATGCCGTGGACCTCCTCGAGCGGCTGCTCGCGCGCGGGATCGTTCCGGACCTCGTGACGGACCAGACGTCCGCGCACGACGAGCTGGAGGGCTACGTTCCCACGGTGCGCGCGGACGAGGACCCCGCCGACCTCCGGCGGCGCGACCCTCGCGAGTACGTCCGGCGTTCGTACGAGACGATGGCCGCGCACGTCCGGGCGCTGCTGGAGATGAGGCGCCGCGGCGCCGTCGTGTTCGATTACGGCAACAACCTGCGGGGCCAGGCGAAGAAGGCGGGGGTCGAAGACGCGTTCGACATCCCCGGTTTCGTTCCGCTCTACATCCGGCCCCTGTTCTGCGAGGGAAAGGGCCCGTTCCGCTGGGCCGCGCTCTCCGGCGATCCGGAGGACATCCGTACGACCGACCGAGCACTGACCGACCTCTTCCCGGGCAACGCGGCGCTCGCGCGTTGGCTCACGCTCGCCGCGGACCGCGTCGCGTTCCAGGGGTTGCCCGCGCGGATCTGCTGGCTGGGTTACGGCGAGCGGGCGCGCGCCGGGCTCCTCTTCAACGACCTCGTGCGGCGGGGAAAGGTCCGCGCGCCGATCGTCATCGGGCGTGACCACCTGGACGCCGGCTCGGTGGCGTCGCCCAACCGCGAGACCGAGGGAATGCGAGACGGCTCCGACGCGATCGCGGACTGGCCGATCTTGAACGCGCTCATCAACACGGCGTGCGGCGCGACGTGGGTCTCGGTACACCACGGAGGCGGCGTCGGAATCGGCTACTCCATTCACGCGGGCATGGTGGCCGTGGCGGACGGGACGGACGGCGCCGAACGGCGCCTGCGCCGGGTGCTCACCGCGGACCCGGGCACGGGAGTCATGCGGCACGCGGATGCCGGATATCCAGAGGCGATCGCGGCCGCGAGGGAGCGCGGAGTGGATCTGCCGTTCCTCCGGTGATCCGCCGGCTGCGCGTCCCCCTGGCGGCGACGCTCCTCGCGACGCCGCTCCTCCTCTTCCTCGCGGG
>JBBQKV010000103.1:0-9760 GCA_038327245.1 Acidobacteriota bacterium
ACGACGCGGTGGGCCTGGTCCACGGCGGGAAACACGCCAGGGAAGCGAAGGCTTTGATCGAGTGGCTGGGCAGCCCCGAGGCCCAGAAGCTCGCGGCGGAAAAGGCGTTCCGACTCCCGGCGCGCACCGACCTGCCTCCCACGGAGCTGCCGGAGTGGGCGCGGGGAGTGGAGACCGCGCTCGTCCCGGCGAAGCTCGACTGGGACCGGATCGGCCGCGAAGGTCCGGGCTGGATGTCGCGGTGGGACCGGGAGGTGCGGGGGAAGGGAAAGTGAGCCCGGAGTCGGAGTCGCCCTTTCTCGTCCTGGAGAACCTCGACAAGCGTTTCGGCGGCCTTCACGTGACGCGCGACGTCTCGCTCTCGGTCGCGCGGAGCGAGATCCTCGCTCTCCTCGGTCCCTCCGGAAGCGGCAAAACGACGGTGTTGCGGACGGTCGCCGGCTTCGAGACGCCCGACTCGGGCCGCGTCGTCGCGGATGGCGAGGACGTGACCCGCCTGCCCCCCGAACGCCGGCGCTTCGGCGTCGTCTTCCAGAACTACGCGCTCTTTCCGCACATGACGGTCGGCGAAAACGTCGCCTTCGGGCTCGAAGCGCAGGGGATGAAGCGCGGCGACGTTCGAGCGGCTGTGGCCCGCGCGCTCGCCGCGGTGGACCTGTCGGGCTTCGAGGCCCGCCCGGTGACGAAGATCTCGGGGGGCCAGCAGCAGCGGGTGGCGCTCGCCCGGGCGCTCGCTCCCGAGCCCCGCATCCTGCTTCTGGACGAGCCGCTCTCGAACCTCGACCCCTCGCTGCGAGGCCGCACCCGGCGCGAGTTGAAGAAGATCATCCGCTCCGTCGGCATCACGACCCTCTTCGTCACGCACGAGCAGGAGGAGGCGTTCGAGCTCGGAGATCGCGTCGCGCTCCTGAACGCCGGCCGCCTGGAGCAGGTCGGAAGCGCGCGGGAGCTCTATGCCTCCCCCGCCACTCCGTTCGTGGCGGCCTTCATCGGTCGGTCGAGCGTCCTCCCGGGCGTCTGGCAGAGGGCGGCGGGGCGCGCGCGCGTGCCCGGCGGCGGATCCTGGCCGGCCGTGGCCCCGGGGGACCTGCCCGACGGAGCCGCGGTCGACGTGATCGTCCGGCCGGAGGCGCTCGGTTTCGCGGGAGGCCGCGACGGCGCCGCGGCCGAGGGACGCGTCGACGAGGTTCGCTTCGCGGGGAGGGAGACTTATTTCTCTGTACAGCTCGCGGAGGGCGTGGAGGTGGAAGTTCTCGCGCCCCCCGACGCGGCGGAGGTCGGCTGGAAAGTCCGGGTCGCGCCGCTCCCGTCGGGACCTCCGCCGCGCGTCTATCCGAAGGCGGCGGAGTGAAGAGTCGGAACCTGGCGGCCGCGCTCCTGGCGCTGCTGCTGTTGTGGCTCGTGGGCTGGCCGCTTCTCGTCACGCTCGGCGAGGCCCTGGACGCGCCGCACTGGACGCTCCGTCACTTCGCCGAGTTCGCGCGCCGGCCCGAGGAGTGGCGCGCCCTCTGGGCGAGCCTGTGGATCTCGCTCGCCACGGTCGCGCTCGCCGCCGGGATCGGAGTTCCGCTGGCCTTCCTCTTCGAGCGGACGGAGTTCCCGGGCCGGAAGGTACTCGGCGCTCTCGTCGCGCTGCCGGTCGTCCTTCCGCCGCTCGTCGGCGTCATCGCGTTCCTCTTTCTCTACGGCGAGAGCGGGTTCGTCGCCCGCGGCATCCAGGCCCTTTTCCACCTCGAGGAGTCGCCGTGGCGGCTCGCGGGTCCGACCGCGGTTCTCCTCGTCCACGCCTACACCATGTACGTGTACTTCTACCTGTTCACCCGGGCAGGTCTCTCGCGGCTGGATGGCTCGCTGCTCGAGGCGGCCGCGGCGCTGGGCGCCAGCCGGCGCAGAATCTTGACCCGCGTCGCGCTTCCGCTTCTCCGGCCGGTCCTGACCGGCGCGGCCCTCCTCACGTTCATGACTTCGCTCGCGTCCTTTTCGGCGCCCTACGTTTTCGGCGGCGGATTCCGGGTGATGACGACCCAGATCGTCGCGTCCAAGCTGAACGGCGACCTGCGGATGGCGATGGTCGAGACCGTCACGCTCTCGGTCGTGGCGCTCGTCGGCCTGGCGCTCCTGCAGCGCAGCGAGGCGGGCCGCGTGGTGACGGGGGGCGGACGCGGAATTGCGCCGTCGCGCCGGCGCCTGGGTCGCTCGCGGTGGATGGTGGCCGTCCTCGGGTGGATCCTCGCCGCGATCCTGCTGCTGCCGCACGCGACCCTCGTCCTCGTGTCGCTCGTGCCGCGGAGCACGTGGACGATCGAGATCCTTCCGCCGGTGCTGAACCTTTCCAACTACGCGGCGCTCCTCTCGGAACCGGAACGCCTGCGCCCCCTGGTGAACTCACTCTGGATGGCGGTCGCGGCGACCGCGGGCGCGCTCGTGCTCGGGTTCCTCGCAGCGCGGCTGGCGATGCGTGGGCGGACCCCTCTCGGCGGCGTCCTCGAGACGCTTCTCTCGATTCCGTGGGCGCTTCCGGGGACCGTCTTCGCGGTCGCGCTCTCCACCACCTTCAGCGTCCACGCCCCGTGGATCGGGCGGTTCGTTCTCGTCGGCACCGCGGCGATCCTGCCGCTCGGCTACCTGGTGCGGAACCTCCCGTTGACCGGCCGCGCCGCTTTCGCCGGGTTCCGGCAGCTCGATCCCGAGATCGACGAAGCCGCCTCCTCGCTCGGCGCGGGGCGGTGGCGGCGGCTCTGGCGCGTAGACCTGCCGCTCCTGGCACCCGCGCTCGCCGCGGGCGCAAGCCTCGCCTTCCTGACGGCGCTCGGCGACTTCGTGATCTCGATCGTCCTCTACACCTACGAGACCCGACCCATCTCGATCGAGATCCTGTCCTCCCTGCGCCTGCAGGAGACCGGCGTGGCCGCCGCGTACGGCGTCGTGCTCGCCGGACTCTCCGCCGCCGTGTTCTTCCTCTGGGGCCGTCGCGGCCAGGGGATGTAGACCCGTCTACTGGCGGGCCACCGTCCGCGGGGCGCGGGAGCGCGGCTGAACTCTCCCGAGGGGCTCGAAGACGTACGCACCGGGCTGCGTCGCGCTCCGGCCGTCGGAATTGGTCACCACCACGTCCACGGTCCCCGCCGCGTGCGCCGGGGTCACGACCGAGAGACGCGTGGAGCTCGAATCGAGCAGCGTCACGTCGGTGCCTGGTGCGCCGCCGAACGTGACGACGACTCCCGGAAGGAATCCGCTTCCGGTGACGACGACCACCTCGCCGCCCCGCACGGAACCCGAAGGCGACTCGACGGACGCTACTGTCGGAGAGGTCGGGTTCGCGTCGACGATCCGCGCGAACAGCCCGCTCTCGGTCGCGAGGTAAACCTCTCCGGCCGAGTCCTCGCCGAACGTCGTCAGGTTGGTCGCCCTCGGCGTCAAGAGGCGCGCGCTCCACGATCCCGCAGCGTTCGTCGCGCCCCAGATCTTGCCGGTGCAGTAGTCGCCGTACACGTACGTGCCGGCCAGTCGCGGGAACCGGCGTCCGCGGTAGACGTATCCGCCGGTCACCGAGCAGTCGCCTCCGGAGTGGGAGTACTCGAGGATCGGCGGGACGTACGCCGCCGAATTGCATGCGGGAACCCCGGCCGCGCAGCCGGACGTTCCCCCATCGCCGCACAGCGTCCCTTCCATGAGCTTCCAGCCGTAGTTGCGGCCCCCCGGAGTACCCGCCGCCTGGAAGTCGATTTCCTCGCGGGCGCCCTGGCCCACGTCGCCGATGAACAGATCTCCGGTCGAGCGATCGAACGAGAACCTCCAGGGATTGCGGAGTCCCTTCGCCCAGATTTCGTCGCGCGCTCCTCCCGGCGTGGCGAACGGGTTGTCCGCGGGGATGCCGTAGAACGGCACCGACGCCGCATTCGCGTCGACGTCGATCCGCAGGATCTTCCCGAGCAGCGACTCGTCCCGCTGGCCGTTGCACATCGGGTCGTTCGCGGAGCCTCCGTCCCCCATGCCGACGTAGAGATAGCCGTCGGGCCCGAAGGCGAGCTGCCCGCCGTTGTGGTTCGCGAACGGCTGCGGGATCGTCAGAAGAGTCACGCCGCTCGAGGGATCCGCGGCGGCCGGATCGCTCGAGACCCGGTATCGCGCGATCACGGTGTCGCCGGCGGTATTCGTGTAGTCGACGAAAAGAAAGCCGTTCTCGGAGTACCGGGGGTGAAAGGCGAGGCCAAGAAGGCCCCGCTCCCCGCAGCATCCGACGAGAGACCGGATGTCCAGGAAGGGCGGTGTAAGAACCCGGCTGCCGTCGAAGACCACGACCTGGCCGCGCTGCAGGGTCAGGAAGACGCGCGAATCTCCGGCCTGCGCGATCGCGGTCGGCTGCGCGAGGCCCGTGGCGAGGGTCTCGAGCGCGATCTCGGGCGGCGCCTGGGCTCGAGCGCACGACGCGAGCGCCGGCAATGCCAGCCCGAAAAGAGCCGCGACCTTCCGATGGATCGTAAAGTCCTCCCGGCAGGGTCAACGCGCCCGAGGCGGGCATAAAATCCCGGCGGAGGCGCAACCCGATGCGGCGGCTCTTCGTTTCCGGCGTCGCTTTTCTGTTCGTCGCATGTACCCGTCAGGCGCCGACCTCGCCCGAGGCCGCCCGGGCCGAAGGGGCGCGCGCGACCGCGTCTGCCGCGCCGGATCAACCGCAGCGCCCGGGCACTCGAGTCGTCTCGCCGCGGCCGGCGTCCGGCAAGCCCATCGGGGCCGGCGCATGGGGCAGCGACCATGTGAGCCTGCTGGTGACGGCGACCGGCGGAACGCTCGAATACGACTGCGCGCACGGCACGATCGATCAGCCGTTCGTCGTGGACTCCTCCGGGCGCTTCGATCTCGCCGGCACGCATACCCGCGAGCACGGCGGCCCGATCCGCATCGGCGAGAAAGGAGACAAGCGTCCCGCCCGCTACACGGGGACGACCGACGGGCGGACCATGACCTTGACGGTGACGCTGATCGGTTCGCACGACCCGCTCGTCACGTTCATTCTGACGCGCGGTCAGACCGGGCGGATCGTGAAGTGCCTGTAGTCGTCCGCGCCGGTCGAGAGCCGCTTCCCCTGACGATCGCGTAGGCCCGGACCGGAAAGCTGCCCATCCCGTGGAAAGGGGCGGGAACGCAGTGAATCCGGAATCCCGAGGCGGGCAGCGATTCCAGGTTGGTCAGGTGCTCCGCGATCGGAATTCCAGCCGAGAGGAGAGCAGTGTGGGCGGGCCGGGCTCCGTCGCGCGTGTCGTCGATGTTCAACGAATCGATCCCCACGAACGAGGCGCCCGCTTCCACCAGCCGTTCGGCGGCCGCGCGCGTCAGGTAGGGATGGTTTTCGAAGTAGGTGCCGGTGCGCCAGTGGCGGCTCCATCCGGTCCGGACGAGCACCGCCTTTCCGCGGAAATCTCCGGGGCCGAAGAGTCCGGAGTCCACCGCGCGACCCGCGCTCGTCGCGTCGAAGACGACGGCCTCGAGGTCCGCTAGCTTCTCCAGGGGCAGGTCCGCGACGTCGCCGCCGTCCGCGAAACGGTGGAACGGCGCGTCGACGTACGTCCCGGTGTTCGCGACCATGTCGACGCGGCCGATGGAAAACGTCGTGCCCTCCGCATATTTTCCGCGCGACGCTTCGCGGGTCAGGAACTCCGACACCGCCGGACCGGGAAGGCCCGGGTACGTGATCATTCCCGTGTCGATCGGGTGAGAGAGCTCGACGAAACGGCCGGAGCTCACGGGGCGCCTCCGGCCGCCAGCGGAAGTTCCGCGCGGAGGAATTCTTTCGCGCCCGCGGGCCCGGTGACCGAGACCTTCAGCGTCCCGCTCGCATGCTCGACGTCCAGCCGGATTTCCAGGAACGGGCAACACTCGCGCTCCAGCCCGATCCACTCCGCCACGCGGAGAAAGAGGTACGGGCGCGACGGAAAGCGGAACGCGAAGCCTTCCGCGAGCTCCTCGACGGCGGGCGCCGACGACGCAAGCTCCGAGACCAGGACCGCATGGCGCGCCCGGTCGGCCGCATCCAGCACGTCCATCCGGCACGCGAGAGACGCGTCAGGCACGCGCGGACCCCGGCACGCGGTCGCGAAACAGCCGCTTCAGAAGCTGGATCTGCCCCGCGTGGTAGACGTCGTGAAAGGCGATCCCGTAGATCATCGTCGCGGTCCGGTGTTTGGTTCCCGGCACGCGTCGGGACAGGCTCTCCGGCGAGACCTTCTCGACGGCCGAACGGAGCCGCCGGTGCTGCTCGTCGAGAAGGGCGAGATCGGCCCGCCACGACTTCTCGGTTGGCGTCTCCGGGCGGACGAAAAAGTTGCTTCCCTCCACGGGAAAGCTCCCCCGCCTCTCCCCCGTCAACCTTCGCCAGTTCGCGTACTTCCAGTACGCAACGTGCACGGCGAGCTCCCAGATGTTGTGGCGATCCGGGCCCGGGCGCCACGCCGCCTCCTGCGCGCCCACGCCGCGCAGCGAGCCCCGGAGGTTGGGGCCGTGCCACGCTCTCTTCTCGTATCCCTCGTCCAGGACCTGTCGAAGGAGGGCGAGCTCGCCGCGCGCTTTCACCGCGCCTCCGCCCGGCGCACCGGGAACTCGACCGGTTCCGGGGCAGCCGCCTCGCCGAGAAGCGGCTCCGGCTTCGCCCGGGCACCGTATCGAATGATCACCACCACGGCGCTCACGATGACGGCGGCCGCGACCATCGTCCGCAGCGTCATCGGTTCGTTCGCGAAGCCCCACCCGAGCAGCACCGCGACCACCGGGTTCACGTACGCGTAAGTCGACACCCGCGCGGGAGTCGTCGCGCCGAGCAGCCAGATGTAGGCGGTGAAGCCGATCAGCGATCCGAAGAACACGAGATACGCGAGGGCGACGAGGGATCGCGTCGAAATGGCCGCCAGGGACAGCTGCCCCGCCTGCCCCGTCGCCAGGCCGAAGAGGAGAAGGAGTGCGCCGCCGCAGAGCATCTCCATGGCGGCCGCGAGGAAGCCGGACTTCGGAAGATCGGCCACCCGGGAGTGCAGCGATCCGAAAGCCCACGAGAGACAGCCGAGAACCAGGACGCCGGCGCCGATAGGATCGACCCGGCCCGCGAGCTTTCCGGGAGCCACGAGAAGAACGAGTCCGGCGAGACCCAGGACGAGACCCGCGACGACGGCCGCGCGCGGCCGCTTCCTGCCGAGGCGGGGATGCATTTCCAGGACGAGCATCCAGATCGGCACCATCGCGACGAGCAGGGCCGTCAAGCCGGAGGGGACCCGCGTCTCCGCCCACACGACCGCGCCGTTGCCCCCGAGAAGCAGGAATCCGCCGACGACCGCGGACGCGCGCCAGTTGCGAAGGTTCGGGGCCGGCGCGCCGCGCCACCGGGCCCAGGAGTAGAGGATCGCGCCCGCGACGAGAAACCGGGCCGCGGCCATGAGGTGCGGGGGGATCGTTTCGATCGCGAAGCGGATCCCGAGGTACGTCGAGCCCCAGATGAGATACACGGCGGCGAAGGCCGCGATCAGTTTTCCCTGGGGCGGGTGAAGCCCGGTCGAGACTTCAGGCACTGGCCGCCTCCTCTTCCACCACCTCGCGGGTAATCGGAAGCTCGCTCGTTTCCTTCACGCTCTCGAGCACGATGGTCGTCCGCGTCGAGCTGATCGTCGGAATCTTTCCGAGCCGTTCGCGGAGGAGCCGGCCGAGCGCCTCCGTGTCCGCCGCGCGGACCTTCACGAGGAAGCAGTCCTCCCCCGCGACGTGGTGGACCTCGAGAACCTCCGGGATCTCCGCGAGAAGCTCGGCGGTCCGGATTCCGCCCGGCCGATCGTTCGATCGCACGAACGTGTACGCGACCAGGCCGAGGCCGACGGCGTGCGGGTCGATGTGCGCCGAATATCCCCGGACGACTCCTTTCTCCTCGAGCTTGCGGATGCGCTCGAAGACGGCCGACGGCGCGAGACCGACCTGCCGGGCGATCTCGGCATTCGAGACTCGGGCGTTCTTCTGCAGGATCGTCAGGATATGGGCGTCAAGATCGTTGATCATTCTGCTTAGAGATAGTAGATAAGAAGGATCATCGGTTCAAGAGGCCAAAATGTGACGATATGTCACGGCCAGTCGAGGGCGGCCCGGAGGGAGTTCCACGCCTCTGAAACCCACCTTGGTCCAATTTAGTTGCGCGAGACCGCGGGGTAAGCTGCCCGGACCCCACCATGAAGCCCGCGACGACCTCGCTCCCCCGAGCGGGCCGCCGGAGTAACGGCGTACCGAAGCACGTGGTCGTCATCGGGGCGGGGCCCGCCGGATTGACCGCGGCCTACGAGGCGACCCGGCTCGGAATCGGAGCGGTCGTGCTCGAAAAGAGCGGCGACGTGGGCGGTCTCGCCCGCACCGCGGTCTACAAGGGATTCCACTTCGACATGGGCGGGCACCGCTTCTTCACGAAGTCCGCGCCGGTCGAGAAGATGTGGCGCGACGTCCTCGGAAACGACCTGCTCCGGCGGCCGCGGCTCTCGCGCATCTACTACCGGGGCCGGTTCTTCCAGTATCCGCTGCGGGCCTGGAACGCGCTCGCCGGGCTCGGCATCTGGCAGTCGCTCGCCATCGCGGCGAGCTACCTCCGGTGGCAGATCTTCCCCCATCCGAAGGAAGACACGTTCGAGCAGTGGGTCACGAACCGGTTCGGCCGGCGGCTCTTTCGAACCTTCTTCGAAACCTACACCGAGAAAGTGTGGGGCGTGCCGTGCTCGGAGCTGAAGGCGGAGTGGGCCGCGCAGCGGATCAAGGATCTGTCGCTGAAGACGGCGGTGCTGAACATGTTTCTCCGGCGCGGGACCACCATCAAGACTCTGATCGAGGAGTTCGACTACCCGCGCCTCGGCCCCGGGATGATGTGGCAGGCGGTGCGCAACGCGGTCGTCCGAGCCGGCGGGTCCGTCGAGCTGGAGCGCGGCGTGATCGCCATCGAGCACGACGGGCGGACTGTTTCCCGGGTGATCGTCTCGCGCGACGGAGAGCGCGAGGGGGTGGCGGGGACGGACTTCGTCTCCAGCATGCCCATCACGGAGCTGGTCACGCGCCTCGACCCGCCGGCCCCGCCCGAAGTCCTCGAGGCCGCGCGGGCGCTCACGTATCGCGACTTCGTGACGGTGTGCCTGATCGTCGACCGCGCCGGCCTCTTCCCGGACAACTGGATCTACGTCCACGACCCGCTCGTGAAGGTCGGCCGGATCCAGAACTACGGCAACTGGAGCGACGCGATGGTCCCGGACCCGAGTCAGACCGGCCTCGGGCTGGAGTACTTCTGCACCGAGGGGGACGATCTGTGGCGCTCGTCGGACGAGGAGCTCGTCCGCCTCGGAACCCGGGAGATCGCGGCGATCGGTCTCGCCCGCGCCGACGAGGTCCGGGAGGGATACGTCGTCCGGGTGCCGAAGGCCTATCCGATCTACGACAGCGCGTACCGGCAGCACCTCGACGTCCTGCGCGGCTACCTGGCGGGCTTCGACAACCTCCAGACGATCGGGCGCAACGGTCTCCACCGCTACGACAACCAGGACCACGCCATGCTGACGGGAATGCTCGCGATCCGAAACGTGGCTTTCGGCGAAGAGAACGACGTATGGGGGATCAATGCCGACCCGGACTACCAGGAGGAGATCCGTCTCCAGGTCGCGCTCCAGAGGGTGTTCGCGAAGCTCGACCGTTTCGCGTTCGGCATCGCCGTGGGGACTCTCGCGGCCGCGATCCTCGCGGCGGCGAGCCTCTTCCT
>JBBQKV010000104.1:0-9706 GCA_038327245.1 Acidobacteriota bacterium
TGGGGCGTCCTCGAGGACGCGGCGAAGCCCGCCGAGGGCCGCGATGCCACGCAGCAGAAGATCGGGGATTACTTCGGGGCTTGCATGGACGAAACCGGAATCGAGAAGCTCGGCGCGGCGCCCCTTCGCCCGGTTCTCGACGAGATCGGGGGCCTGAAGAACCGGAACGATCTGGCCTCATACCTCGCGAAGGAACACCTGCGCGCCTACGGCAACGAGTTTCTCTTCGGGTTCGGATCTCAGCAGGATTTCGCCGACGCCACGCAGGTCATCGCGTCCGCCGCGGCGGGAGGGCTCGGGCTGCCGGACCGCGACTACTACACGAAGACCGACGACAAGTCGAAGGAGATCCGGTCGAAGTACGTGGAGCACGTCGCCCGGATGCTGGAGCTCACCCGAGAGTCGAAAGCCGAGGCCGCCCGTCACGCGAAGACCGTGATGAAAATCGAGACGGCTCTGGCGAAAGCTTCCCTGACGCGGGTGGAGCAGCGCGACCCCTACAAGCTCTTTCACAAGATGACGCCGGCGCAGCTGAAGGCGCTCGCGCCGTCGTTCGACTGGACGCGGTATCTCGCGGCGAACAACCTCAGGAAGGTCGCGACCGTGAACGTCACCGAGCCCGCCTTCTTCAAGGAGATGGATTCCCGGCTCCGGACCGTCCCGCTCTCCGACTGGAAGGCCTACCTCCGCTGGCACGCCGTGAACGCCCGCGCGGACTACCTGTCGAGCGCCTTAGTCACCGAGGACTTCAACTTCTACCGGAAATATCTCCGGGGCGTCACCGAGCAACCGGCGCGCTGGAAGCGCTGCGTGCGGCTGGTCGACCGCGACCTGGGAGAGGCGCTCGGGCAGGAGTTCGTCCGGCGGACGTTCACCCCGGACACGAAGCAGAAGACTGTCGACATGACGCGACGGATCGAGCAGGCCATGGAGAACGAGATCAAGGCGCTCGACTGGATGACCGACGCGACGAAGACTCGCGCCCTGGAAAAGCTGCACGCGATCGCGAACAAGGTCGGATATCCGGAGCGCTGGCGTGACTACTCAACGGTCGAGGTCAAACGGGGCGAGTTCTTCGGTAACGTTTCGAACGCCACGACCTTCGAGTCCCGGCGGCAGCTTCAGAAGATCGGGAAGCCCGTGGATCGCGGGGAGTGGGGGATGACGCCTCCCACCGTCAACGCCTACTACAACCCGCAGATGAACGACATCAACTTCCCCGCGGGCGTCCTGCAGCCGCCTCTCTACGATCCGAAGCTGGACGACGCGCCGAACTACGGGAACACCGGAAGCACCATCGGCCACGAGCTGACGCATGCCTTCGACGACGAGGGACGGCAGTTCGACGCCCAGGGAAATCTCAAGGACTGGTGGACCGCGGAGGACGCGAAGAAGTTCGAGGAGCGCGTGAACTGCGTCCGGGATCAGTACGCGCAGTACACGATCGTCGACGACATCAAGATCAACTCGAAGCTGACTTCCGGCGAGGACGTCGCGGACCTCGGCGGAACGCTGCTCGCCTACGTCGCGTGGAAGGACGCCACGGCTGGCATGAAGCTGGAGTCGAAGGACGGGTTCACGCCCGACCAGCGCTTCTTCATCGGGTTCGCGCAGTGGGCCTGTAACGACCAGCGTCCCGAAAACCTGCGCGTCAGCGCCATCACGAACCCGCACTCACCCGGGAAGTACCGCGTCAACGGGATCGTCGCGGATCTCCCCGAGTTCCAGAAAGCGTTCAGCTGCCAGCAGAACAAGCCCATGGTGCGGGCGAAGCCCTGCCGCGTGTGGTGACCACTACCTCTCCCGGATCCGGATGGAACCGTTCCGGGTCGAGAGCGTCAGAAGCGGTCCGCCACCGTTCACCTTCTGCCGGTAGATCCGCTCGCGCCGGCTGATCGGGGTCTCATCCAGCCGGAATCCGGCCTCGAGCGTCCCGCCGCGTTCCACCCGAGCATCCAGATCGAACCCGGTCGACCTCGGCACCGTGATCTCGATGTCGCCCTTGTACGTCTCCAGCCGGCTGGCCGCGAACCGCGCGAACTCGACGCGGACGTCGCCCTTGTGCGTCGTCAGCTCGATTCCGCCGTCGTGCGCCTTCACGTCCACGCTCCCCTTGTGGCTGGAGATCCTCGCTTCGGAGCGCAAACCGCTGACCGCGATCTTCGACTTGTGGTCTTCGACGTCCAACCGCGCGGTGCGGGGCATCCGCACCCGGTAGTGGATGAACGGGTGTGCGCTGCACGTCGCGTCGAATCCGGCGACGTGATACGGAATGGAGGGTAGGGCGTCCAGTTTTTCGTAGTCGGACCGCAACTCGAGCCGCGAGGGAGTCGAGTCGACGTCCACCTCGGTCAGCCGGACGCGTTCGGCCTGGTGGGCGTCGGTGCCGCACGAGGTGTCTGCCTCGATCCTTGCAAAGACGTCCGCCTGCGGCTCTCCCCAGGGTTCGACCTCGATCGAGCCCTTGAAGGTCCGGATGGCGACGGTCCCGTGGGCATCCAGCGCGACCGTCCGGTGGATCTCGCGGAACTCCTGGCCGGAGGCGGTGACGGGGATCGAGGCGAGACCGACAACGAGAACGAGTCCGGCGAAGGCTTTCGACATGGGCGGCCCCTCCGGAGGAATAGACGGAGGCGGGCGCCGGAGGTTACTGGCTCGCGACCCTCGTCAGCCGGCAGCGGTCCCACGGCTGGGTCAGCATGCCATCGCCCAGGAGCTCGGTCTCCTGCGCATGGACGAAGAAGAGGACTTCCGGCTCGGAGCGCTCGACGCCGTTGCGACCGCACTTCGGACAGATACCGACGCGCCCCTCGAGCGGCACCTCGCTGCCCCGCGACAGCATCGTGAAGTCTTCGAGCGCGATCACGACCCTTCCCTCTGCAAGGGTCGTTCCGCGAATGCAGGAATGCAGCGTTGACCCCAATTCAGCGCGGACGCCACTTCGGGCGGGGGCGAGGGCCGCTCTTCCGCGGGCGGAAGGGTTTCTTCTCCGGCGGTGGCGCGGCGAAGCTCGGGATGTCCGGCTCGTCGCTCTCGGGGTCGGCCGCGGTCTGCGCCATCTTCACGGCGGCCGCCGCGACGTCCATGACGTCGAACTCCTCGGAGAGCGATTCGACCACCCCCCGGACGTCGTCGAAGCCGCCGGCCACGACGCGCTCGCGAAGCGTGGCCTTCAGGCGTTCCAGCCGCCGGGCCTTCAAGTCCGCCGCCGTGGGAACGCTCGCGATCTCGATCTTCTGTTTCGTGAAGGCCTCGATGTTGCGGAGGAGCCGGTGCTCCCGCGGCTCGGCGAGCGTGATCGCGACGCCCGCCCGCCCGACCCGGCCGGTCCGCCCGATGCGATGGAGGTAACCCTCGCCGGCCGAGGGCACGTCGTAGTTGACGACGTGCGACACGCGCTCGATGTCGAGCCCGCGCGCCGCGACGTCCGTGGCGACCAGGAGGTCGATCTTCCCGCCGCGGAAGAGGTTCATGACGCGGTCGCGTTCCCGCTGGGCGAGACCGCCGTGGACCGCCTCGGTGCGGTAGCCGTGGGCCTGGAGCGTCTCGGTGAGCTCGTCCACCTCGATGCGTGTCCGGCAGAAGACGATCGCGGAAGTCGGGTTTTCCGAGTCGAGGACCCGTGCCAGCGCCGCCGGCTTCTGCGCCCGCGCGACGATGTATGCGACCTGGCGGACCCGCGGCGCCTTGCCGGGCGCCGGCCTTTCCCGCGCGATCGTCACCCGCGCCGGGTTTTTCAGGTGCCGCTCCGCGATCGACGCGATCCGGGGAGGCATCGTCGCGGAGAAAAGCGCCGTCTGGCGCTCGCGCGGCGTCGCTTCCAGGATGGCTTCGAGGTCCTCGGCGAACCCCATGTCGAGCATCTCGTCCGCCTCGTCGAGCACCAGGATCCGCACCGAGTCGAGCTTGAGCGTGCCGCGGCGGATGTGGTCGAGCGCCCGGCCCGGCGTCGCGACCACGACGTCGACGCCGCGCTTCAAGGTCCGGATCTGCTGGCTCATGGCGGCGCCGCCGTAGACCGCGGCGACGTGGACCCCGAGCTTCCGGCCGTACTTGTGCACCGCCTCGGCCACCTGCATCGCGAGCTCCCGCGTGGGCACCAGCACGAGCCCCGCCGTCCGACCGCGCGGGCCGGGCTCCTTCGCGATCCGCTGCAGCATCGGCAGCGCGAAGGCGGCCGTCTTGCCGGTCCCCGTCGCGGCCTGGCCGAGCATGTCCTTCAGCTCGAGGAGCGGCGGGATCGCCGCGGTCTGGATGGGCGTCGGCTCCTCGTAGCCGAGCTCGGTCAAAACCGCGAGGATCTCGTCGATCAGCCCGAGCGTTGCGAAAGGATTCCGGCCGGTGGTCTCGGGAGGCGGCGTCTTCATTGAAACTAAGATCCTCCCATGACGGCGGCCGTCTCGGACCTCCTCTTCGACGGGCCGGACCACGCCCGGCTCACCGTGGTCCTCGCCCACGGCGCGGGCGCGCCGATGAATACTTCTTTCATGAACGAAGTCGCCCGGGGCCTTGCGGCGTATGGCTACCGCGTCGCGCGCTTCGAGTTCCCCTACATGCGCGCGCGGCGGGAGACGGGCCGGCGCCGCGGCGCTCCGGATCGGGAGCCGATTCTCCGAAACGCATGGAAGGACGTCGTCCTCGAGCTCGGCGGCGGCGGCGGGCTCGTGATCGGCGGCAAGTCCATGGGCGGACGGATCGCGAGCATGGTCGCGGACGAGGTCGGAGCGCGGGGTCTCGTCTGCCTGGGGTACCCGTTCCACCCGCCGGGCCGCCCCGAAAAGGTCCGGACGGCCCATCTCGAGACCCTCTCGACCCCCGCGCTCGTGGTCCAGGGGACGCGGGACGCGTTCGGCACGCCGGAGGACGTCCAACGCTACCGCCTCTCTCCCGCGATCCGGGTGGTCTGGCTGGAAGACGGCGACCACTCCTGGAAGCCGCGGGCGAGCTCCGGCCGGACGGAGGCGCAGAACATGGCCGAGGCGCTCGCGGCGATCCACGGATTCCTCGCGGCGCTGTGAGCGACGTCAGCAGCGAAACCCCTCTGGATCGGCTGTCGGCGTACATCACCCCCAACGACGACTTCTTCGTCCGGCACCACTCGCCCGCCGAAGCGCCGGACCCCGCCGCCTGGTCGCTCGTGGTCGACGGGGAGGTCGAGCGACCGCTCCGGCTCTCGCTCGAGGAGCTGAAGCGTTTCCCGGCGACCACGGTGACCTGCGTGCTCGAGTGCGCGGGGAACGGCCGATCGCTGTATCAACCATCGGTACAGGGACTCTCCTGGGGATGCGGCGCGGTCGGAAACGCGAGCTGGACGGGGGTCCGCGTGCGCGACCTTCTGGATAAAGCGGGCGTGAAGTCGGGCGCGAGACACCTTCATACCGCAGGGACGGACGCGCCGCCGGCGGGGGAGGCGCCCTTCCTCCGGAGCATCGAGCTCGAGAAGGCGCTCGCGGACGCGATCGTCGCCTGGGAAATGAACGGCGAGCCGCTGCCGGCGCAGCACGGCGCGCCCGCCCGGCTGGTGGTGCCGGGCTGGGCCGGAGATCACTGGATGAAGTGGCTCGCGCGGCTCTCGCCGCAGGTCGGAGAGCGGACCGGTTACTTCATGGACGAGGAGTATCGCTTTCCGGTCCGGCCGGGACCGCCCGGCGTCGCGGTCGATCCGGCCGAGATGCGCCCGATCACGGATCTCTTCGTGAAGTCGACGATCACGGGAGCGCCGGCGTCGGGCCGGGTCGGCGTCCCGGCGACGATCTCCGGTTTCGCGTTCTCCGGCGCTCCGGACGTCGCGAAGGTCGAGATTTCGGACGACGACGGCTCGGCCTGGACGGAGGCGGACCTCGATCCCCGCCACGATCGCTTCGCGTGGCGGCTCTGGTCCTTCGGGTGGACTCCCAGGCGCCCCGGCGCGATCCGCGTGAGCGCGCGCGCGACCGACAGCCGCGGCAGCGTACAGCCTCGCGAGGCGGTCTGGAACCCCGGCGGCTTCCTCCACAACGGCTGGGACTCCGTCGAGGTCGAGGTCGTGGTCGCCGAACAGGCCGTTCGATAGACTCGCCGCCTCGCCCGGGGCGGAGGCAGACGGTCGGGCGGGGGAAGGAGTCCCATGGAAAAAGTCGACAAATCCGACGCGGAGTGGCGGAAGCAATTGACTCCAGAGCAGTACCGCGTGATGCGGGAGAAGGGGACCGAGCGACCGTTCACCGGCGAGTACGAGAAATCGAAAGACAAGGGGATGTACGTCTGCGCCGGCTGCGGGAATGCTCTCTTCAGCTCGGACACGAAGTTCGAGTCGGGGACCGGCTGGCCGAGCTTCTTCCAGCCCCTCACGTCGGAGAGCGTGCGCACCGAGGAAGACGGCAGCATGTTCATGAAACGCACGGAGGTGCTGTGCAGCCGCTGCGACGCGCACCTGGGGCACGTCTTCGACGACGGGCCGCAGCCGACGGGGGAGCGCTACTGCATGAACTCCGTCTCGCTGAAGCTGCAGAAGGACGCGGTGAAGAAGTGAAGCGCGCGGCTCTCGGCGTGATCCTCGCGCTCGCGTCGTGCCTCGCGCGGGGCCAGGCCACCGACGTGGAGGCCGCGAAGCGGGCGATCCGGATCGCGGACCTCGAGCTCGCGAAGGCGGTCGCCGACCGCAGCCTCCAGAGCTTCGTCGCGCTCGTCGACGACGAGGCGATCTTCTTCGGGAAGGACGTCTCCCGGGGTAGAAACGCGGTGTCGAAGGCGTGGCTGCCGTTCTTCACGGACCGGGCGCTCTTCTTGAAGTGGCATCCGACGCAGGCGGAGGTTTCTTCCTGCGGCGACCTCGGGTATTCGATCGGCGACTACGAGCGAATCGGGAAGGACGCGACGGGATATCCCGTGAGCGTGACCGGCAACTACGTCTCGATCTGGCGCAGGCAGCCGGACGGGAGGTGGAAAATCATCCTCGACATCGGGACACCGGGGACGCCCAAACCCTGAAGATCGCGACCTGGAACGTCAACGGCATCCGGGCTCGCGAATCGCAGTTCCTGGAGTGGCTCGACCGGGACCACCCCGACGTCGTATGCCTGCAGGAGATCAAAGCGGCGACGGCGCAGGTGCCGACCGCGCTCTGCGAGATGCAGGGCTACTGGTGTTACTGGCACGGCGAGCGTGCGTATTCCGGCGTCGGGCTGCACGTGCGCCGCGATGCGTTCCCGGAGAAGCCGACCTTCTCCCATCCCGCCTTCGATCACGAAAATCGGATCGTCGCGGCGGAGCTCGGAAACCTGACCGTCGCCTCGATCTACGTGCCCAACGGGGGCAAGGATTTTCCGGCGAAGATGCGTTTCCTCGAAGCCATGGACACCTGGGTCGAGGAGTCGCTCGCGCGGGGAAAGGAGCTCGTCCTGTGCGGCGACATGAACGTCGCGCGGACCGAGCGCGACGTGCATCCCAGAGAGCGCAAGCCGACCATCATCGGCCAGCTGCCCGAGGAGCGCGAGCTGATCGAGCGGATCCTGTCGCGCGGGCTCGTGGACGTCGGCCGGGCGCTCGATCCCGACAACG
The DNA here is from genome assembly GCA_038327245.1 of Acidobacteriota bacterium. GTDB lineage: Bacteria > Acidobacteriota > Thermoanaerobaculia > UBA5066 > Gp7-AA6 > Gp7-AA6. Next base: position 7,540 of record JBBQKV010000104.1, read on the forward strand.
ACGGCCTGTTCACGTGGTGGGCGCCGTGGCGGAACATGAGACAGCGCAACATCGGCTGGCGTCTCGACTACGTGTTCGCGAGCGAGGCGCTCGCGGCGCGGGTGACGTCGTGCGAGGTGCTGGCGCAGTTCGGCACGAGCGATCACGCTCCGGTGGCCGCGACGTTCGGGGGTCCCGCGGCTTGACGACAGCCCGCCGACACGTCGCTCTGATACGGGGTATAAACGTCGGTAAGGCGAAGCGGGTGGCGATGTCCGACGTGCGCGCGCTCGTCGAAGAACTCGGCTACCGCGACGTCCGGACTTTGTTGAACAGCGGAAACGTCGTATTCACGGTGCCCGCGTCCGACCGGAAAGGCCCTGCCGCTCGAATCGAGAAGGCGATCACCGCGCGGCTCGGCAGTTCCGCCCGCGTGACGGTGCTCATTGCAGCCGAGCTCGCCGACGTCATCGTGGGTGACCCGTTCGGCAACGCTGCGGACAAGGAGGAGCTCCTCTCGATGCTCCAGAAGCGGCGGGAAGCGGACCGGAAGATGCTCGCGGAGATGCGCGGATCAGGCCAGTAGCTCCGCCCGCAGCACCGTCACCGCCTGACCTCCCAGGCGGACGCGGTCGCCATCCAGATCGACCTTGAGCTCGCCGCCGCGCGCCGAGATCTGGCGCGCCCGGAACGACGTCTTCTTGAGGCGCCGGCTCCAGAACGGCGCGAGGCAGCAGTGGGCCGAGCCGGTGACAGGGTCTTCGTCGATTCCGGCGGCCGGAGCGAAGAACCGCGAGACGAAGTCCCAGTCCGGAGTCGCGGACCGGCCGGTGACGATCACCCCGCGGCCTCCGAGCTTCCTCAGATGTCCGAAGTCGGGACGGACTTCGCGAACCGCGTCCTCGCCGTCCACCTCGACGACGTAGTCGAAGCGGCTCCGGCCGACGTACCGGGGCGTCACGCCGAGCGATTCGACGAGTCCGCCCGGCGCCTCGACCGGCTCGTCGGGAGTGGCCGGGAAGTCGAGCTCGATCCAGTCGCCGCGCTTGATCGCTGTCAGAACGCCGCTCCGCGTGTGAAACCGGGCGGTCTCGTCGGCGGCGAGAAGGTTCTCCTCCCAGAGAACGTGCGCGCTCGCGAGGGTCGCGTGCCCGCAGAGGTCGACCTCGAGGGCCGGCGTGAACCAGCGAAGGCTCCAGCCATCCGACCGTTGGTTCAGGAACGCCGTCTCCGCGAGGTTCATCTCCTGCGCGACGGTCAGCATCCATGCGTCGTCGCGCTCTTCGGGCAGGACGCAGACCCCCGCTGGATTTCCCGAGAACGGCCGGGACGTGAACGCGTCGACCTGGCTGATGGCGACCGGCATGGCGCTACTCCGTGTCCGGCGGAATCGGCATCAGGCCCAGCTGCTGAAGGATTCGGAGCTGGTCGAACTCGCTCCACTCCTCGCGGATTCTTCCGCCGGAGATGCGCCAGATGGTGATGCCGCGCCCCTTGAGCTTTTTCCCCGTGGCGGGCAGCCCGTTGCCTTCGCCCGTGTTCGTGCCCTCTCCGCTCCAGAGAACGGTCACGAGCTCTCCGTCGACGAGCACCTTGTCGACCTGCGTCCGCAGGTCCGGGAAGGCGGACCTCCAGCCCCGCGCCGCGGCCTGGTCTTCTTTCAGCCCGATGTCCCGGGTCACGCCGTGGTTGACGAAGTCCTTCGCGTAGATCTGGTCGGCGACCTCGAACTTGCCCTGGTTGAAGATCTCCTCGAAGACCCGCCGCGCGACGGCTTTTCGCGCCGCGGCCGTCTCGGCCGCCGGGGAATACAGGGCCAGAAGGAACAGGGGGACGAAGAGCGCGACCTTGCGCATCAGGGCACCTCTCGGCATCAATACTAAGCTTCCCGTCCGGAGGTGCTCGATGCCGGTGTCCCCTGAAATTGCCGAAAGCAATTGGTCCGAGAGGGAGCGTCTGCGCCGGCTCGTCGCGAGCCTCGACGACGCCGGCTTGCGCACGCGTCTGCCGAACGGCTGGACTGTCGCGGACTCGCTCGGGCACCTCGCGTTCTGGGACCGCCAGCGGCTGTGCCTGCTCCGGCGGTGGGCGGCGGGAGATCTTCGCACCGGGGCGTACGACGGGGACGTCTTCAACGACGCCGCGCAACCTCTCCTGGCGCTGATCCCTCCGGAGCGAGTCGCCGCGG
>JBBQKV010000105.1:0-9643 GCA_038327245.1 Acidobacteriota bacterium
CGAACGCGCCGGCCACGTCGTCCGACCGCTCGACCCGCCGCATTCCTTTGCCGCCGCCGCCGGCCGAGGCCTTCAGGAGGATCGGATAACCGGCCGTCCTGCCGAAGTCGGCGAGCTCTGCGGCGTCGCGCGCGGCGCGCGTCGTGCCGGGCACGACCGGGACGCCCGCTTTTTCCATGAGCACCCGGCTGCTCGTCTTCGTCCCCATCGCCTCGATCGCGTCGGGCGAAGGTCCCACGAAGGTGAGACCGGCATCCGCGCAGGCGCGCGCGAACGCCGCGCTCTCGGCGAGGAAGCCGTAGCCCGGGTGCACGAGCGTGGCCGCGGTCTTGCGCGCGGCGTCGAGGATCGCGGGGACCGAGAGATAGCTCTCCGTGGCGGGAGCCGGCCCCAGCCGGACCGCGAAGTCGGCGGCCGCGACGTGCGGCGCGGTGCGGTCCGCGTCGGAAAAGACCGCGACCGTTTCGATCCCAAGGTCCCGGCAGGCCCGGAAGATTCGCAGAGCGATCTCCCCGCGGTTGGCGACGAGGAGTTTCATGGAACTGTCATTCCGAGGCCGGAGGCCGAGGAATCTCTACCTTTTCCGCCGAGGTCAAGCTGAGGTCCTCCCAATGGGGATTGACGGACTCGATTAGAGCAACCTTCCGACTTCGCCGCCAGCCCTTGATCTGCTTCTCGCGCGCAATCGCGGCCAGCACGTTCGGCGTAGATTCGAAGTAAGCCAGTCGGTCGACGTCATAAGCGGCGGTGAAGCCGGGGAGGATCTTGTGTCTGTGTTCGAACAACCGCCGCTCGAGATCGTTGGTGACACCCACGTAGAGCACTCGGGATCGACTCGCGAGAATGTAGACGAAGAACAGGCGTTCCGCCACACTCCGTTGTTGTCCTGAGCCTTACCCCCCGGTGTTATTCCGAGGCCGAAGGCCGAGGAATCTCTCCCTCGAAAAGCCAGAGATCCTTCGCCGCCTTCAGCGGCTCAGGATGACTGGAGAAGGAAACCGGCGGCTCCGGATGACAGAGGGAAACTCGGCGGCCCCGGATGACAGGAGGAAACAATGCGAGTCTCAAAGGGGTATATTCCCGTGCTTCTTCGGCGGCAGGGACGTTCGCTTCCCTTCGAGCAGCCCGAACGCGGTAATCAGCTTCTCCCGCGTCTCCGAGGGCTCGATGATTTCGTCGATGAAACCGTGGCGGGCGGCGACGTACGGGTTCGCGAAATTCTCGACGTACTCCGAGACCCGGGCGGCGCGCGCCTCGGGGGCAGCGCCCGCGAGCTCGCGGCCGTACAGGATGTTGACCGCGCCCTGGGGGCCCATGACGGCGATCTCGGCAGTCGGATACGCGAAGTTGAAGTCGGTGGCGAGGTCCTTGGAGGCCATGACGCAATACGCCCCGCCGTACGCCTTGCGCGTGATCACCGAGATCTTCGGCACGGTCGCTTCGGCGAACGCGTAGAGCAGCTTCGCCCCGTGGCGGATGATCCCGCCGAACTCCTGCTGAGTGCCGGGGAGGAAACCCGGGACGTCCTCGAAGACGAGCAGCGGGACGTTGAACGCGTCGCAGAACCGGACGAAGCGCGCGCCCTTCACCGACGCGTCGATGTCCAGGACCCCGGCCAGGTGCATGGGCTGGTTGGCGACCACCCCGACGGGGCGGCCGCCCAGGCGAACGAAGCCGACGAGCAGGTTCCGGGCGAATGCCGCGTGGACCTCGAGGAAGTCCCCCCCGTCGGCCACCGCCCGGATGAATTCCGCCATGTCGTAGGGCTTGTCCGGCTCTTCCGGAATGAAGCCGTCGAGATCGCCGCTCGCGGCGACCGGCTCCCGGGCGGCGCGCTTCGGGGGATCGTCCAGGTTGTTGGACGGCAGATAGGAGAGGAGATCCCGGATCGCCAGGAGGACCCCGGGATCGTCGCGCCGCACGAAGTGGGCGATGCCCGAGACGGCGGAGTGCGTGCGCGCGCCGCCCAGCTCTTCCTTCGTCACCTCTTCGTGCGTCACCGTGCGGATGACGTCCGGGCCGGTGACAAAGAGGTACGACGACTTCTCGGTCATGAAGACGAAGTCCGTGATCGCCGGGGAATAGACCGCTCCGCCGGCGCACGGTCCCAGGATCGCGGAAATCTGGGGCACCACGCCGGACGCGCGGGTGTTCCGCAGGAAGACGCGGGAGTACCCCGCGAGCGAGACGACTCCCTCCTGGATCCGGGCGCCTCCCGAGTCGTTCAGGCCGATGATCGGCGCGCCGTTGGCGACCGCGAGGTCCATGACCTTGCAGATCTTTCCGGCGTTCGTCTCGGAGAGGGATCCGCCGAAGACCGTGAAGTCCTGCGCGAAGACGTAGACCGTCCGGCCGTCCACCGTGCCCGCTCCGGAGACGATCCCGTCCCCCGGAATGCGCGACTTCTCCATGCCGAAGTCCCGCGACCGGTGCTCGACAAGGCTGTCGAGCTCGAAGAAGGAGCCGGGGTCCAGCAGAAGCTCGACGCGTTCGCGCGCCGTGAGCTTTCCCTCGGCGTGCTGCCGCGCCACGCGTTCGGGGCCACCGCCCTGGAGGCTCTTTTCGCGAAGCGCCTCGAGGTCCGCGATCCGCTTGTCGATGGTCATCCGGGAGACGAGTGCGCCGTCACAGCACGATGCCGCGCTGCTCGGCCAGCTTTCTCCGGATCCGGCGGAAGAGCTCCTGCCCGTCGACCTTCCCGGACGCGATTTCGTTCTTCGCGCCCTCCATCATCCGGCGCGCCTCCTCGTCGAGCGTCCGCTCTTTCTCCACCTCGCCCGCGAGCGCGGCGAGGACCGCGTCGCGCAGCGCCCCGGGCGCCTTCTCTCCGAACAGCTTCCGGTTGACGAGGCCGCGCGCCGTGCGCACCGCGACGAAATCCTTCCGTCTTTCCGCCAGGCTCATCCGGCCTCCATCTGGCGATGTTATAGCGGGAAAAACGATCACACATAATCGCGGGGCGATGGAAATCGAAGACGGCGCAATCGCCCGATGGCTCGACCCCCTCACGATCACTCTTGGCGACTCCGCCGAGGTCTTCGTCGAGACGCGTCGAACGACCGTCGTCGAGTGGCGCGACGCGCTGCCGGGCGAACCACGCGTCTCGGTCGAGGCCGGTGTTTCGGCGCGCCACCGCCGCGGCGGACGGGAGCGGCTCACGTTCGTGTCGGGGGTCGGAGAGCCCTCCATCCGGGAGGCGATCCGGAGCCTTCAGAGCCCTTCCGGCAGGCCGGCGCCGCCGGCCGAGATTCGGGCCGATCGTCCGGATCCCGAGCCGGACTCCTCCGTCGAACGGTGGACGCGGCGCCTCGCACCCATCCTCGAACGCCACGCGTCCCGGCACCGTTTCCGCTGGTCTCTCGATGAGATCACGCGCCGCGTGGTTCCCTCCGGGTCGCCTCCCTCGCGCTCCGCTCGCCGCCTCCTCTCGCTCGAGGGCACGTTCACGGCGGCATCGCGCCGGGGCGACGAGACCCGCTCCTTCTCCTTCCACGCTCCGGAAGCCGACGGGACCGCCGACGAGCTGCGGCAGGCGCTGACCCGCGCGGCGATGGCGCGCGAGCGGCCGATTGCGGCGGGCGAGGCGGACGGAGACGTGCTCTTTGCGGCCGGAACCGCCGCGTTTCTCTTCCACGAGATCCTCTCGCACGCGCTCGAAGCCGGCGCGGACGAGTCGCCGCTCTCGCTGCTCGCCGCGGCCCGGGTTTCGGTGCCCGATCTCGACGTGCGCGACGATCCGACGCGGCTCGATCTCTTCGGCGGCTACGAGCGCGACGACGAGGGCGCTCGGCCGCGGGCCGTCAAGCTCCTGGACGCCGGGCGGGTCGGCGGCCGGCTCACGGATCGCGCCCACGCCGAGGCGCGCGGTTCGAGCGGCCACGGGCGCCGCGCCGGACCCGCTGATCTGCCGCTGGCGCGGGGCTCGAACACGCTGGTGACCGCGGGCGCGGGGACGTCCGAGGAGATGACACGGCGCCTCGGAAACGGGCTCTCGATCGACGAGGTCGACTCGGGAGCCGTGGAGCTGTCGAGCGGCCGCTTCCGGCTCCAGTTCCCGCGGGCCCGCCGCGTCCGCCGCGGCCGCCTCGCCGAGGAGATCGGGCCGGGACTGATCGCCGGCGAGATCCTGAAGGCCCTCTCGGCGGTGGAACCGGTCATCGGGCGCGACGTTCACGTCTACCGGTCGCTCGGCTGGTGCTCACGCGCGGGCCAGATCGTGGCGGTGCAGGGGGAAGCGCCCGACGTGATCGTGAGGCGCCTTTCGGTGCGCGACCGATGATCGATGGCGACCTGGAGGGAGAGCTCGAGCGGCGGGCGCCAGGCGCCTGGGAGCTCTACCGGAAGACCGCGGAGACACGCGAGATCGACGTCTCCGCGACCTTCCGCGGAGAGCTCCGGCGGAGAGAGGACGGCTGGGCCGCTCGCTGGTGGGCCGGTGGACTGCGCTTCGCCTCGGCGTCGGACCCCGCCCGGCTCGCGTCAGCCATGGCTCTCGCCGCGCGACTGCCGGCGCGCGAGGAGGCGGCGCCCGCTCTTGCCGGGCGCGACGTCCGCCGGGAGGAATCCCCCGGCGCCATCGAGCCCGCACCGGAGCTCTTCGCACCCCTTTCGCACCTCGTCTCCGAGAAGTCCCGGGGCGAGGCGGTGCTGTCGTCGCTCACGGTACGCCGCGGCCGGGCGGTCGAGGAGATCGTGAACGCGGCCGGTCTGTCGGTGCGCATGGAGTCGTCGCGGATCGACGGAGTCGCTCGCGCCCTGGGCCGCCGCGGATCGCGCGCGTGCGAGCGCCTCTGCGTCTTTCGATGGGACGCGGAGCCCGATCTCGCGGGCCTCGCGGGGCGACTCGCCGACGGCGCGACCCTTCCCCTCGCGGCGCGCGGGCCCTCGTTTCCGCGCGGCGCCTGGCTGCTCGACCCCGCGGTCGCCGCGGCGATGCTCGCGGCGCTCGCTCCGATCTTCGCGGAGGAGACTCTGCCGCGCTGGGTGAAGCGGGGAGAGCTCGCCTCCCGGCGCGTGACGATTGCCGATGACGCTTCGGCCGACGCGCCGTGCGACGGGGAGGGCACGACGACGCGCCGCGTCCTCGTCGTCGAAGCCGGCGCGCTCGCATCCCGACTTCACGACCTGCGCTCCGCGGCCCACGCCGCGGCACACCCCAGCGGACACGGCGTCCGACCGTCGTACCGCGTCCCGCCGCGCCCCGGTCCCCGGCGGCTCTTCTTCGAGACGGCGAGCGGCGTCGCGCCTCCGGAGTTGCTCGCGGGCGTCAGCCGCGGAATCTTCGCGCGCGCGCTGACCGCTCCCGTGACCGTCGATCTCGAGGCCGACCGCTACTCCGTCGAGTTCACGGGAGTGGTGATCCTCGGGGGCCGCGCGTCGGAGCCGGTCGCCGGAGCGCGCGTTTCCGGCCGCATCTCGGAGTTCCTGGCGCGCATCGCCGGCGTCGCGACCGACCGCCAGTTCTTCCCGATGCCGTACCCCGTGGGGGCGCCCACCCTTCTCGTGGAGAGGGCGAACTTCGAGTAGGGCGAGGACTCGGCCCTAGGGGACCGGCGTCGGCAGGGGCGGCGGCGGCGGTGGCGCCCCCGCCGGGAGAAGCGGCGGCGCTCCGGGCGGCCGCGGCTGGGTTCCGGGCGGCAGCGGCTGCGTCCCGGCAGGGACCCCCTGTCCCCCCTGCGGCCGGGTCTGGCCCGGCCGGACCGGGAGAGAGGCCGGCGCCGACGGCGTGACGGGCGCGGAGACCGTGGCATCTACCGGCTCGGGCGCGGACGGATCCTCGACGTCGGAGGACGTGAGAGGCCGGTCGACCGGAACGTCGCGGAAACGGGCCTCGTCCGCGTACGCCTGGTTCTCGTTCATGGCCGCGACCGCGAGGTCGCGCGGATAGTTCACGAGCGAAGCGCGCTCCAGGAGCCGCGTGTCCACGATCAGGGGGTTGTATCGGGGATCGCGCATCTGGGGGTCGAGTCGAAAAGCCTTCGCGTACTCCTGGACCGCGAACCCGTCCATGCCGCGTCTCTCGTAGAGGCGGCCCAGGTGAAAATGCGACGCTGGGAATCCGGGCTTGCGCGAGATCGCCTTCCGGTAGGCGGATACGGCTTTGGAGAACTTCCCCTCGGTTTCCCAGAGGAGCCCGAGGTTGTACGCCGCGAGAAAGTGCGAGGAGTCGGCATCGAGCGCCCGCTCGTACTCGATCCGAGCATCCTCGCTGAAGCGGCGCTGCGCGAGCAGGTTCCCGAAATCGTTGCGCAGGTTCGCGTTGTCCGGATCGGCATTCACCCGCCGCTCCTCCTCCGCGATCCGATCGTCCAGGGCGTTTCCGGGGACGAGGTACTTCCGGTAGAAAGGCTCGGCCTCGTAGGGCTGGTCCTTGTGGTGTTTCGCGAACACGTGACAGCCGGCGGCGCCCGCCGCCAACACGATGATCACCGCAACCCAGACTTTTTTCATTCGCGCTCCCCCCGCGGGCGACCCACGAGCTTCACGCGGCCGTCGCGCTCGGTGACCTCGAACTCCACGTCCGACGCGCCGGTCCGCTGCTTCAACTTCTGTGCCTCCTGCTGGAGACGGGCCCGAAACGCTTCGAATCCGATGCCCGCGACGTCATCCCCGCGTCCCCGACGGGCCGCGATGTATCGGTCGAAGAGCTCGCGGTCGACGGACTCGCCGCCACCCCGTTCCTCTGTTACGGAGCCAGCCGCCGCCGCGTTGGGGGAAGCCGGCCCCGAGACCGGGGCTGCAAATCCGCCGTGGACCCCGGGGCGCCGCCCCGACTCCTTCTCGGTCTGCAGCCGCGACCACCGCTCGCAGAGCGTGGAGTAACGGTTCTGAAGGGCCGAAAACATGTACCTTTCGGACGCTGCGTCGGGCGGCGAGGCGCTCAGGCGGCGGAACATCTCCTCGACGTGCCGGCGGCTGTCCAGGGGAGGCCGGATCGACGAGCCGTACAGGAACGCGTCGTACTCCGCGTTCAGCCGCCGGAGCGCCTCGTTCAGGACCTTGAGTTCGCGTTCCCAGCTCACTTTCCGATAATAGCGCCGTGAGCGCCCCGCACCCCCCCTCCATGGACTCGCTTCTGGCCCGCCCGGAAGCGGCCGAACCGCTCGGCCTGTATGGCCGGGAAGCCGTCAAGGAGGAGTTGCGCCGCGCCATTGCCGATGGGGAGCTCGAGCCGGCGGCGCTTCTCCAGGCAGCGCGCGCGTCGCTCGCGCGAAGGTTCGCGCCTACCCTCGTCCGGGCGGTCAACGCGACCGGGGTCCTCCTCCACACGAACCTGGGCCGCGCTCCGCTCGGCGGCCCGGCCCGCGACGCGATCGGCCGGATCGCCGCCGGTTACTCGACGCTGGAGTACGAGCCCGGAGAGGGGCGGAGAGGAAAGCGCCAGGATCACGTGCGCGCCGCCGCGAGCGCGCTCTTCGGCGCGGAAGACGCGCTGGCCGTCAACAACAATGCCTCGGCGGTTTTTCTCGCGCTCTCTGCTCTCGCCCGCGGACGTTCGGTCCTGGTCTCCCGCGGCGAGCTCGTCGCGATCGGGGGGAGCTTCCGCATCCCCGACATTCTGGAGGCGTCCGGCGCGTCGTTGCGGGAGGTCGGGACCACGAACCGGACGACCGCCCAGGATTTCCGGCGCGCGCTCGATCCGGACGCCGCCCTGATCCTCACGGTCCATCCCTCGAACTACGAGATCCGGGGGTTCGCGGAGTCCCCCACGCCCGCGGAAATCGCGGCGGTCGCTCGGGACGGCGGGATTCCCTGGGTGCACGATCAGGGCACGGGCTGCGTCGTCGCGCTCGACGAGTTCGGAGTGCCGGGAGAGACGACCGTCGCGGAATGCCTCGCGGCCGGGGCGGACCTCGTCACGTTTTCGGGCGACAAGCTCTTCTCGGGGCCGCAGGTGGGACTCGTGGTGGGAAAGGCGGCCCTGGTGCGGCGGCTGGCCGAACACCCCGTCGCCCGCGTCGTCCGGCCGGACAAGCTGACGCTGGCGGCCCTGGCCGCGACTCTCGCGGCGTGGAAGACCGGCCGGTGGCGGGAGTTTCCAATCTACCGGGCGGCGGCCGCGGACGCCGACTCCCTCGAGCGCCGCGGGGAAAAGATCCGCTCGGCCGCGGCGGTCGAGGGCGCCGCAGGACGCATCTCGATCGAGGTGGTCGCGACGCTGGCGGTTTTCGGAGGCGGCACGAGCCCCGAGAAGCGGTTCGACTCGCGCGCGCTGGCCGTCGCGGTCGCGGGGCTCTCGGCCGACGAGCTCTCCGCGAAGCTGCGCTCGGGGTCGCCGCCGGTCGTCGCCCGGGTGGAAGAGGGAAGAGTGCTGCTCGACCTGCGCACGGTGCTCCCGGAAGAGGACGGGATCGTGGGGCACGCGCTCCGGGAGGCCCTCGGCTCACTCGTCGAGTGAGTGCTCCTTCAGCTTCGCCTCGAACCGGCGCCGCGTCAGCCCGAGCTCGGTCGCGGCCGCGGTCCGGTCGCCCTTCGCGCGCTCAAGGGCCCGGGCGAGCCATAACCGCTCGGCCGTCCGGGCGCCCCGCTCGCGGACGTCCTCCAAGGTTTCACCGCGCCGCTCCGCCGGCTGCTCCGGGACGTCCGGCGCGAGGCGCAGGGACCTCTCCTCGATGACTCCGCCGTCGGAAAGGATGATCGCGCGCTCCAGGCAATTCCGGAGCTCGCGCACGTTGCCCGGCCACTCGTAAGCGCGAAGGCGCTCCCGCGCCAGCGCCGCGATCCGCATTCCCTTCTTCCCGAGCTCCTGCGGGAGATGTCCGAGAAACCAGTCCACGAGCGGGTCGACGTCCTCGGGCCGGTCGCGCAGCGGCGGGATCCGGATCGGAAACACGCGCACGCGGTAATAGAGGTCCTCGCGGAAGAGTCCCTGCGAAACCATCCGGTCGAGCGGCCGGTTCGAGGCGGCCAGGATGCGGACGTCGACCTGGATGGAGATGGTTCCGCCCACCCGATGGAACGAGCGCTCCTGGAGAACCCGGAGGAGCTTCCCCTGGGTGGCCGGCGAGAGCTCGCCGATCTCGTCTAAGAACACGGTACCGCCGTCGGCAAGCTCGAACTTTCCGAGGCGCCGGGCCATCGCTCCGGTGAACGAGCCGCGCTCGTGTCCGAAAAGCTCGCTCTCGATGAGCGAGTCGGGGATCGCGGCGCAGTTGATCGCGACGAACGGCCGCTTCCGGCGGGCCGACAGCTCGTGGATCGCGCGCGCAAACAGTTCCTTGCCGGTCCCGCTCTCCCCCTCCAGGAGGACGGTGGCGTCCGTCGCGGCCACCCGCTGCGCCTCCGCCTGAACCGCGCGGATCGCCGCGGACTCCCCGATGATGGCGGGCATCGTCCGGGACCGGTTGTCTTCGAAAAGGAGCGACTCCCGCTCCCGCATCCGCCGCTCGATCGCGCGCGACACCAGGAGCCTCAGGAGGTCGGGATCGACCGGCTTGGTAATGAAGTCTTCCGCCCCCCGCTTCATCGCATCGACCGCGGCCTCGATGGAGCCGAACGCGGTCATCATGATCACGGGAAGCGTCGGGTCGAGAGACCGGGCCGCGTCGAGCACCGCGAGCCCGTCCGCGCCGGGCAGCCTCCAGTCGGTCAGGACGAGATCGACGGGCTCTCCGGAGCGCAGCGTCTCGACGGCGGCCGACCC
>JBBQKV010000106.1:0-9489 GCA_038327245.1 Acidobacteriota bacterium
AACAACTCCGCCAGCGCCGCGACGACGATCTCCGGGGGATCGCCGCCACCGATTCCCGCCAATCTGGTCGCGACAGCGACGACCACGACGCAGATCGGCATTACGTGGAGCGCCTCCACAGGCGCGACGAGCTACCAGCTCGAGCGAAGCTCGCTCGGCTCGGGATATACGCCGATAGGCTATCCGACAGTCACGAGCTACACGGACACCGTATCGAGCGGGACGACGTACGTCTACCAGGTTCGCGCCGTCAGCTCCGGCGGGACCTCCGCGCCGAGCAACAAGGACCTCTCAACGACGATTATCTTCTTTGACGAGCCGGTCACTGCGGGGGTAACGACCATCAAGGCACAGCACGTCATCGAGTTACGGCAGGCTGTCAATGCCGTCCGCGCTGCCGCTGCCCTGGCAGCGAGCTCGTGGACCGACGTGACGCTCTCCGTGGGCGTGACCTTGATCAAGAAAGCACACGTCGACGAGCTTCGCAGCGCCGTGGCGGCGGCTCGGATCGCCCTTGGTTTTTCCGATCCCGCGTTCACGGACCCGACCCTCACGGTCGGCGTCACGGCCGTCAAGAAAATTCATCTCGACGAGCTCCGGCAACGAGTCAAGTAAGGAAAAAGGAGATCAGCCATGTCCCGGGAAACACTCGCCTCGCCGGTCAGCAACAGGGGCTGGCTCGGAATCCTGGTTCTTTTTCTCGCGGTGCTCTCGTCTGCTCCGATCGCGGAGGGGCAGGCGGCGTGGACCACCATAGGCACCAACACCTACTGCGTCACGTGTAACGTGGGCATCGCCACGACCACCCCAACTCAGCGGCTTCAGTTGACTGCGGGAAACATTCAGATCCCGACCGCCAACGGCGCTTTCGACGGCAACCTCTTCATCGGAGGGAATGCGGTCAATCAGCAGTCGGGAATGCGTCTTTTCGGCGGAGTGGTGAACGGGTCGATCGACGCCGGCTTCATCGATGTGCGAACCGCTGTCCCGACAAACGGCCTTTTCTTCCGCGTAGATACCGTGACCGGTGGCACCGAGAGGATGAGGATCACTGCGGAAGGAAAGGTCGGAATCGGGACGACTGCTCCGCTGACGACTCTTCACGTCGCCGGCAGCCTGACGGTCGACGGCAACATCGCCGCCAAATACCAGGACGTCGCCGAGTGGGTGCCGGCCGCCGAGCGTATGCCGGCAGGGACGGTTGTAGTCCTCGATCGGAGCAAGGCGAACCGCGTCACGTCCTCCGGCGAGGCCTACGATACGAAGGTGGCGGGCGTGGTCTCCGAGAAACCGGGCCTGACGCTCGGTGAATCCGGCGCAGGAAAGGCGCTGATTGCCACGACCGGCCGTGTCCGGGTTCGGGTCGACGCGAGTCGATGCCCAATTCGAATCGGTGATCTCCTGGTGACGAGCGATCGGTCGGGGATGGCCATGAAGTCGGAGCCGCTGACGCTGGCCGGCGTCGAGATGCACCGTCCCGGAACGCTCATCGGAAAGGCCTTGGAGAACCTGGCGGAGGGAGAGGGCGAGATCCTCGTCCTCTTGAGCCTCCACTAACTCGGATCGGATGCGGCTCTCGGCTACTCCGCTTTTCCGGCAGTATCTTCTCCAGCGTTGCCTTGAACAACTCGCGCGGGATCTTGCCGTAGTCCGAGAACTCGCCCGCGCCCGCCAGCCACTCGCCGCCGTCCATCGAGACGGCATTCTCGAGACAACTGAAATGCAGTGGCCTTCGAGGTCCTGGGGGAAATCTGGGGGGTCGAAACGATTGCGACTGGCCGCGGGATTCGTGAGGTCAAGCGTCTGCGTCGGAAGTATGGGCGGTCACGATGGAGAAAACGCAAGGGATTCGCGACGGTCCGCCTGTCTGGCGGTAGAATTCGTTGGGCCGAGCTCCACTGGTACGAGGCCCACGGGATCGGGGCAACGGAGCTGAAGGTGAAGAAAATCCTGGGTGAACCATGAAAAGACGAAAGAATCCTAAGTTCGCGATTTGCGTCAAGAACTCCGAGTATCCAGCTTCGCTGGAGCTCCGAAAGATCTACCGCGTGCTTCGAGATGCGGACGCGGCGGAATACGGCCTTGTACGAATTGTGGATGAATCCGGGGAAGACTATTTGTATCCGGCCGATCGTTTTGTCCCGATCGATCTCCCGAGCGCCGCTCGACCTGCGTTCTCTTCCCGGATCTAGGACTTCTCTACTTCCGCCTCTTCGGCCTCATCTTCTCCAGTGCGGCCTTGAAGACGTCGCGCGGGATCTTGCGGTAGTCCGAAAACTCGCCGGCGCCCGCCAGCCACTCGCCGCCGTCCATCGTGATGCAGTCCCCGGTCTGGTAGGGGCAGAGGTCCGACAGCAGGAAGGTCGCGAGGTTCGCGAGCTCCTCCGGGCGGCCCAGCCGGCCGAGCGGGATCCGGTCGATCGTGTCTTTCTCGGCCTCCGGGAACGCCATCAGCCGGGCCCACGCGCCCTCCGTCGGGATCGGCCCGGGCGCGACCGCGTTCAGGCGGATGCCGGCGTGGCCCCACTCGACCGCCAGGGATCGCGTCATGGCGAGCACGCCCGCCTTCGCGCAGGCGGAGGGGAGGGCGAAGCCGGTGCCGGTCCAGGCGTAAGTCGTCACCACCGACACGACCGAGCCGGGCGCCTGGCGCGCGAGCAGGTGACGCCCGACCGCGAGCGTGCAGAAGACCGAGCCGTGGAGAACGGTCTTGACGACGGCGTCGAAGCCGTTGGGAGTCAGGTCCTCGGACGTCACGAGAAAGTTTCCCGCGGCGTTGTTGACGAGCGAGTCCACCTTGCCGAAACGCGTCACCACGTGCGCGACCAGGTTGTCGACCTCGTCGGGCTCGCGCACGTCCGCCGGGAAGACGTCCACCTCCCCGCCTTCGCGCGCAACCTCCGCGATCTCCCGCGCCGCCTTTTCGAGGCGGTCGAGCGTGCGGCCCGCGATCGTCACCTTCGCGCCGTGCGCCGCGAACTTCTTCGCCATCGCGAGGCCGAGCCCGGAGCCGCCGCCGGTCACCAAAATCGATCTCTCCGCCAGGATTCTCTTGTCGAACATCCGACGTCCTTTCGGGTTTACGATCGGGACGAGGAGACGAGAAGATATGGCAGAACCGACGCACGACCGCCGTTCGATGTTCATCCGCGCTCTGGCGCTGCCGGCGGCGCTCCTCCTCCCCGCCCGGCGGGCGTCGGGCGCCGCCACCTGCGAGCCCACGGAGTCCGACTTCCAGGGGCCGATGTACACGCCGGGCGCGCCGCGGCGGTCGGTCCTCGCGGGCTCCCGGGAGCCGGGCGAACGCCTCCGGATCCGCGGGACGGTCTTCGGCCCGGACTGCCGGACTCCCGTGCCGCGCGCTCTTCTCGACGTCTGGCAGGCGGACGCGGAGGGGCGCTACCACGACGAGCGCGAGTCGTACCGTCTGCGCGGGCAGCTCCTGACGGACGCGCGCGGCCAGTACCAGATCGACACCATCCGGCCGGGCGGGTACGGCGGTCGCCCCGCGCACATCCACTTCACGGTGAGCGCGCCGGGTCACGAGCCGCTGACGACGCAGCTCTATTTCCGGGGATCCCGTCCTGGACCACGACTCCTGCGGTCCGGCCTGCAATTCGGCCGATCCGCACCGGATCATCCCGCTCGCGCGGCTGCAGGCGGGATTTGCCGGGGCTTTCGACGTGATTCTGAAAAAATCGACCTAGGTACCAGGGTACCGAGGTACCAGTTGGCTTTTTAGTTCGGCTTCGTCTCGGTGACCTGGACCTCGGGCATGCCGGTCTTGCGCACGAGGAAGATCTCGTGGACCGGCGCGCCGTCGCCGAGCACGATCCGAACCGCGTAGGCGCCTTCGGTCGTGAGCAGGGCGGGCCCCATCACGACCGGGAACCAGATCGTCCGGCCCGGCTCCCCCTCGTAGTTGATCTCGCCGCTCGCGTCCAGAAGCTGGTTGCCCTGAGGATCCGCGACCGAGACCGCGAACTGGTAACGGCCGGTCGCCAGCACTTTTGCCTTGATCGCGAGGCCGATCGACCGCATCTGGAGCGGGAGTTTCGCCACCTGGACGACGTCGGAGTAGACGCCGATCAGGAGCAGCTTTCCGTTGTTCTCGAACCGGACGTCGTCGCAGAGGACGAGCGCTCCGAAGACGATCTCGTGTCGTTCGGTTGCTGACATCAGAACAGGTCGTCAATGTGGACTTGGAGAGCCTGTGCGATTCTTTTCAACGTCGCCCCTTTCATTCGATTGACCTGTCCCAACCGTTCTGCTCGCGAGATCTCGGGCTGAGTCATGCCGGATTTCACTGCCAGTTCGATCTGGTCCATCCCTCGGACAATCCTCCATCCCCGAATCTTCGAGATCTCACCACGCTCCGCTGCGAGGAAGTACTGACTCTGGATCGAAGCCCGAACCTCCTGTCGGAATAGCTCCGTTCTCGATTCGGGCATTACTGCCGTGGGTGAGCTGGTGGCTTCGTTGAAGTGTTCTCCGACGAGGATGAGTGATGAGTTCTGTGTGCCTGTCAGCATTGTTGTTCCCTTAGTGCCCAGTATTTCTGGGCTCGGACGAACGCCTCTCGGAAAAAGTCGTAGTCCATCCCCGCGCCGAGAGTTCCTCGTTTGTGAATTCCGGTGATGAACACGCAGTTCTTCGACGGAACGGAGAAGAAGAGAATTCGCAAGCCCGGGATGTACCGCTCGTACTTGACCCGATAGACCCGGATTCCTTTGCGAAAAAGCCCGGCAATTCGCTGGACGGAGAAGCCATCGATTCCTTCGAACTCATTCGCGTCGCGTTGAAGCATGTCGAGGCACGCTCGAATCGCTTCGCCGACGTTGGAGTCCGTCTCGGTCAGGCGCTTGAGTTCTACCTCGCACTCGGGCGAAAGGCATGACCTCATCGTATAGCGTACACGCTATATTGTAAAGCCCCGAGCTGATACTTTCCAAGAACTATTGTCGTGAGAGTGAGATGCGGAGTTCAGGGGTTAGTTCAGATGCACCCAGACACTCTTGAAATGGGTTGTACTCCTCCCACGCGTGGCGGCCGCTCTCGAACGAAGCCGAATTCCTTATAGTCGCCGAAGGGAGGCCGGGTCCTAGACGTTGTTGACCCAGACCGTACCGGCCTTCAGCGTCTTCGCCGGGCGGATGGCCTTCTTGACGTCGCGTGTCCACACCGCCGCGGCCAGCCCGTAGATCGTGGAGCTCCCGATCGCGACGGCCTCGTTCTCTTATCGTGCGCCGGCCCGGACATCACCGCAGGTACTTTCCGAACCAGTCGACCAGCCGTCGATCCCGGTCGAGCTGGTGTTTCGGATCGCTGATCGAGTGCCCCTCGTTCTCGTAGATCACGAGGGCCGTGGGAACCCCGAGCGTCTTCAACGCATGCCAGAACTCGTAACCCTGCGGCGTCGGAACTTCCGAGTCGCGGTCGCCGTGGAGGACGAGCGTGGGCGTCTTCACCTTCTTGATGAACGTAATGGGCGAGGACCGCGCGTAGACCTCGGGGTCGTCGTAGACGGACGCGCCGAAAAACGGCAGGAGCCACTGGTCGATGCGGTTCTGCCCGTAGTAACTCTGCCAGCTCACGATCCCGGCGCCCGCGACGGCCGCCGCGTACCGGTTCGTCTGCGTGACCGCCCACATGGCCATGTAGCCGCCGTAGCTCCAGCCACAAATTCCGAGCCGCTTCGGATCCATCGGTGCGGCGGCGAGCGCGGCGTCCACTCCCCGGTCGATGTCGCGGAGGTCCCCGCGCCCGAAGTCCTTCACGTTGCCGCGCGTGAATGCCTCGCCCTGCCCGTAGCTCCCGCGGGGATTGGGGAGAAACACGAAATACCCCTGACTCGCCAGGACCGCGGCCCACCGCGAGGGCCAGCCGGCCGTGGCCGCGGAGGAAGGTCCTCCGTGCACCGACACTACCATCGGAGACTTCTTCGTGGCATCTCTCTCGAGCGGCGACAGGAGCCAGCCCTGCACCCGGTATCCGTCGCTCTTCCACGTGAGGCTCCGGGCCTCTCCCCACAGCGGCCGGATTCCGGCATTCGCGCGCGTGAGAGCGGTCCACTCGCCGATCGGGCCGGCCACGACCTCCTGCGGCTGCGAGAACGAGGAGCGAATGGCGGCGCTCGAGAGTCCCTGTTTCGCAACCGAGAACTTCGCCACGACCGCGGAGCCGCGCCAGAGCGTGCGGATTTTCCCGGAGGCGTCGAGCGCCGCGATGGCCTCGTCGCCGTCGACGTACTCCGTGAACAGGATCTCGTTGCCGGAGCGCCAGAAGAGCGCGGACGCGGAGGCCTTCATCCCGTCCGTGCGGTTCCTCGGCGTCCCTCCGGCCGCCGGGACGGTCCAGATGTCGCCGCCGGTCGAGCCCTCGTCGCTCATGAGCCCGTGGATCACGGCGATCTCGCGGCCGTCCGGAGACCATCGAGGACAGGCGATCTGGAGCGGCGGCTTCCAGACGGACTTCGCCCGCCCGCTCGGTGCGTCCACCGTGTAGAGCTGCGCGATCCAGTAGTTGTTCGTGCCCGACCCCTCAGCGGCCTCGGCGGCGAAACTCTTTCCGTCGGGCGACCAGTCGTAGTCGTACACGTAGAGGTTCGCGGGAGAGGCCTGCCGAACCCGGCCGGTCGCGACGTCGACGACCGCGATCCGTTGCTCCTCGATCGTCTCGAGCACGACGCCGGCGTCCGGCTTGTACGCGGTCAGCGCGCCCGTCTCCTGGGTCGATCCCTCGACGAAGAGAAACGCGATCGCGTGGCCGTCCGGCGACCAGCGGAGGTCGGAGATCTGTCCCTTCACGTGCGTGACCTGCCGGGTCGGCCCGCCCGCGGCCGGCGCGACCCAGACCTGCGCCTGGCCGGCCGCGGCAGCGTCGGAGCGGAACGCCAGGAATCGTGAGTCGGGCGACCAGGCCGGCCAGCGCTCGTCGTGCGCGCGGCCGTCCCGGGCGGCGGTGATCCGGCGCGGCGCTTCCCCCGGCGTCGAAAGGCTCGCGACCTCCACGGCCCCGTTCTTCAGGGCGCCCTTCGCGTTCTCGAGTTTCCGGACCCACGCGACCCTCTTTCCGTCGGGCGAGACCGCGGTCGCGTCGAACTCCCGGACGCTCTGAAGCGTCGAAAGTACCGATTCGAGAGAGGGCCGGCGGACGGGAGCCGCGGACGCGGGGAGCGCGCAGATCAGGATCGCGAAAGCCGTCGCGAGCGTCTTCACGCGTGAAGGATATGACCAATCGTCATTGATCGGGAGCAACGGCGGGTCGCGAACTTGCTACGTCAGGTCCACCCAGACGCTCTTGACCTGGGTGTATTCCTCCAGCGCGTAGTGGCCGCGCTCGCGGCCGAAGCCGGACTCCTTGTAGCCGCCGAAGGGGAGACCCGGGTCGTAGAAGTTGTACGTGTTGACCCACACGGTCCCGGCCTTCAGCGCCTTCGCGGTGCGGATCGCCTTCTTGACGTCTTTCGTCCACACCGCCGCGGCCAACCCGTAGATCGTGGAGTTGCCGATCGCAACTGCCTCGTTCTCGTCCCGAAAGGAAAGCGTCGCGAGCACCGGCCCGAAGATCTCCTCGCGCGCGATCCGCATATCGGGCGTGACGCCGTCGAAGACGGTCGCCTCGAAGAACGCGCCCTTGCCGTCGACCGCAGCGCGGTTTCCGCCCGCGACGACCTTCGCCCCCTCGCTCTTTCCGCTCTCGACGTAGCGCTCGACGTTTTCGCGCTGCTTCTCGGAGACGAGCGAGCCAAGCCGTGTCTTGGGATGCAGCGGGTCCGCCGGAATCATCTTCTTCGCGCGGTCGACCACGCGCTCGAGCAATGCGTCGTGGACCGACTCTTCCACGAGCAGCCTCGACCCGGCGGAGCAGAGCTCCCCCTTGCCGTAGAAGATCGCGTTGATGGCGCCCCGGGCTGCGGCGTCGAGGTCGGCGTCCGCGAACACGACGTTCGGCGACTTGCCGCCGAGCTCCATCGACACGCGCTTCATCGTCCCGGCGGCGGCGCGGAGGATCGTCTTGCCGGTCTCGGTCTCTCCGGTGAAGGACACCTTGTCGATCCCGGGGTGCTGCGCCATCGCCGAGCCGATCGTCGCGCCGGGTCCGGTCACGACGTTGAACGCGCCGGCCGGAAGGCCCGCCTCGCGCAGCAGGTCGGCAAAGAGGAGCGCCGTCAGGGGCGTCAGCGATGCGGGTTTCAGGACCACCGTGTTGCCCAGCGCGAGTGCCGGCGCGATCTTCCACATGGCCTGGAGCAGCGGGAAGTTCCACGGCGTGATCGCCCCGACCACACCGATCGGCTCGCGCAGCGTCAGGAGCATCGCGTCGGGCCGCGCCGGGAACGTGTCGCCGTAGAGCTTGTCCGCCGACTCGCCGAAGTACGACAGCGCGTCCGCGGCGACGGGGATGTCGATCTTCGCGGACTCGAAGATCGGCTTGCCGTTGTCGAGCGTCTCGACGCGGCCGAACTCTTCGGCGCGAGCGAGGAGCTTCTCGGCCGCCGTGATCAGGATGCGGCCGCGCTCCCGCGGCTTCATCGAGGCCCACGGCCCCGACTCGAACGCCGCCCGCGCCGCGGCGACCGCCCGGTCGAGGTCCTCGACGCCGGCCTCCGCAACCTCCGCGACCATCTCCCCGGTGGCGGGGTTCGAGGTCGCGAAGCGTTTTCCGGAGGCGGAGGGGACGAACTCGCCGCCGATGAAGAGGTCGGTTTTCAGGTTGGAGGCGACCGGAGCTTCCGTGGCCATAGGGCGATCGGCCCTACTTTCCCTTGAATTTCGGGACCCGCTTCTCCTGGTTCGCCGCGATTCCTTCCTTCGCGTCCTCGCTTTGGAAGAGGAGCTGCTGCAGCTCGCGCTCGACCGCGAGCGCCGACTCGAGCGGGAGGTCCCAGCCCGACTGGACCGACCGCTTGATCCGGCCGACCGCCAGGGACGCCCGGTTCGGGGGCACGAACTGGCGGGCGTAGTCCATGACCTGCTCCCACCACTCCTCCGCGGTCGCGTCGATGACCTGGTTGACGAGGCCGAGGTCGTACGCCTCCTCGAAGGAGAAGGTGTTGCCGGTGATCATGAGCTCGATCGCCCGAGACTTCCCGATCAGTTTCCCGAGACGGGCCGTGCCGCCCGTGCCGGGCAGCACGCCCAGCGTGACCTCGGGCAGGCCGATCTTCCCGGCGTCCTTCCGCGCGATGCGGATGTCCGCCGCCATGGCGATCTCCAGCCCTCCGCCCACGGTGTGGCCGTTCAGCGCGGCGAGCACGAGCTTCGGAGTGTGCTCGAGACGCAGGAGGACCTCGTTCGCGTGCAGGCAGAAGAAGTACTTGAAGCCGGGGGTTACGGCGTTCAGCATCCCGATGTTCGCGCCGGCCGAGAAGAAGCGATCCCCCTTGCCGCGCAGGACGATCACGTGGACGTCGTCGTCGAAGCGCGCCTTCAGGATCGCTTCGTCGAGCTGCCGCATCATCGCGTACGTATAGGTGTTGGCGGGCGG
>JBBQKV010000107.1:0-9104 GCA_038327245.1 Acidobacteriota bacterium
CTGCGAAAGCAACGCAGGAAAGCAGCGAAGGCCTTCCTGTATCATGCGCCGTTCTGCGGGGTCGTAGTTCAGTTGGTTAGAACGCCGGCCTGTCACGCCGGAGGTCGCGGGTTCGAGTCCCGTCGACCCCGCCAAAACGCCGAGCGGCCTTACTCCCGGTGAAATAATCCCGGGCTTGCCGCAGTCGCCTCATCCGCTCGGGCTGCACCGCTCGCTCGAGCCGCCCGGGTCCCTTCCGCAGCTCGCGTGGAGGCTCGATTCCGATCCCCGCGTCCGCGGCAACGAGATCGCGATCGCGGTCCGCGCGCTGAACATCGACTCGGCCTCCTTTCACGACCTGTCGCAGCGGGCGACCTCGACGAATGAATCGGTCACCGCGCAGATCGCGCGGATCGTCGGGGAGCGCGGGAAGATGCACAACCCGGCGACGAATTCGGGCGGAATCTGCCTCGGCGAGATTCGCGAGATCGGCCCGGACCATCCGGCGGCCGGGAAGTTCGCGCCCGGAGATCGCGTCGCGTCCCTCGTGTCGCTGACGCTCACCCCGCTGGTGCTCGACGAGCTCGGCCCGGTCGTTCCTGGATCGGAGCGTCTCGCGGCAAGGGGCACCGCGATCCTCTTCGCCCGGACGCTCCTGGCGCGACTGCCCGACGATCTCTCCGAGGCGCTCGCACTCGCCGCCTTCGACGTCTGTGGCGCGCCAGCGCTCGTCCGCCGCCACGCGCGGGGAGCCGAAAGCGTGCTCGTCGTCGGAGCCGGCAAGGCGGGACTTCTCTGTCTCGCCGCGGCCCGGGAGGCGGTCGGCTCGGGGAAGGTATTCGCGGTCGACGCGTCGGAAGCGGCCGTCCGACGGGCGCGAGGCGTCCAGCTCGCCGATCGCGTCCTGCACGCGGACGCACGGGACCCGGTCACGCTTCTCTCCGGCGTCGAGCGGGCGAACGAGGGACGCCGCGTCGACCTCGTCGTCAACGTCGCGAACGTTCCCGGCACCGAGACCGCGAGCGTGCTGTGCGCCCGCGACGAGGGGATGGTCATCTTTTTCGGCATGGCGACGTCCTTCCAGGCGGCGGCGCTCGGCGCCGAGGGCTTCGCCCATCCCGGGACGCTCCTGATCGGGAACGGCTACGTGCCCGGCCACGCCGAATATGCGCTGGACCTCCTGCGCAATCACGACCGGTTGCGGGACGCGTATACGGAGCTCGTTGGATAACGCCGCGAAAGCTCTCGCAGCCGCCCTCTCCGGGGTCCAGCGTGCGGCGTTCGTCGGTCTGGCGAAGAACGTCGGAAAGACGACGGCGCTCGTGGCGGCGGCCGAGAAGCTCTTTCACTCGGACTTCGTCGCCGGCGCGACCTCGGCGGGCCGGGACGGCGAGGAGTTCGACGCGATTACCGGGGAGCCAAAGCCGCGATTCCGCCTCTGGCCGGGACAACTCGTCGCCTCCGCCGCGGCTTGTTTTGCCGCCTCGAAGATCGCTTCGGAGCTCGTCGAGCGTCTCCCGTTTCGCACCCGGTTCGGCGCGATCGAGGTCCGCCGCGTGCTCCGGGCCGGGGAGGTCGAGGTCGTCGGCCCGTCAACGGCGGAGGAGCTCGGAGAGACGAGCGCCGCGCTCGAGAACGCGGGCGCCCGGATCGTCCTCCTCGACGGAGCGTTCGGGCGGCGCGCATTCGCGGGCGCCCGAGTCGCGGATGGAGTCGTGCTCTCGATCGGAGCGGCCGCCGGTCGAACCACCGAGCGGGTCGTCGCGCGGGCTCTCGCGGCAGCGGATCTCGTTCGGCTTCCCGCACCGGACTCCGGAGCGCGCGAGTTCACGTTCTCGGGCGCGTTGACGGATGCGGCGCTCGACGCGATCGCCCCGGCCGAAAGAGAAACGCTCGTCGTCGACGATTTCGCCTCGGTCTTTCTCTCCGCGGGCGCGCTCGACCGCCTGCGGGCGAAGGGCATCGCGCTCGCGGCGCGACGTCCCTCGCGCCTCCTCGCCGTGACGACGAACCCGGCTGACCCGACGCTCCCCGGGGAACAAGGCCTCCGCGCGGAGGAGCTGTTCGAGGAGACCACGAGAGCGTTTCCGGGAATCCTCGTGGTGGACCTGGTTGCGGGCCTGGTCGCCGAAGGGAATTAAACTTCTCCGCATCCAATGATTGGAAAGCTCCGCCTCTCACCGGAGACGGTCGCCCGCTGCCGGAGCCTCGCCGGCGAGGTCGCGGGCGCGGTCCGTCGCGAAACGGATCGGTTTACGACGGTCGCGACTGAGCGCGCGGTCGCGCGCCTCCTCGGCGTGGACGGCGTCGACGCGGAAGACGTGCCCGTCCCCAATCGACTCGTGGACTCCATCCAGGCCGCGGGACGGCTCGGCCGCGGCGTCGCGCTCTGGCTCGGGAGCGCTCTGGCCGATGGCGAGCACGACACCGCCGCGGCCGCGGCCCGTCTCTCCCGCGGGGAAGAAGTCGCGTCGCTCCGGGAGCATCCCCGCTGGCGTGAGGCACTCGCGCCGTTCGTCGACGCAGCTCTCTCCCGGATCCGTGAGAGCCGGCGTGACCGGGAGCGCCGTTTCGCCCGCCACCCCGAGGAGGAGCTGCCGCTTCTCTACGCGATCGTCGCGACCGGGAACATCCACGAGGACGTCGTGCAGGCGCAGGCCGCCGCTCGAGCCGGCGCTCAGTGCATCGCGGTGATCCGGTCGACGGCTCAGTCGCTTCTCGATCACGTCCCGTTCGGCGCGACGACCACGGGTTTCGGCGGGACGTTCGCGACCCAGGAGAACTTCCGGATCATGCGCTCGGCGCTCGACGAGTTGGAGGAGGAGCTCGACCGCTCCGTCCGGCTCGTCAACTACTGCTCGGGCCTCTGCATGCCGGAGATCGCGGTGATGGGGGCTTTCGAGCGACTCGACATGATGTTGAACGACGCCCTCTACGGCATCCTCTTCCGGGACATAAACCCGGTCCGGACGCTCGTCGACCAGGGGTTCTCGCGCCGCATCAACGCCGCGGCGGGCGTCGTGATCAATACCGGCGAGGACAACTACCTGACGACGGCCGACGCGGTCGAAGAGGCGCCGGTGGTCCTCGCGTCGCAGTTCATCAACGAGCGGCTCGCCCTCGACGCCGGCCTCGAGCACTGGCAGATCGGGCTCGGGCACGCTTTCGAGATCGACCCGACGCTCGAAGACGGACTCCTCTTCGAGATTGCACAGGCGCAGGCGGCGCGGGAGATCTTCCCGGACTCGCCGCTCAAATACATGCCGCCGACCAAGCACATGACCGGGAACGTCTTCCGCGGTTACCAGCAGAACGCGCTGTTCGTCCTGACCTCGGTGGCCACGAATCAATCGATCCACCTTCTCGGCATGCTGACCGAGGCCCTCCACACCCCGCTCCTCCACGACCGGTGGCTCGCGATCGACCAGGCGAAAACGATCCGGTCGAACGCCCGCCATCTCTCGGAGGAGCTCGCGTTCGAGCCCGGCGGTCGAATCGTCCGGCGGGCCCGCGAGGTTCTCTCGGGCGCGGAGAAGCTTCTGGAGCGCGTCGCCCGGGACGGGCTCTTCGAGGCGCTCGCATCCGGCGTATTCGCGGCGACCCGGCGGCCCCGGGAGGCGGGGCGCGGATACGACGGCGTCGTCCCCCGCGCGGCGGATTACGCGAACCCGTTCCTGGAGGCCTGGGCGGCGTCGGCACACCCGGCGGGAGCCGCACGATGAGCGGCCCGGCATCTCGCTCCGGACGCGTCCGCGCCTACGGCGACCGCTGGAACGACGGCGTCGTGCAGGTCTCCTTCACGCTGCCGGTCGCGGCGGGAGAGCTCGCCGTCGAAGCAGCGCGGCGCTACGCCGCCGGACTGGGACTGTCCGAGCCGTACGTCGCGCTCGCGCAGCCGGTGTCGCCGGACTTCACGTTCTTCGTCGTCTACGGTAAGAGCCGCTCCGAGGTGGACCTCGCCGATCTGCGAGCCGACGAAGCGGCCGCGCCGCAGCTGTCCCGGAAGGAGATCGACGCCGAGATCGAGCGGCGGTTCGGGGCGGGCGTACGGCTCGTCGTACTCGGGTGCGCGCTCGAGTCGGACGCCCACACCGTGGGAATCGACGCGATCTTCAACCCGAAGGGTTTTGCCGGAGACTCCGGACTCGAGCGCTATCGCGGCTTCGACGCGCGCAACCTCGGTGCGCAGGTGCCGATCGACCGGCTCGTGCGTCTCGCCCGCGAGTCGAAGGCGGACGCGCTCCTCGTTTCGGCCACGGTGACGCAGAACGAGATTCACGTCCGCCACCTGACAGATCTCGTCGACATGCTCGAGGCGGAGAGGCTCCGCGACCGTCTCGTGCTCGTCGCGGGAGGCGCGCGCGTCGACCATGCTCTCGCGAAGGAGCTCGGGTACGACGGCGGTTTCGGCCCGGGAACGACCGCCTCACGGGTCGCGGGCTTTCTCCTCGAGGAAATCTCGAGGCGCCGGGACGGGTCCTCGTGACGTCGCCGGTCGTCCTGCGTCTCCGGGTCGGCGCCGAGCAGGCTCACTACGGCGGCGGTCTCGTCGACGGCGCCTTCGTCCTGAAGCTCTTCGGCGACGCCGCGACGGAGCTCCTCATCCGACACGACGGCGACGAGGGACTCTTCCGCGCCTACTCGGCGGTCGAGTTTCTCTCCCCGGTCGGGGCCGGCGACTACCTGGAAATCGAGGCGCAGTTGACGCGGGTCGGGAAGACGTCGCGGGAGATGCGGTTCGAGGCGCGTAAGGTGATCGCTCCGGCGGCGTCGGATTCCACGTCCTCCGCGCGCCTCCTCGATCCGCCGCTCGTCGTCGCGCGCGCTACCGGGACCTGCGTCGTCCCGCTCGAGCGCCAGCGCAAGCGTCCATGAGCGACGAGCTCGTCATCACGGTCGCCGGCGTCGGCGCCGAGGTCACCCGGGAGCAGCAGCCGCACCTCCCGCTCCTGCCGGACGAAGTCGGCGATGAGTACCATCGCGCGTACGACGCGGGCGCCACGCTCGCGCACATCCACGGCCGCCGCCCGGACGGGACGCCCACGCAGGACCTCGAGACCTTCCGTCTCTATTCCGAGGCGATTCGGTCCCGCTGCCCGATCCTTCAGCAGTTCTCGACGGGAGGCGCCGTGGGGATGGGCGTCGAGGAGCGAATCGAGGCGCTCGAGCTCGGGCCCGACATGGCGACGCTTACGCTCGGCACCTGCAACTTCGGCAACGACGTCTTCGAGAACTCGCTCCCCACGATCGGCGCGATCCTCGACCGTCTGAAGAAGTTCGAGATCGTCCCCGAGCTCGAGATCTTCGACGACGGGATGCTGGCGACGGCGGACGCTCTTTTCGGTCGAGGCTTTCTGACCGCGCCCGCGCACTTCGACTTCGTGCTCGGCGTTCCGGGCGCGGCGGCGGCCACCGCGGAGAACCTGCTCCACTTCGCCCGTTCGATCCCGGCCGGCAGCACCTGGACGGTCGCCGGCATCGGGCGGCGACAGACCGCGATGGCGACGCTTGCGATCGCGATGGGAGGCCACGTTCGCGTCGGGTTCGAAGACAACATCTACTACCGCAAGGGCGAGCTCGCGGATTCGAATGCCCGCTTCGTCGAGCGGGTGGTCCGCATCGCCCGAGAGGTCGGACGGGAACCCGCGACCGTGGATCAGGCGCGCGCGATTCTGCGTCTCCCCGCCGTCGCGTGAGCGCGCCCGCGATTCCGGCTCCGGCCGTCCCGGAAGGCTCCGCGAGCGGAGGCGGGCTCGAGCGCGGGTTGAACCTGTGGGACACGACCCTCCTCGTCCTGGGGCTCGTCGTCGGAGGCGGGATCTTCCTGACGCCGGCCGCGATCGCCCGCGCGCTCCCGGCGCCCGCCTGGATCGTCGCCGCGTGGGTGACCGGCGGATTGCTCTCGATCGCCGGCGGTCTCGTGTATGCGGAGCTCGGCGCAATGATGCCGGAGCCGGGCGGCATGTACCTCTACATCGGGCGAGCGTTCGGTCCGCTGCCCGGCTTTCTCTACGCCTGGATGGCGTACTTCGTCATCCTCGCCGGCGCGGGCGCCGCAGTCGCGATCGGCTTCGCCGAGTACTTCTCGGCGTTTTTTCCGTCGCTCTCCACGAAGAACGTGGTCTTCGCTGTCGGGGGCTTCGACGTCTCGGCCGGGCAGCTCGTCGCCGTTGCCGCGGTACTCCTCCTCTCGGCCACGCATTACGTCGGCGTCCGGGAGGGCTCCCGGATCCAGGGGCTGTTCACTTCTCTCATCGTCGTCGCGCTCGTCGCTCTCGGCATCGGGGGTCTCTTCGCGAAGGTTTCGGCTTCCGCCTCGGCTTCCGGGTCGCCGGCCGGCCCGATCTCGCTCGCCGCGTTCGGAACCGCGATGGTGGGCGTCTTCTGGTGCTACTACGGTTGGAGCGAAATCGCCGCCGTCGCCGGGGAGGTGCGCCGCCCGAGCCGCAACCTCCCCTTCGCGCTGATCGGCGGCACGACGCTCGTCATGCTCCTCTATGTCGGGGCGAACGTCGCGTTTCTGAAGACGATGTCCGTCGGACATCTCGCGCGGGCGGATCACCCGGCGACGGTCGCGGCGACGACGCTTTTCGGATCCAACGCTGCCGTCGCGATCGCATTCGCCGTCACGGCGGCGGCCGCGGGCTGCCTTTCGGCCTCGATCGTTCCGGCGCCGCGGATCACGTACGCGCTCGCAAAGGACGGCCTGTTCTTCCCGCGCTTCGGCCGGGCGCATCCCCGCTTCCGCACGCCGGCATTCGCGACGATCGTGCAGGCGATCTGGATGTCGCTCCTGTGTCTCTCGGGCCGATACGACCAGCTCTACACGTACGCGACGTTCGCCGTGATCCTCGCGTATACCGCGACCGGCATCTCGCTCTTCGTGTTCCGCCGCCGTCGCCCCGACCTGCCGCGCCCGTACCGGTGCTGGGGGTACCCCGTCGTCCCCCTTCTCTTCGTCCTCTCTTCGGCGGCGCTCGCGGTCAACACCGTCCGGGAGCAGCCGAAAGAGACGCTCTCGGGTCTCGCGATCCTGCTCCTCGGCCTCCCGGTGTACTTCTGGCGGCGATCGGCCCTTGCTTCGCGAGCGGTCGCGTGACTCGCGCTCTCACGGCTCTCCTCCTTTTGCTCGCAACGGCGCCTCCGCCGGCGCCGGCCGGGTTCACACGTGAGCGCGCGCAGTGGGAGCTCGACTACGAGCGCCGGCTCCTCGCGCTGCCGCGGCCCGAGGAATGCGACGCGCTGTCCCGCGAGCTGACCCGCACTCCCCACCTCGCCGGAACGGACGGGGGACGGCGCGTCGCCGATTTCGTCGCTGCCGAGTTCCGCAAGGCGGGGCTCACGGTCGAGACCCCGACCTACGAGGTCCTCCTGTCGTACCCGAAGAGCGCGAGCCTGACGATCGTGGGAGAGCCGGAGGTGCGCCTCGCCCGTTCGGAAGAGCCGATCGCCTCCGACACCGACTCGGCGATCGGTCCGGCGTCACTCCCCTGGAACGCTTACGCGCCGTCGGCGGATCTCACGGCCGCGGTCGTCTACGTCAACCACGGCTCCGCGGACGACTACGACCGGCTCGCGGAAATGGGCGTCGAGGTCCGCGGAAAGATCGCGCTCGCCCGCTACTTCGGCGGGTACCGCGGAGGCAAGTCGCTCGAGGGGGAGAAGCGCGGGGTCGCGGGAATCTTGGTCTACTCGGACCCGCGCGACGACGGCTGGTTTCAGGGCCCGGTCTATCCGGACGGTCCCTGGGGACCGGCGTCCCACGTCCAGCGCGGCGCGAACGTGTACGACTTCCTCGTCCCGGGCGATCCGCTGACCCCCGGCTGGCCGTCGACCGCCTCCGCGCGGCGGATAACGCAGTCGGAGTCGGCGATCCTTCCGAAACTTCCGATGATGCCGCTCTCCGAGCGCGACGCGGCGGAGATTCTCCGGCGCCTGCGCGGCGCAGCGGTTCCGCCGGAGTGGCAGGGGGTCGCGATCGCGAACACGTACCGGGTCGGGCCGGGGCCCGTGCGCGTCCGGTTCCAGGTCGAGAACACGCGCGAGCGGCGCACGATCCGCAACGTGATCGGGGTCCTCGAGGGCACGGACGAGCGGGAGCGAAAGGTAATTCTCTCGAACCACCACGACGCCTGGGTCTACGGCGCAGTCGACCCGTCCTCCGGGACCGCCACGATGATCGCTCTCGCCCGCGCGCTCGGACGTCTCGCCCGCGAGGGCTTCCGGCCGCGCCGGACGATCGTCTTCGGCGAGTGGGACGCGGAGGAGTACACGCTCACCGGGTCGACGGAGTGGGGGGAAGAACACGAGGCGGAGCTCGTGCGCGACGGCGTCGTCTGCATCAACGTCGACGCGTCCGCATCGGGTTCGCAACTCTCCGCTTCCGCCTCGCCGCCGCTCGCCGCGGTAATCCGCGCCGCCGCCGCGGCAGTCCCGGATCCGGGCGCGCCCGGGAAGACGGTCGCGGACTCCTGGCGCGAGCACGCGGGCGCGAAGAACGTCCGAAGCTATGCGACGGATTCCGTCGCGAAGCGCGCCGGCGAAGAGCTCCCGGTCGCGATCCTCGGGAGCGGGTCGGACTACACCGTCTTCTTCAACCGCCTGGGAATCGCCTCCATGGACATCCTGTTCGACGGTCCCTACGGCGTCTACCACTCGGTCTACGACGACTACGGCTGGATCTCCCGCCACGGTGACCCCGGCTTCCGGTACCACGCCGCAATGGCGCAGCTCGCCGGCGTGATCGCGCTGCGCTTCGCGAACGCGGACGTCCTGCCGTTGGATCCCTCCCGATACGGGCGCGAGGTCGCGGCCTATGCCGAGGATCTGGCGGCTTCGCCGGCGGGCCGGCCATTCGCCGCCGACCTCGCGCGCCTCTCCACCGCGGCCGACCGCTGGAGCCGGGAAGCAAAGGCAACCCAGGACGCCGTCGCCGCCGAGCTCGCGTCGGGCCTGGCAGACGCGCGACGGATTCGCGCGGTCAACGGATGGCTGCTCGGTGTCGAACGGGCGGTGTCCGATCCCGCCGGGCTGCCCGGCCGGCCCTGGTTCCGGCACCTGATCTACGCGCCCCTTCCGTCGTACGCGGCCGAGACGCTTCCGGCGATCCGCGAAGCGGCCGTGCG
>JBBQKV010000108.1:0-8980 GCA_038327245.1 Acidobacteriota bacterium
GATCGCGTAGAGGAAGGTGCCGCTGGCGTCCAGTGCGGCGTCACGTGTGCCGAAGCCACCTTCGGTGCCCGTGACGGCCGCAACCGGATTCAGCAGTGTGATGCTGCCGTCGGCCGCGATCGAATAGCTCGAGATCGTGCCGCTGCCGTTGTTCGTGATGTATGCGTACTTCTCGTCTTTCGTGATCACGGTCCAACAGACGTCCGTCTGGGTGTCCGGAACGGTGGCACTGATCAAGCGGAATCGATGAGGAGCGGCCAGCGAGTAGGAGGAGGCCGCGGCGAGGCCCGGGACACCGTCGAACGACTCTGTCACGACGAAGACCCCGTCCGAGCGAAAGGCGAAACCGAACGGTCCGATGCCGCTGCCCGGGTGAGGCATGACGCCGCTCGGGCGGCCGGAGTGCGAGACTCGAAAAGTGTCGATCCGTCCGGTGTTCCTCTCGGTCACGACGAGAATGCCCCCATCCGGGCTGAATTGCACCTGGGCGGGCAGGGCATCCGGCTGACTCAGGAGCCGTCGTGTGCCGGGTAACGGCGTCAGATGCCCGACGGCGTCGAGTGTGAAGCCGGAGATGTTGCTCGGAGCGCCGGTGTTCAAGACGAACACGAGGTGGCCGTCGACCGTGACGCTCTCAGGGCGATCGCCGTTCGAGGGTTCGCGGTCCGTCAGGGTGAGCGTTCCGTCTGAGCCGACGGCGAACACCGAGAGGTCGTCGCTTCCAGCGTTCGTGACCAGCAGCCAAAGATGGTCCTCCGTGAGCACGACAGACCCTTGCGAGCCGAGCCGCGGCATGCCGGTGCCGCTGCCGCCGGTAGCATATGTGCCGTTGGGCGTCAGGGTTCCGTCCGCGGCGCGAGCGTAGGCGATGACGGCGTTTGCGTCACCGGCGTTCGTCATCGTGTAGACGGCGCCCGAAGAATCGACCGCCCTCGCCGTCTCACACAATCCGAACGCGAGAAGTGCGAGTGAAATCAGGAATGGAAAGACACTGGGCGGTTTAGAGCAACGCATGAAATGGACCTCCTCATAGTGTGGAAACCGGACTGGTTGTGAATCCCTTGTCGAATCGGACTTGAGCAAGTTCCATTCCGGAAGTCACCGAATTGCCCCATAGCCGCTCATCACTTTTTAGTCACGGCCGCACAATCTGGTTAGATCAAAGGGCACGCTCGAGCACCGAGGATCCATCCGCCGTGGAGCGCAGGCCTCCTGGCGACGCGCCGGGATGATTCGGTACCGCGGCCTCCGAGATGAGCGAACCCTGACCGTCAGAAATCTGGATTACGGGTCAGAGTTTCTGAGATCCCTTGCTCAAAATCGAGAATCCGGGGGCGGCGAAGCCGCAATCAGGTTCTCTGATCGAGAAGACATCACTCTCATCCCGACCACCACGCGGCGGTCACCTCCGCACAGGATTGCCCGTGTCGAGGCTCTTCAGAAACTCGACCACCTCCGCGCGCTTCTTGCGATCGGCCACGTAAAACGGATGGGGAGCGGCGGCGCCGCGCTCGGAGTCCAGCAGTTCATCGAGGCTCGCGACCGAGTTGTCGTGGAGGAACACCGGTTTGCGCGCGAGGTCCAGCAACAGGGGTAGCGCAAGGCCGCGAATCTCGCCGCGCAGGCTCGCGTTGACCACCGCCATCTTGTCGTCGAAGATGGAGCCCGGTGTGTTCAGGACCGGGTTGAGCGGCGGCTCTCGTTGCGCGAGCACCACCGGATCGTCACCTGGGAACACCGTCTTCATCGCGAGCATCGAGGTCGGAACCGATCGGCTCTGGTCGACGTTGTGGCAGTTCGTGCATCCCGCGGTCCGGAACGTCTCGCGCCCGCGGGCGAACGCCGTGGCGTCGACCCTTGCGCCGGGCGGGGCCTCGAGGTGAGCCAGGTAGGCATTCAAGTCCAGCAGCTTCCCGTTGTCGACTCGAACGCCGACGGGAGCCTCTTCGCTTCCCGGTGTCGGATGCGGAGCGGCCTTCACGAAGGGATATCCCTTGACGCCGGTGGCCGCGAGGATCTTGACGTAACTGTCCGCGATTTCGTCCCCAGCGGCTCCGCCCAGCTTGTGGAGGAACGCGCGCCCGCCCGGAGTGGTCAGGCGGGTCTGGTCGAAGAGCGACGTGTAGACGAGGTTGCTGAAGTTGTCCAGCCGAGCGATCGTTCCCTCGCTTCCAAACGGCGCGGCGAGATCCTGGCGAAACAGCGGCGTGTTGTGCATCGGATCGCCATTGCCATCGAAGGTGTCATCGAACATTCCCACCGGATAAAACTGCTTGTTCGTGAGGTAGGCGTCGACCTGAGCCTCGGTCGAACTGTCCGTAAGCCCGTCCGGCGCCCGGCCGAGGGTCTTGCCGCCATTTGCTTTCAAAGAAAGCTGCAGCACGGGGTACAGCGCTCGCGAGTTGGTCGCGGTCGCGAAAATCGCGCCGAGGTCCAGGTTGTGGTTAGCCCGGCCGTCCTGGCGGCGTCCGATCGAGCCGCCGTTCTCCATCCGGAAGACCGAGCCATCGGTGACGGTGTGACAGAGCGCGCAGGCAGCCCCGACCTTGTCGCCTTTAGCGACGTCCAGGACGCCGTCGCCGTTCGTATCTTTGACGGGCATCCCGATGACGGCGTTTGCATTGAACAGTTTGGCCGTCGCCATGGGATCGTTCAACAGGCCGGACGTCTGCCCGGTCGGATCAATCCTGAGCTCCTCGGCCAGGGCCTGTCGGGTCGCGGGATCCAGCGCGTCGGCGTCCACGTCCAGTCCGAGCTTCAGGGCCTGGAAGGGCGTAACACGGGCGGTCATTACCCCGGCCGGCAGGCGGACGGCGTCGGTCCAGAAACCCTCGTTGCCGAATGTCTCGAACCGGAAGACCTCTCTGCCCTTCGCCGCATCTCCGTCCTGACGCGCGGGGAGAGGAGCGCCGACGTTGGCCGGGCCGTCGGACGCAGCGGTCGTCGTCGCTTCGGAGTTCGCCGAGCCGGACGATCCGTTTCGAACGCAGCCGGACGACAAAAAGAAGACCAGCGAGACGGTGACTCCCAGGAACGCGATTTCCGCGACGCGAGGGCGAGGGTCGGTGTTTGTTCTCATATCGGTCTCCTGTCGGTAACCGCCCCTCTCGCCCGGGGCAGGTTAGGAAAAGCTCGAGTTACTCTGCTCTTTTCTGGTCTGGCTAAATGTCAATGCCTGATGTTACGACCAGAATAGGCGCCGGCGTCGCGATGCGGTTGGCTGAGCCATTTGCCCATTTGCCCATTTGCCCATTTGCCCTCCCCTTCTATCAGTGCACTCTTGAGGCGACCTCGACAAAGTCATTTGATGATGCTGCATCCCGAGAGCCGTGCAACTGACGTGCCGCGGGGAACGACGACCAGCAGGATAGAGTTTCGTCTGTAGCCGCGGTCGCAAGGTCGACCATCAGAGGGGCGATTTCCGACGCCGCCGAGAGCATTCCGTGATCGATACGTGATCGACTCGTGATCGTTCGTGACCCCGGGGCCATACCGAACCATGTGCCCGACTCGACAACGGCTGCTCGTCGTCTGGACTCTGTCACGAGTACCCATGCCGAAGCCGAGATGAAAAAGTGACTCTTTTGTGACACGTTCCTGCGGCCTTCCGCATCTCAATCCGAATATGGTTTACCGATGAGCAGCAGGGCCAAACCGGCGCCGGCTCCGAGATCGGCGGTTCCGACGACGCGGATCGTTCCCAAGCACCACGCTCTCGTCCGAATCTCTCACTGGCTGAACGTGCCGTTGCTCCTTGGCCTGATCGTCTCCGGTCTCGGGATCTACTGGGCGTCCCCCGTGTACCTCCATGCGCCCAACTCGGTGACCGGCAGCACGGACTACGTCGATGATCTCTCGACCTGGCTCGTCCGGCACGTCCCCGGGTTGAAGGGCTACGCCACTCCCCCCACCTGGCTCTACGACCACCTCGGGATCGGCACGGGGCAGCTTGCGTCGGCGCTTCGCCTGCACTGGTTCTTCGTTTACCTCTTCATCGCGAATGGCACTCTCTATCTCGTCGGTCTGCTCGCGGGCGGTGGATACAAAGCGCTGTTGCCGCGCCCATCGGACGCCGGAGGAGTCCTGGCAATGATTCGATATTACGCGGGCGTCGTTCCCGCAAAGCTTCTGCGGCGGCCCTGGCCGCATCCGCCCGTGACCACGAAGTACAACGCGCTGCAGCGAGTGTCCTACTTCTCGATGCCCGTCTTCGGCGGGCTCGCGATTCTCTCCGGCTGGGCGATGCACAAGCCGACGGAGCTGCCGTGGCTCGAGCTTCTATTCATCAACTACAACGGAGCGCGGATCGTGCACTTCTGGGTGATGATCGTCTTCGCGGCGTTCGTCGTTCCGCACGTGATCCTCGTTATCGTCGACGGCTGGGACACCTTTCGCTCGATGATCACGGGCTGGTCGAAGAGGATCGGAGGGAGTGGCCATGGCGAGGCGTGACAAAGTCTTCCACCGGTTCCGGGAACCAACGCCGTATCCCATCCCCGTCTCGGATCGGACGCTGAAGAGGCGCTCGCGTCGCGACTTCCTGCTCTTCGGGGCGGGCGCGGCGGCGGCTGCTGCTGGCTTCTGGTGGCTCATGCCGGACGACGCGCGGCAGGCGTGGCTCCCCGCCAGGGCGCACCACGCCCTCGACACACTCGACGCCCGGCTCGGACTGACTTACGCCCGGCGCGAGAGGTTCCTCGACCGGGCGTTGACGTTCGACGACGACGTGGCGGAGGCGCTCTATTCTCCGACGCGCACCGTGCGCACGTATGGCCGCGGAGACCTCACGCCCCTTCGGAACAACTACAACGGCGCGACACCAGAGCCGGACTACATCCCCGACTGGAAACTGACGCTCTCCGGGCTCGCCTCCGGGGAGACGAAGACCTTCACGATCGACGATCTCCTCGGTCGCTTCCAACTCCACGACCAGATCACGCGCCTCGTGTGCGTGGAAGGCTGGAGCGCCGTGGCTTGGTGGAGCGGTCTCCGTTTCGCGGACTTCCTTGCGGCGTATCCGCCTGTGCCGGATGCAAAGTGGGCGGCGATCGAGTCCGGCGTCAACCTCGACGGTGACGGGGAATCGGACCCCTACTACGTGTCGATCGACCTCAGTACGGCGCGCCATCCCCAGACTCTTCTCGCCACGCGAAAGGACGGCCGGCCGCTTCCGGTCGAGCACGGCGCGCCTTTGCGGCTTCTGGCGCCGATGAAGCTGGGACTGAAGAACATCAAGGCGATCACCTCGATCGAGTACAGCGCCGACGAACCGGACGACTACTGGGCCGAGCGGGGATACTCGAAATACGACGGGCTCTGATGGTCATCGGACCGCCAACGCCGGGTGTCATGACTGTTTCGAAGGCGTCTCCTTAAGCTCTACTACCCAGGGTTCAACGTCGAGATCCCGAGCCGAGGCCGCTCCAGGCGAGCTCTCCTACCCCGGTCGGGCAGGCGCCCTCGAAGGCGAAAGCCTGGGCCCGTGCAAGGCACAGCCTGCCTTTTCGCATTGACAAACGCCCACGCCCGCCTTATGAAGATCGCAGGAACCCGCCGCTTTACGAGATTATTGGTCGCGATTCAGCGAGGAGGTCGGATGCACCGGACACGTACTGCCACCCTGCTCTGTGCCCTGCTCATCACCCTTTCGGCCACATGGGCGTCCGCCCAGTCGTCCGGAAGGATCACCGGCACCGTCCGCGACGCCAACGGCAATACGGTTGGCGGAGCCCCGATCACGGTCACGAATCAGGACACCGGCGCAACGCGTATCGTCCGGTCCTCCTCGAGTGGCGCCTACGAGGCGGCCGATCTCCCGCCCGGCCTCTACACGGTGGCGGCCGACGTGCAGGGCTTCGGCAGAGTGATCCAGAAGGACCAGCGGGTGGCGGAGGGCGCGACGGCAAACGTCGACTTCGTGCTCGAGCTGAGGGTCGCGGAGGACGTCACGGTCACGGCCATGAAACGCGAGGAGACCGTCTTCAATACGCCCGTCTCTGTCGCGGCGCCGACCGAGGAGGTCCTTCGAGAGCGGGGCGTCAACACGATCGAAGAGGTGGCGGCAAACGTGGCCGGCTTCGCCGTGCAGAACCTGGGTCCCGGGCAGAGCCAGGTTTCGATGCGCGGCGTCTCATCCGGCCAGATCGCCCGCGACCAGCCGGGCCCCAAGGAGGAGGTGGGCGCCTACCTGGACGAATCGGTCATCTCTTTCCTCCTGTTCACGCCGGATATAAGTCTGTTCGACATGAATCGCGTCGAGGTGTTGCGCGGCCCCCAGGGTACCGCGTACGGCTCGGGCTCCCTCTCGGGCACCGTGCGGTACATCAGCAACCAGCCGCAGCTCGGCGTGAACCAGTATTTCGGGGAGCTCACGGGCTCGACCGTCAGCGGCGGCAACCAGGGCGGAAGCGTCAAGGCCGGCGTGAACGCGGCTCTCGGAAGCACGGCGGCGCTGCGTGTCGTGGGGTACTACGACCGGTTCGCCGGCTACATGGACGCGGTCCAGCCCGATCTCTCCGTCAAGAAGAACGTCAACACCGGCGACCGCACCGGCGTGCGCGCCGCAATCACGTTCGCTCCGGACGACCGCCTCACGATCACTCCCCGGTTCCTTTACCAGAAGATGGTGATGGACGGCTGGAACCGCATCGACATCTTCAACATCCTGGGCAACCCCTTCACGACGACTCGGCCGGCCGTGAGGCTGGGCGAACGCCAGCTCTTTACGCAGATCGATGAGCCCTACACCGACAAATTCCTGCTCGGCGACCTGAACGTCCGGTACGACTTCGGGGAAGTCGCCCTGACCTCGATCACCAGCTACACCCACCGCGACATCGACGTGGTGCGCGACGCGGGCGCGCTCACCTCCAGCATCACCGGAGGCAGCATCGGCCTGCCCGCGAACGTCTACTCGCTCGACGCTCCGCTGGACGACCGCACGAAAGCGCACGGCTGGACGGAGGAACTCCGCTTCTCCGGCGGCAAGGACCGCTTCCGGTGGGTGGCTGGCGGGTTCTACAGCGACGCGAGGAAGTCCTACGGCCAGAACCTGCTGGTCGCCGGGTTCGAGGAGCTAAGCGGCATTCCCACCCGGGGACTGCGCGCACCCAAGAACTCCCTGTTCTTCTCGGACCTGACCTACAAGACCCAACAGTATGCTTTCTTCGGCGAAGGGACCCTGTCCATAACCGATCGATTCAGCTTCACCGCGGGTCTGCGCTACTACAACTACAAGGACGACAAGAAGCAGATCTTCGACGGCATCTTCGGAAACGACAACAACGGCACCTCCCTCGTGTCGCAGCCCGGCACCACCAAGGGTGACGGCTTCGCGCCGCGCTTCATCGCCAGCTACAAGGTGAGCGACTCGACGAACTTGAACGCCCAGGTCTCCAAGGGCTTCCGGCTGGGCGGAATCAACGACCCTTTGAACGTTCCCCTCTGCACGGCCCAGGACCTCATCGTGTTCGGCGGGCGGCCGGGGTTTAAAGACGAGACGGCCTGGAACTACGAGATCGGCTCGAAGTCCCGGCTCTTCGGCGGGCGCGGCTCGTTCAACGTCTCCGCGTTCTACGTGGACATCAAAGACCTCCAGGTGGTCGTGACCGCGGGTTCGTGCTCGTCCCGACTCGTGTTCAGCGTCCCGAAAGCTCGCAGCGTCGGCGCGGAGCTCGAGTTCGCCGCGGCGCCGAGCGACCGTTTCGACTTCGCCATCTCGGCCGGCTACAACGACGCGGAGCTGCGGTCCACTGTAGTGGATGGCACGGGCGCCATCGTGTCCGGTATCGAGTCGGGGAAACGCCTGCCGAGCGTGCCCAAGTTCCAGGCAGCTCTCGCCGCCACCTACTCGCAGCCGGTCAGCGAGGGCCTCCGGGGTTACCTGTCCGGAACCTACCAGCACGTCGGCTCGCGCTACACCCAGGTCGGCGACGATCTGCTCGGCGTTCTGAATCTGAATTCGTTCGGCGCCAACACGATCGGAGGCCCATTGACGCAGAGCACCTTCCGATACGACCCGTTGTTGCCAGCCTACGACATCGTCAACGCGCGAGTGGGAGTCCGCCACGCGAACTGGGACATCGCGTTGTTCGCGAACAACCTGACCGACGAGCGCGCCTTCCTGGCACTCGACCGGGAGCGCGGAACCCGCGCCCGAATCGGCTACCTCACGAACCAGCCCCGGACGTTCGGGATAACGACGAGACTCGATTTTTAAGGTGAGAGCGTCGCGAGCGGCCTGATCCGAATGCCCAGGCTCTCGCGACGCACTCTCCTCGCCACCTTGCCGGTGGCGTCGGTCGTCCACGCCCTCGCGGGTGCCGGACCCGCGCCCTCTGGTTCGGCGTCGAAGGCGCGCAAGTCGCGAAGCGCCCGCGGGCCGAACGTCGTCGTGGTCGGAGCTGGCGCCTTCGGCGGCTGGACGGCCCTGCACCTGCTGCGGCGGGGCGCGAAGGTCACACTCCTCGATGCGTGGGGGCCCGGCAACTCCCGCGCGAGCTCGGGCGGGGAAACCCGGGTGATCCGCGGGACCTACGGGCCCGGCCGCGTCTACGTGAAGCTGGTGGTGCGGTCCCTCCAGCTCTGGCGCGAGAATGAAAAGCGCTGGGGAAAACACCTGTACCACCGGACCGGCGCCCTCTGGATGGTGGAAAAGGACGACAAGTACGAGAAGGCCTCTCTGCCGCTCCTGCGCGAGGCCGGGCTGGCTTTCGAGGAGCTCACGGCGGCGGACGCGGCGAAGCGATACCCCCAGGTCAACCTCGACCGGGTCGAGTGGGCGATCTTCGAAAAGGACGCCGGGTACCTGACCGCGCGCCGTGCGTGCGAGGCCGTGCTGGAGGGTTTCCAGTCGGAGGGGGGCGAATACCGGCAGGTGTCCGTGGAGCCGCCCGCGATCGACGGCGGGAAACTCGGCGGACTCACGCTCTCCGACGGCACGAAGCTCGTGGCGGACTCGTACGTCTTCGCGTGCGGGCCC
>JBBQKV010000109.1:0-8958 GCA_038327245.1 Acidobacteriota bacterium
GCCGA
The DNA here is from genome assembly GCA_038327245.1 of Acidobacteriota bacterium. GTDB lineage: Bacteria > Acidobacteriota > Thermoanaerobaculia > UBA5066 > Gp7-AA6 > Gp7-AA6. The sequence goes on from JBBQKV010000109.1 coordinate 6, forward strand.
GCCGGAGGCCGCGCTCGCCGAACGCTTTCGGGGTGACTTCGGTCACGCGATCGAAATCCCCGCCTATGGTGAGAGGGAGAGCCTCCTCCAGACACTGGCTTCGGTTCCGACGGGACCGCTGGGGGACGTCTTGATCGTGGTCGTGCTGAACGCCCGGCGCAATTCGCCGAAGGAGGTCCACGACGCGAACGCGGCGGCGCGGGAGGCGATCGCGGCCAGAGGATCCCTCGAGGTCGTCTCCGAGGTTCCGGAGGTCCGGCTCTTTCCCGACCCGCGCGGCCGGCTGCTGCTGATCGACCGCGCCTCTCCGGCGTCCTACCTTCCGCCAGATCAGGGCGTCGGCCTGGCCCGCAAAATCGGTTGCGACCTGATGCTCCGCCTGCAACTGAAAGAACGCCTGACCTCTCCATGGATCCACGCGACGGACGCGGACGTGACGCTCCCGGCCGACTACTTCGACCAGGTGGCCGATCTCGACCCGCGGACGACCGCCGCCGCGCTCTACGCCTTCGAGCACCGGTTCGCCGAGGAAAAGGCGCTGGCCACGGCCGCGCGCCTCTACGAGATCTCGCTGCGCTACAAAACCCTCGGCCTCGCGTGGGCGGGCTCGCCGTACGCCTACCAGGCGCTGGGATCGTGCCTCGCGGTCTCCGCCCGGGCGTATGCCGAGGTCGGCGGATTTCCGAAGACGAACGCGCTCGAAGACGTGACGATCCTGAACTCGCTGGCGCGCGTCGGCGCCATCGAGAGGCTGGCGGGCGCACCGATCGGCCTCGACGGACGGATCTCGACGCGCGTCCCGATCTCCACCGGCAAGGCGCTCTCCGACCTCGTCCGCCGGCCCGCCGCGGAGGCGTCGTTCCTCCTCCCGCACCCCCTGGCGTTCGCCCACCTCGCCGCGTGGATCCGGGTGCTCGACGCGCTCGCCCGTCGCGGCGCGGACGCGCTGGTCGCCGAGCTACCGCGCGGGAACCCGTTCTTCCGCGCGGACGTCCTGGAGGAGGCGCTCGCAGAGATGGGGGCGTTCGACGCCGTGCGCGAAGCGATCCGCGAGAAGGAAGACGCCCGAACGACTCTGCACCGGCTGCACGCCTGGTTCGACGCGTTCCGAACGAAAGAGCTCCTGGACGCGCTGGGGACCGGAGGTCTCGTCCCGATCCCCTTCCGCCAGGCGCTCGCCGAAGCGCCCTTCACGGGGCTCGTCGACTCGACCGAGGACGATCTGGAAACCCTGAGGGCCACTCTCGCGGGACAGGAGCGGTCGCTCGCGGTCCACCCCGCCGGCGTCCCGCCCCTCGAGCTCGAAGGAGCTTGACCCGAGCGCCGGGTTCCCCCGGGACTCCTCTTGCATTTAAATCCTGCCATGTGTATAAATATGCATATGGAGAGGGTGAGGGCGAGCGTTGCGGGTGCGTCGGGCTACGCGGGCGGAGAGCTCGTCCGCTGGCTGATGCACCATCCCGCGGCGGACGTGGTGCACGTCACGGCTTTCCGGGAACAGGGCCGCCCGCTCGCCGACGTCTTCCCGAACCTGCGGGGGTTCGGCGACCACACGCTGAACGGCGCGGGCTGGCGCGAGATGGCCCGCGACTCGGACGTCGTGTTCCTCGCGCTCCCCCACGGCGCCGCCATCGAGGCGGTGCCGGTCCTCCTGGAGGCGGGCACTCGGGTCATCGACCTGGGCGCCGATTTCCGCCTGAAGGATCCGGCGATCTACGCCCGCTGGTACGGGTCGGAGCACGGCGCGGCCGGCTTCCTCGGCGAAGCCGTCTACGGTCTTCCCGAGGTCAACCGCGAGGCGCTGCGCACCGCCCGGCTGGTCGCCAATCCGGGCTGCTACCCCACGGCCGCGGCGCTCGCGCTCCTGCCCCTCCTTGGGAGCGGCCGGGTGCGGGGCCCCGTGATCGTCGACGCCAAGTCGGGAGTGTCCGGCGCGGGTCGGAATCCCTCGGCCGCGAGCCACTTCTCGGAGGTCAACGAGAACGTGCGCCCCTACAACCTGGGCAAACACCGGCACGGACCCGAGATGGAGCAGACGTTCGCCTCGGCGGGAACGCCGGTCCCGATCTACTTCGCGCCGCACCTCGCTCCGATGACGCGCGGAATTCTCGCGACGTGCTACGCGCCGCTTTCTGAGGCTCTCTCCGAGGACGAAATGCTCGGGATCTACCGGGACGCATATCGCAACGAACCGTTCGTCCGGGTCCTCGGGAGCGAGGCGCTCCCGCAGACGAAGGCGACGCTCGGCTCCAATTTCTGCGACGTCGCCGTGAGAGTGGACCCCGAGCGGGGGCTCGCCGTCGCCGTGTCCGCGATCGACAACCTGGTCAAGGGGGCGGCGGGCCAGGCGATCCAGAACATGAACCTGATGTTCGGGCGGCCCGAGACCGAGGGTCTCTGGTCCGCCGGGATCTACCCATAGGAGGGAGATATCGCGATGTCACCAATGACACTGACCGAAACAGAACCGATCACGCTCTCGCCCGGCAACGCCGCTTCCCCGCGCGGCTTCCGGGCTTCCGGGATCCACTGCGGAATCAAGCGCGAGAGACCAGACCTCGCTCTTCTCGTCTCGGAGGTGCCCGCGTCCGCGGCCGGCGTCTTCACCACGAACCGGGTCCAGGCCGCGCCGGTTCGCTACACCCGCCGGGCGGTCGCGGCCGGGCGCGCCCAGGCGATCGTCGTCAACAGCGGCAACGCGAACGCGTGCACGGGCGACGCCGGCCTCGCGGACGCCGCCGACATGGCGCTCCTCTCCGCCGGGGCCCTGAGGCTCGACGCGGAGCTCGTCCTCGTCGCGTCGACCGGCGTGATCGGCGTGCCTCTACCGATGGAAGCGATCCGGCGCGGGATCCCGATCGCCGCGGCGGCGCTCGAGGCCGACGGGACCGCGGCGGCGGAAGCGATCCGGACGACCGACAAGTTTGCGAAGACCGCGGCCTGCCGGCTCGAGATCGGCGGCGTCAAATTGACGATCGGCGGAATGGCGAAGGGGGCGGGAATGATCCACCCGAACCTCGCCACGACCCTCTGCTTTCTGACGACCGACGCGGCGCTTCCGCCGGCGGTCCTCCGCGGCGCGCTTCAGCGAGCGGTGGCCGAGTCCTTCAACTCGATCACGGTTGACGGCGACACCAGCACGAACGACACGGTCCTGCTGCTCGCGAACGGCCAGGCGGGAGGCGCGCCGATCACCAACGGCGAGGCGCTCACGCGGTTCACGGCGGGTCTCACGCTCGTCGCGTCGGAGCTCGCGAAGATGGTGGTCAAGGACGGGGAGGGCGCGACCAAGCTCGTCGAGATCCGGGTGGACGGCGCCCTCTCCAACGCGGAGGCGCACCAGGCCGCGATGACCGTCGCGAACTCTCTTCTCGTCAAGACCGCGCTGCACGGGGGGGAACCGAACTGGGGCAGGATCCTCGCGGCCCTCGGCCGGTCGGGAGTGGAGATGGCGGAGGAGACGACCGACGTCTTCTTCGGAGACCTCGCCATCGTCCGCCGCGGGCTCGGAGTGCCCGGAGTGTGGGACGCCGCCGCCGCCGCGCTCGAACAGAAAGAGGTGACGATCGGAATCCGGCTCGGCGTCGGGAGCGGCGCGGCGCGCGCGTGGACGTCGGATCTCTCCGAAGAGTACGTGCGAATCAATGGGAGCTACACGTCATGAGTGGAACCTGGAACGGTTTTTCGGCCAACCCCGACGCGATCGGCTCCTCGCTCGCGCAAGCCCTTCGGTACGTCGCTGCCTGGCGCGGGAAGACGGTGGTCGTGAAGTACGGCGGCAGCGCGGTCGACTCGGCCGACACGGGCACAGTCCCCGAGGACCTCGTCCTTCTCCAGGAAGCGGGCGTCCGGCCGATCCTGGTCCACGGCGGCGGACCCGAGATTTCTCGAGAGATCGAGAGCTCGGGCGGCTCCTCCCGCTTCGTCGACGGCCTCCGCGTGACGGATGCCGCGGCGATGGAGGTCGTCGAACGCGTGCTGGGCGGCGCGGTCAACAAGAGGCTGGTGAACCTGATCGCTCGCGCGGGGGGCCGCGCGGTGGGCATTTCGGGCAAGGACGCCCGGCTGATCCACGCCCGCCCGCACGCGCGCGCCGCCGACCTCGGCTTCGTCGGAGAGATCGATCGCGTCGAGCCGCGGATCGTCGAGGTGCTCCTGGAGGAAGGATTCCTTCCGGTCGTCGCGTCGCTCGGGGTCGGCTCCGACGGACACGCCTACAACGTCAACGCGGATACGGCTGCGGCCGCGCTCGCGGTCGCGGTAGGCGCCGACAAGCTCGTCCTTCTGACGGACGTTCCCGGAATCTACCGGGAGATCGACGGGGGCCGGGAGCTCCTCTCCGAGCTCTCCCCGGCGGAAGCCCGTACCCTGGTGACGGCGGGAGTCGTCTCGCGGGGCATGCTCCCGAAGGTCGAGGCGGCGCTTGCCGCTGTGGCGGGCGGAGTCCCGTCCGCGCACATCGTGGGAGCGGAGACGCCGCACTCGCTCCTGCTCGAGCTTTTCACCCGGTCCGGGATCGGAACGATGATCCACCCCGTCGCGCCCGAGCCGCTCGCGCTCGCGTCGTCCGCATGACCACTCGGACCCCGCTCGCCGACACGGACTCGGTCGTCCGGGAAGCGGACCGAGTGCTGTTCCGCAACTACAAGCGCGCGCCCGTCGCCTTCTCGCACGGCCAGGGCTCGCGGCTCTTCGACCTGGAGGGGCGCGAGTACCTCGACTTCATCGGCGGGATCGCGGTCTCCAGCCTGGGGCACTCACATCCGGCGCTCGTCCGCGCCGTCTCGGAGCAGGTTGCCCGCTACGTTCACGTCTCGAACCTGTACCAGATCCCGGAGCAGGTCGACGCGGCCCGGCGGCTCGTTGCCTCGAGCGGCCTCGACCGCGCGTTCTTCTGCAACAGCGGCGCGGAGGCGAACGAGGCCGCGATCAAGCTCTCTCGCAAGCGCGGCAAGGCCGTGAAGGGGCCGGACTGTCACGAGGTCCTGGTCGCGGAACACTCGTTCCACGGCAGGACGCTCGCGACCGTCGCCGCGACCGGCAACCCGCGCTACCAGGAGGGATTCGAGCCGATGCCCGCGGGGTTCCGCTTCGTGCCGTTCGACGACGTCGCCGCGATGAAAAGCGCGGTCGGCCCGGCCACCGCCGCTATCCTCGTCGAGCCGATCCAGGGAGAGGGAGGGGTCGTCGTTCCTTCCGCCGGGTATCTCGCGGGGCTGCGCGCTCTGTGCGACGAGAGGGACCTGCTGCTCGTCCTGGACGAGGTTCAGACGGGGATCGGCCGCACCGGGCAGATGTTCGCGTACCAGAGCTCCGGGATCCGGCCGGACGTCGTCACGCTGGCCAAGGGCGTCGCGGGTGGAGTTCCCGCGGGAGTCGTGCTCGCGACCGACGAGGCCGCAGCGCACTTCGTCCCGGGGGACCACGGGTCGACGTTCGGAGGCAACGCGCTCGCCTCCGCCGCGATCTGCGCGGTGCTGGACGCGATCGAGCGCGAGGGGCTCGTCGAAAACGCCCGGTCCTGTGGCGCCCGGCTCGCGGCGGGCCTCGAAGAGCTGCGCGAAAAGCGGCCGATCGTGGGGGAGATCCGCGGGGCGGGACTCCTCGTGGGAGCGGACCTGACCGTGGACGCGGCGCCGGTCGTGGACGCATGCCGGGAGCGCGGCCTCCTCGTCAACGCGGTGCGTCCGAAGACCCTGCGGTTCGCGCCGCCGCTCGTCGTCTCCGCGGCCGAGGTGGACTCCGCGCTTCAAATTCTCGACGCGGCGCTCGGGGCGGTGTCCTCCGAGGCCGACTCCCGGAAAGAGAGGGAAATCGCGTGAGATTTCGAAAAGTTGCGCTCGCCTACTCCGGGGGACTCGATACCTCTGTGATCATTCCGTGGCTGCGCGAGACCTACGGTTGCCAGGTCGTCGCGGTCGTCGTGAACGTCGGGCAGCTCGAAGACTTCGAGGCGGTCGAGAAGAAGGCTCTCGCGAGCGGAGCGATCGAATGCCGCGTTGTGGACGTCCGCGACGCATTCGTGTCCGACTACGTCTTCCCCGCCCTGCGGGCCGGCGCCGTCTACGAGGGGCGGTACCTTCTCGGGACCGCGCTCGCGCGGCCGTTGATCGCGCGCGTCCAGGTCGAGGTGGCGAAGGAAACCGGCTGCGACGCGCTCGCGCACGGCTGCACTGGAAAGGGCAACGACCAGGTCCGCTTCGAGCTCACCTATCGGGCGCTCGCACCGGACCTTCCGATCATCGCGCCGTGGCGCGAGTGGACGCTGAAGTCGCGAGAGGACGAGATCGCCTACGCCGCGCGGCACGGCATCCCGGTCCCCGTGACCGCGGCGAAGCCTTACTCGATCGACCAGAACCTGTGGCACACCTCGTACGAGGGCGGGATCCTGGAGGACCCCGCGGTCGCGCCGGCCGAGGACATGTACCAGCTCACCCGCGATCCGGCGGAGGCTCCCGATGACCCGGCGTTCGTGGAAGTCGGGTTCGAGCTCGGAATGCCGGTCTCTTTGAATGGCCGCCGCCTTCCCCCGGCCGAGCTCGTCTCTTCGCTGAACGCGGTCGCGGGCGCGCACGGGGTCGGGCGGATGGACCTGGTCGAAAACAGGCTCGTCGGAATGAAGAGCCGCGGAGTATACGAGACGCCGGCGGGAACCGTCCTCATGAACGCGCTGCGCGACCTCGAGTCCCTGACCCTCGAGCGGGAGACCCACCACTTCCGCGAGACCATTTCGTCACGCTACGCGGAGCTCGTCTACTACGGTCTCTGGCACTCTCCGCTCCGGGCCGCCTTCGACGCGTTCCTCGAGAGCTCGCACCGCTGGGTGACCGGGACGGTGCGCATGAAGCTCTTCAAGGGATTCGCCCTCGCGGTCTCGCGCTCCTCCCCCTTCTCGCTCTACCGGCACGACCTCGCGACCTTCGGCGAAGACGGCGTGTACGACCAGAAGGACGCGACCGGATTCAACAACCTCTGGGCTCTCCCCACCCGCGTCGTCGCAGCCGTCCGGCGTGAGACGATGGCGGAATCGAAAGCGGAAGAACGCGCTCCGGTTCCGGTCGAGACGGAGTGACCGCGGTTCCGCGGAAGCTCTGGGGCGGGAGGTTCGCGGGAACCGTGGATCCCGAAATCCACCGCTTCACCGCCTCCCTCCCCTTCGATCGCCGGCTCGTGCGGCACGACCTCGTGGGGAGCCTCGCGCACGCGCGGATGCTGCGGGACACGGGAGTCCTCCCGGCCTCCGACGCGGACGCCATCCTGTCGGGACTCTCGACCCTGCTCGCGGACGTCGAGGAGGGGCGGCTCGAAGTCGGCGGAGAGGACGAAGACGTTCACTCCTGGATCGAGCGGGAGCTCTTCGAACGGATCGGGGACCCGGCAGCGCGGCTTCCCACGGCGCGCAGCCGCAACGACCAGACTGCCACGGCTCTTCGACTGTTCGTCCGGGAGGCGATCGAAGATTCCCTCGCGGCGATCCTCGAGCTGCAGGACGCGTGGCTGATCCAGGCCCGCGCGCACCGCGAGACCTGGATGCCGGGATACACGCACCTGCAGCGGGGGCAACCGGTCAGCCTCGCCCACCACCTGCTGGCGCACTTCTGGTCCCTCGCCGCCGACCGCGAGCGGTTCGAGCGCGCCCATCGCTCGGCGGGAGTCTCCCCGCTCGGCGCGGGGGCGCTCGCCGGAACACCCCACGCGATCGATCCCCGGCGATCGGCTCGACTGCTCGGGTTCGAGGACGTCTTTGCCAACAGCATTCACGCGGTCTCCGACCGCGACTACGCGGTGGAGGCCGTATTCGCCGCTGCGCTCACCGCGGTCCACCTGTCCCGATGGGCGGAAGAGGTGGTTCTCTGGACGTCGTCCGAGTTCGGCTTCGCCGCCATGGAAGACTCGATCGCAAAAGGCTCGAGCCTGATGCCGCAGAAGAAGAACCCGGAGCCGGCGGAGCTCGTTCGCGGAAAGGCGGGGCGCGTGGTCGGCGACCTCACCACTCTCCTCGTCGTGTTGAAGGGCCTTCCGCTCGCGTACGGGAGCGACCTCCAGGAGGACAAGGAGGCCGTCTTCGACGCCTTCGACACGACCCGCGGTTCGCTGCGCGCCGCGCGGCTCATCGCCCGGGGACTCGCGTTCGATCCCGCCCGGCTGGCCGCAGCCCTCGGGGAAGGACACGCGACCGCGACGGACCTCGCGGACTACCTGGTCGGCAAGGGCGTTCCCTTCCGCGCCGCGCACGAACAGGCGGGGCTGGCGGTCCGCGAGGCCGAGAAACGCGGCTCTACTCTCGCCGATCTTCCGCTCGAAGTGATGCGGAGCGTCTGCCCCCTGGCAGGCGACGACGTTGCCGCCTGTCTTTCCCCGGAAGCGTCCGTGCGTTCCCGGCGATCCGAGGGAGGTCCCGCCCCGGAGGCGCTCTCGCGGCAGCTCGACCTGGCGGAGGGCGACGTCGCCAGCGGCCGGGCCTGGCTCGCGGGGAGGAAGCCGCCCGCGATCTACGAAGCACACCGGGAAGGGCGGCTCTCCGCCGCGGAGATCGCGTGAACCGGGCAGCCCGCGAGAGAACCATCCGCGAGATAGTGGCGGGTCAGCCGATCGGGACGCAGGAGGACCTGGCCCGCGCGCTCGCCCGCCGCGGTGTTCGCGTCACCCAGGCGACGGTGTCGCGCGACGTGAAGCGGCTCGGTCTCGTCAAGCTCGCCGACGCCACGGGGGCCTACCGCTACGCCGTGGCGAACGGCACCGCCGCCTCCAACCCTTCCACGGAGGAGAACCTGCGCAACGCGTTCCGGGAGTTCGTGACCGCGATCGAGAACGGCGAGGCGTTCTTCCTCGTCAAGACGCTGCCCGGCCGGGCCAACGCCGTCGGGATCGCGATCGACGAGGCCCGCCGGCCCGACCTGGCCGGGACGATTGCGGGGGACGACACGATTCTCGTCCTCGTGCGCCGGGCTCG
>JBBQKV010000110.1:0-8956 GCA_038327245.1 Acidobacteriota bacterium
GACGGCGGAATCTGGGTCCACGCGGTCTCCGTGGGCGAAGTGGGCGTTGCCGCGAGCCTCCTCGCCGCGCTCGCCCGAAAGGCACCCGGACTCCGCCTCGGGCTCTCCGTCACGACCGCGGCCGGGCGGGAGCTGGCGGGCCGCGTCGTCCCGGCAGAGGTCTCTCTCTTCGCGTTTCCCTTCGACCTCGACGGTCCGGTGCGGCGCTCTCTCGACGAGGTCCGGCCTGGCCTGGTGCTCCTGACCGAGACGGAGCTCTGGCCGCTCTTCCTGGATCGGGCCGCCGCGCGGGGGATCCCCGTGGCGCTCGTCAACGGCCGGATCTCGCCGCGCTCCTATCCCCGCTACCGGCTGCTTCGCCGATGGTTCGCTCCCGCCCTGCAGACGGTTTCTCTCTACGTCATGCAGTCCGAGCCGGACGCGCGGCGGATCGAGGCCCTGGGCGTCCCCGCTTCGAGAATCCGGATGAAAGGCAACGTGAAGTACGACCGTCCGGCGGCGCCGCCGTTCCGGGACGCCGAGCGTCTCGCCGAGATCGCCGCGGGGCGGACGGTCCTCATCGCCGCGTCAACCGCGGAAGGCGAAGAGGATGCGGTCGTGGAAGCGTGGAGGCGGCTCTCCCCCCGGCCGCTCCTGGCGGTCGCGCCCCGGCGCCCCGAGCGCTTCGACGAGGTCGCGAGGAGGATCGAAGCGGCGGGCCTGCGCCTCGTCCGCTCGACCGGGGCCGATCCGCGGGGCGACGTCTACCTGCTCGACACGATCGGCGAGCTTCCCTCGCTTTACCACCACGCGAGCCTGGCATTCGTGGGCGGCAGCCTCCTGCGGGGCGGGGGGCACAATCCGATCGAGGCGTGGGCCGCGGGAGTGCCGGTCGTCGTCGGCCCCCACACCGAGAACTTCCGGGAGATCACCGGGAAGGGCGAGGAGCTCGGCATCCTGACCCGCGCGACGAACGTCGAAGAGCTCGCCAGAGCTTTCTCGTCCGAGCTCGCGGACCCCGCGCGCCTCCGGGCGAGGGGAGCGGCCGCAAAACGGTTCGTCGCGGCGAACCGGGGCGCCGCCGACGCGACCGCTGACGAGGTCCTGGCGCTCCTGCCCCGCGCGCCGGCGGCGAGCGGAGCCGCAGTTCGGAGGCGGGTGCAGGCCCCTTTCGGGACCTCTCCCCGCGACTTGCCTTGAGAGCGAACTCGGTGACGCGCGGGCTGTGGAGCCCGGCGCTCACTCCCGTTTCGGCGCTCTACGGCGCGGCTCTCGAAGCCCGGGCACGCCTCTACTCCTCCGGACGGTTCGCCTCGACCCGTGCGGGCTGTCCGGTCGTTTCGGTCGGAAACCTCACGTTCGGCGGAACCGGCAAGACGCCCTTCGTCGAGTTCCTCGCGCGCCGCCTCCGCTTCGAGGGGAAAAGGCCCGCGATCCTTTCCCGGGGGTACCGCCGCCGATCGACCGGAGTCGTCGTCGTTTCGCGGGGAGAGGGGCCGGTCGTCGGCCCCGACGAGGGGGGCGACGAGCCCGTCGCGATGGCGAGAAAGCTGCCGGGCGTGCCGGTCGTCGTGGCGGAACGCCGCGCCGACGGAGCGCGCGCCGCGATCGACCTGGGAGCGGACCTCATCCTCCTGGACGACGGCTACCAGCACCTCGCTCTCGCGCGCGACGTCGACCTGCTCCTCTTGGACGCGGCCGATCCGTTCGGGGGCGGCCGGCTTCCGCCGGGCGGCCGGCTTCGGGAGCCGCTGTCCGCGCTCGCTCGCGCGGACGCCGTCGTCTTCACCCGGGTGAATCGGGGGAACCCCACCGCGGAAGCGCGGGAGACCGTCGCCCGGTGGAATCCGGGAGCTCCGGTCTTCACGGCGCGGCTGCGGTCGGCGGGTCTCTGGGACGAGGGCGGTTCTCCGGTGGAGCTTTCCCACCTCGCGACGCGGCGATTCATCGCGGTCTGCGGGGTCGCGAAACCGGCGGGCTTCGCCGCTTCTCTCGCGGAGCTCGAGCTGCGGTCCGAGGAGCTCTTCGCGTTTGCGGACCACCACCGATACTCACGCGGGGACCTCGAGCGGATCCGCCGGGCCGCGGACCGGACGCGAAGCGCCTGGATCGTGACGACCGAGAAGGACGCCGTCAAGCTCGAGGGGAAAACGTCGCTCCCTGTCCTGACGCTCCGGCTGGAAGTCGAGGTGGCCGAGGCCGGCTTCTTTCCGCTTCTCCTCTCCCGCATCTCGGGCGAAACGGGGACGCCGCACACGGCATCGCGGCGATGAGCGCGCCTCCGCCCGATCCGTCGGACGCGCCCGCGAGGTCCGCTCCCGCCGCTCCGCGGTCGTCCCGAAAGCGCCGGTCGGCGCTCCGGGATCGTGCCGAGCTCCTCCTCTTCCGGCTGGCGGCCGGCGGTCTCGCTCTGCTGCCGCCGGCGGCCGCGCGCCAGACGGGCAGAGCCGCGGCGCGGGCGGCATTCGCGCTTCTCTCTTCGCGCCGCCGGATCCTCTTCGGGAACCTGACCGCGGCGTTCCCCGACGAGCCTGCCGAGCGAATCGCCTCCATCGCCGCGGCCTCGATCGGCGGCTTCGCCACCGCTCTGGTCGACTTCCTGGAGACGGCGCGGATGTCCCGCGACGAGCTCCTCTCGCGCGTCTCGGTCGTGGGCGAAGAAAACCTCCGCGCCGCCCGGGCCCGCGGGAAGGGCGTGTTCCTCCTCTCCGCCCACATCGGGAACTGGGAGATCGGCGCACTCGTCGCGGGGATGCTGGGAGAGCCGATCGCGCCCGTGGTGCGGCCGCTCGACAACCCGCTCCTGGAGGAGGAGCTGGGGCGCCTCCGCCGACGGTTCGGCAACCGGCCGGTCCCGAAGAAGCAGGCGACCCGGGAGCTCCTGCGGGCGATGGCGCGAAACGAGACCGTCGCCATCCTCGTGGACCAGAACGTCCTGCCGCGCGAGGCCGTCTTCGTTCCCTTCTTCGGACGGCCGGCTGCGACGACCCCCTCGCTCGCGCTCCTCCAGCTGAAGACGGGAGCGGCCGTCGTCCCCGTCTTCACCTGGCCCGAAACGGACGGACGCTACCGGCTCGACTTCGAGACCCCGATCCTCCCGGAAGAATTCGAAGGCGCCGGCGTCGACCGGGAAGAGCGGGTGCGCCGGGCGACCGCGCGGTACATGGCGGTGACGGAAGCGGCGGTCCGCAAGGATCCCGCGGCGTGGCTGTGGGTCCACAACCGCTGGAAGACCCGCCCTGTCCCGGCGCCCCGGTAGCGCATGAAGAATCGAGGAGGACGTCTCGTCGTGGCGCCGAACTGGATAGGCGACGCGGTCATGTCCCTCCCGGTCCTCCGGGCATTGCGGCGCGGGGATCCCGCGGCAAGGATCACGGTCCTCGCGAAGAGAGGACCCGCCGCGATCTACCGCGCGGAGGGGACGGCGGACGAGGTCCGGACGGCGTCGGGACTGCTCGCGGACGGGGCGGCGGCGGCGCGCGCCCGCTTCTCGGAGGCATGGCTCCTCCCGAACTCGTTTCGCTCCGCGCTCGTTCCGTGGCTGGCGGGAATCCCGGAGCGGATCGGCTACGTCTCCGACGGCCGGACCGCTCTTCTGACCCGGCCCCTCCCCCCGCCGCCCTCGACCGATCACCAGCTGCGCGACTACGATCCTCTCCTCCGGTCCCGGGGAATCGAGCCGGATCCGGATCCGCCCCGACTTCCGGTGCCCGCGGATGCTGCCGCGCTGGCGGATGCGGCGCTGGCGCGCGCCGGGCTGCGGCCGGACGGCTCCCTCGTGCTGATCGCGCCGGGCGCCGCGTTCGCCTGGACCAAGAGATGGCCGCCGGATCGGTTCGGCCGCCTGGCGGACGCCCTGGCGGCGCGCGGGCTCACGTGCGCCGTCGTCATCGGGCCGGGCGAAGAGCCGATCGCTGCGGAAGTCGGCCGGGCCTCGACCTCGGCCGGAACGCTTCCCGTCTTCGGTCTCGACCTCGACCCGGTCGGGGTCGCGGCCCTCGCCGCGCGCGCGCGGGTCGTCATCGCGAATGACTCGGGCCCGATGCACCTGGCCGCCGCCGTGGGAACGCCGGTCGTGGCCCTCTTCGGCCCGACCGATCCGGGAAGGACGGGTCCGACGGGAGCGCCGTCGGAGATACTGGACCGCTACGTGTTCTGCTCCCCCTGCTACTTGAAGGAGTGCCCCTACGGGCACGAGTGCATGAGGGAGATATCGGTGGAAGCGGTGGCGGCGGCGGTGGAAAGGTTGATGGGGCCGGGAGACGGGAGGCGGTAGGCGGGAGACGGTTTACGCCTTCAACTCCGTGTTCCAGTACGCGATGTCGAGGAAGTTCCGCCAAGCCGGGTGCAGCTTGCTCGAACCGAAGTGCCCGACCGGATGCCAGCGCGGCTTGCGCGGTTGAGCGATCAGGCGCATCGAAGCCTCCGACGGCGTTCGGTTGCCCTTCTTCACGTTGCAGGCGAGGCAGGCGCACACGATGTTCTCCCAGGACGACATGCCGCCGCGTGACAGCGGGATGACGTGGTCGAGCGAAAGCTCCGACGAGGTGAACTTGTGCCCGCAGTACTGGCAGCGATTTCCGTCGCGCAGGTAGATGTTGTGCCGCGAAAACTTCACTTCCTGCCGCGGAAGCCGGTCGAAACTCTTCAGGGCCACGACGCGCGGCACCCGGATCGCCATCGACGGCGTCAGCACGACCTCGTCCTGCGGCTGAACCGGGATGTCGCACCAGTTCTCGAATTCGTAGGTGGAGTAGTCGGGGAGGACCGCGCGGACGTGCCCCTTGTAGAAGAGAGAAAAGGCCTTGCGCACGGACGTGACGTGCACGGCCTGGAAGACGCGGTTCAGGACGAGAACCTGAGAGTCGATCATCACTTGACCGAAAACGGCGTCATTATATAGCGCCGATGACGCTTCCGGCCTCGAAGGAGCGCCTCCGGGCGCTCGTCTCCTCCTTCGCCGGACGGCGCCTGCTCGTGGCCGGAGACTACGTCCTCGACCGCTTCGTCTTCGGACACCCGAAACGGATCAGCCGCGAGGCTCCGGTCCTGATCCTCCGCTTCTGGAAGGAGGAGAGCCTTCCCGGCGCCGCCGGAAACACGGCGGCGAACGTGCGCGCCCTGGGCGGCGTTCCCGTGCCGGTCGGAGCCGTGGGCGACGACGAGGCCGGAGGACGGCTCCTCGAGATCTTCGGCGAGCGCGGGATCACGACCGACGCGCTCGTAGCCGTGCCGGGCTACCAGACCCCCACGAAGACGAGGGTCCTCGCGGGCGGCGCGCACTCGATCAAGCAGCAGGTGGTGCGCTACGACCGGGAAGAGGAGCTGCCGGCCGACGGATCGTGGCGCGACCGGCTCGCGGGCAAAATCCGCGAGGTCGCGGGATCGGTCGACGCCGCGGTTCTCTCGGACTACGGCTACGGCGCCGTCACGCCGGAATCGGTCCGGCCCCTCCGGGAGCGGCTGCGGCCGGGCGTTCCGCTCCTGCTCGACTCCCGGCACTCGCTCGGCCGGTACGCGGGAGTGGACGCGGCGACCCCGAACGAGGAGGAGCTCGAGGAGTCCGCCGGAGAGCGGCTCGGCGACTCTCCGGAGAAACTGGCGGAAGCCGGGGACCGGCTGCGCCGCCGGATCGGCTGCGCGACCCTCCTGGTCACGCGCGGGTCGCGGGGCATGGCGCTCTTCGACGGCGCGGGCAGCCCCACCCTGATCCCGGTCCACGGCACCGACCAGGTCGCCGACGTGACCGGCGCCGGAGACACCGTGCTCGCGGCATTTTCCCTGGCGCTGGCGTCGGGCGCGACGCCGCTCGAGGCGGCCCTCCTCGCCAACTTCGCGGGCGGCGTCGTCGTGATGAAGATGGGCACCGCGACCGCGTCGGGGGACGAGCTCCTGTCGGCGATCGCGTCGGATCGAACGCTCACGGCGTGACGAACAGGCTCCGTTCCTCGACTCGAAAGCTCGTCTCCCGCGACGAGGCGGTCCGCAGCGCCGCGGCCGAGAGAGCAAAGGGGCGGCGGGTCGTTTTCGCGAACGGCGCTTTCGACCTCATCCATGCCGGTCACGTCCGTTACCTCGAGGCCGCGAGCCGCGAAGGCGACTGGCTCCTCGTCGCCGTCAACTCCGACGAATCCGTGGCGCGGTCCAAGGGAAGCGGACGCCCGATCGTCCCCGCGGACGAGCGCGCCGAGATCGTCGCGGCGCTCGAGTGCGTGGACGCGGTCGTCGTGTTCGGAGAGGACTCCCCGGCCGGCCTCCTCGCACAGGTCCGCCCGGACGTTCACGCGAAGGGAACCGACTACACGAGCGAGTCGGTTCCGGAGCGCGGCGTGGTGGCCGGCTACGGAGGACGGACCGCCATAGTGGGAGATGCGAAGGAGCACGCGACGACGGATCTGATCGAAAGAATCCGGAAGTCGTGAGAATCCTCATCGTCCGGCTCTCGTCGCTCGGCGATGTCATCCACGCGCTCCCGATCGCGGCAAACGCGCGGCGCGCCGGCGCGGAGGTGGGATGGATGACGGAGACCGCCTACCGCGACCTTCTCGAAGGCAACCCGAACGTGGACCGCGTCTTCCACGCCGACACGAAGGGGTGGAGGCGGCGGCCTTTCTCGCGGCGGACGCTGTCCGACGTCCGGACGCTTTCCCGAAGCCTCCGGGAGTTCGCGCCGGACGCGGTCATCGACGCGCAGGGATTATGGAAGTCGGCGCTGCTGGCGCGGGCCGCTGGAGCGCCGGTCGTCGGGTTCGGGGCGGCCGATCGGCGGGAACCGGCTTCCGCGATTCTCTGCGATCTCCCGGTGCGACCCCTGCCCGGCGGGCACGTCGTGGACCGCAACCTGGCACTCGCCGAGGCGGCCGGCCTTTCGATCCGGGAGCGTCGGCCGGACGCGCGGTTCCTTCTCACGAAGGGCTCCGCGGAAGCCGACGCTTTTCTCGCCGAGCAGACGCGGCCCTTCGCGGTCTATCACCCCGGCGCGGGCCGCCCCGAGAAAGCGTGGGGCGAGGCGAGGTTCGCGGCGCTCGCCGGGCTCCTCGCGGAAAACCCGGGACTGTCGGCCGTCGTTTCGTGGGGACCGGGCGACGAAGAACGGGCGCGTAAGATGTCCGGGATGCTTCCCCATGCGCGCACCCTTCCCCGACTTTCCCTGCCGGGTCTTTCGCGCGTCGTCGCCGAGTCCGCTCTCTTCGTCGCGGGGGATACGGGTCCGCTTCATCTCGCCGATGCCCTCGGAACGCCGACTCTCGCGCTCTTCGGTCCGACGGACCCGGTCCGCAACGGACCGTACCGGAGCCCGGCCTCCGCGATCCGCTACGACGCGGGCACGGGAGCCGAGGAGGTCGCGCGGAAAGCGTGCGAGGTGCTTGCGGCCTGACGCCGAGGCAAGTGGCGCAGTTCCGGCGCGGGAGTCCCGAGCGAAGCGAGGGAACTCTGGCCTTCCAGCCGCACGGGAACGATTTGTCGACTCCTCCGGTTCTGTCCGACGCTTGACTCCGGCTCGTCTCGTCCGGGTGATTCTTCTCGCGCTCTCGTTTTCGACCGCGGCGCTCGCGCAGCCGAACCTCGAGGGACGCCCCCCATTTCTCGGGGAGACGCTGCGTTTTGCGATGTCGGTTCTCGGCGCCTCCGGCGGCGAGCTGACGCTTTCGGCGAAGGAAACCCAGCTCGACGGGCGCGCCGCGTACAAGTTCGAGCTGTCCGCCATATCCGGAGACTTCCTCTCGAAGATCTTCCTGGTGCGCGACTACCTCGCGTCCTGGGTTGATCCGAGGACGTTCCACTCGCTGCGCTTCGAGAAACACACGGTCGAGGGCAAGCGGGTCCGCGACGACCTGATGGAGTTCGACTACGTCCGAAAGGTCGCGACTCTCGACGGCAAACCGATTCCCATCGAGGAGTCCACGCTCGACTCGTTGTCGTCGGTCTACTACATCCGCCTTCTCGACCTCGACCGGGCCGGTCCGATCTCCCTCACGGTCGTCTCGAAGCACATGTTTCCCCTGTCCGTCCTGATCCAGGGCCGCGAGACGATCACGACCCCCGCCGGAACTTTCAAGACCATCCGGGTCGAACCGCGGAGCGAGAGCGACGGGTTGATCGGCAAGGGAAAGAACCTCGTTCTCTGGCTCACCGACGACGTGCGGAAAATGCCGGTCCAGCTCAAGTCGAAGCTGAAGGTGGGGACCCTCCTGGGTAAATTGAAGGCGATCGAGAAGGAGTAGGGCCTCCCCGGCGACCGGCGATGCCTCCGGGGCTGTCTCCCCTTTTGACAGAATCGGCCCGAAGCCTTACCCTCTCAGACTCCCCCATGGCCGTAAAACTCGGAGATCTGCTGGTCAAGGCGAAGCTCGTTACGCCCGAGCAGGTGGATGCCGCGCTCCTCTCCCAGCGGACGGAAGGCGGCAAGTTCGGCGAGGCCCTCATCCGGATCGGGGCGGCGAGCGAGCAGGACATCACCGAGACCCTGTCCCAGCAGTTCGGGGTGCCGTCGATCGACCTCGCGCACTTCGACATCGACCCCTCCATCATCAAGGTCGTCCCGGGCGAGGTGGCCCGCAAGTACGGGGTCCTCCCGGTCAACAAAACCGGCGCGACTCTGACGATCGCGATGTCCGACCCGACCAACGTCTTCGCCATGGACGACATCAAGTTCATGACCGGGTACAACGTCGAGCCGGTCGTCGCCTCCGAAGCGTCGCTGCGGCGCGCAATCGACAAGCACTACGGAACGCCGCGCTCGGTGGTCCTCAAGGAGCGCCCGAAGGGTGCCACCACCGGCTCCGCTCCGGGCGAGGGCAACATCGACGAGCTCATGAGCTCCGCCCTGACCATGGACGACATGGCGAGCGTGGGTCTGTCCGAGTTCAACATGGACGAGATCACCGGCTTCGACGCCGGTGACGTCGACGTCGTCCGCGGCAGCGAGGAGGGGCAGGAGATCGACCTCATCGATCTCGCCAAGTCCTCGGAGTCC
>JBBQKV010000111.1:0-8547 GCA_038327245.1 Acidobacteriota bacterium
CTCGTCGTTCGAGTCGACGGGCAGGTCCGGCGCATCGAGGTTGCCGATCCGAACCGCTTCGGTGGCGCGCACCAGGCGGCCGACGGGGTCCGTGATCCGCCGGGCCAGGAAAAACGAGAGGAGGAAGGCCAGGAGCAGCGCGCCGAGGCCGACGAGGATCTGGGTGTTCTGGATCTGGCGGAAGGCCGCGAGCTCCCGGGCGCGGCTGCGCAGAGCGACGGCCGAGCCCACGAGCTGATCGGTCGAGGAGCGGATGGGCAGGACGTAGGCGAGATACGTGTCGCCCGACACGTCGAGCGCCAGGGGGCCGATGGTCTTGCCCTGGCGCATGACGGCCTGGACGAGGTCGTCGCGCCTCTGGACGGCCCCGACCGCGGCCGCGCTCATGGGGCCCATCGTCGAGGCGGCCAGGGTTGCCCGGGCCGGCTCCGAGGGCCTGGCGGCGTCCGCGAGAAAGACCACCTGCGTGTTCAGCAACTGCTCGAGGTTGCGCGCGACGTCGTCGTTGATCATGAAGGCGGCGGCGATCACTCCGGCCAGGCGCGTGCCGCCCTCGAGCACCGGAGCGGCGACGACGTTGTAGAGCTTCCCGCCGGAGAGCCAGATGCCCTCGGTCTCGGCGCCCTGAAGGGCCCCGGAGATCGTCGGTACGCGGGAGAGGTCGACCGCGTAGGGGAGCGGCCGGTCCGTGCGGGCGATCGCGGCCCCCTGCGCGTTGGTCGCGATCAGAAAGTCCGCCCGCGCGCTCGAGGCCTGCTCGCGTTTCAGGGTGTCGAACACCGTCGCGGCGTCCGGCTGTCCCGTCTCGGGGACCAGGGTCGACATCAGGGAGATCGTGCCGGCGTTGTTGACGACCACGGAGAGGGCGCGGTGGAGGTCGCCGTAGCGGTTCTGGAGAAACGAGTCCCACGCCGGGCCGGTTTTCTTCAGGTCCTCGGCGATCTTCCCGTCGGCTACGATGCGCGCGCGGTACGCGGAGACGGCCACCGCTCCGCCCACGGCGATCAAGATCAGGAGAGCGGCCGCGAGGAAGATCTTGAGCGTCAGGGAGAACTTCGGCGGCGCCGGCGGAGGCAGCTTCAGGCCCCGGAGCCGGAACTGGCCCGAGGTCACTCCCGGGGCGAGCGAGGTCTCAATAACGCTCATCCTCGGCGTCGCCGGCCTTCGGCGGATAGTCCTTGCCGTACTTGTTCTTGTGCGGCACGGGCTTGTAGCCCGAGAGGTCGAGACGCAGGAGGACGGGGGAATCGCCGGTGCCCCGAACGGTCACGGGTTGACTGGTCTCCGAGCCCTCTTCGTGCCAGGCCTTGACCGCGTACTCGCCGGCGGGCACGCCGTCGAACCGGAAGCTGCCGTCCGGACCGGTAACCGCCCGGAAGTCCGAGTCGACGACCATGACGAAGCCGACCATCTGCGGATGGATGTTGCAGTACACGCGGACGAGGCCCGCCTCCGGAAAAGCGCGCGCCTTGGACGCTCCGCTGCGGTACAGGCCGAGGTCGAAGCGATTGGCCCCCGACACGGAGAAGACGTTGTGGTAGATCGGGTCGTTATTGGGAAAATCCACGGTGGCGTCCTTCGCCACGGCGATCACCCGCGGCTCGAAGCGCTTGGAGCTGCTCTTCATGCGGCCGGAGGACCCCGTCTCCGCGCGGGGCGAGCCGGGCCCGCTCCGGTGGAGTCCATCGATCCAGACGACGGCCTGGGAGGCGTCGGCCTCCGGCTTGCCGTCCCGGTCGAGAGCGATTTTCCCGGAGACCGTGCCCCCCGGGGCGGCCGAGGCCGACAGCAGGAGCGTCAGGAGGATCGCGGGTCCGCGCGGTTGCATGATCGGCAAAAAAATCATAGCACCCGGCCGGAGGGGCGCCATCGTATCATCGCGGCTCGCGGAGGCGGAATGGACGAGAAGCGCGTCGAGATCTTCGGCAAAGACACCTGACCCTACACGACCGCGGCCCGTGAGGACTACGCGCGTCGGAAGTATTCGGTCCACTACGTCGACGTCAAAGACGACCGGGTGGAGCGCGATCGGATGATCCGGCTCTCCGGCGGACGCGAGGTCCCCGTGATCCTCGAGGACGGCCGCGTCACCGTCGGCTTCGGAGGCACGTGAAGCGTGTAGCGCGTCCCGGAGGGATGCGCATTTCCTGCGGCTCCGGCGGTTTCGGCCCTTATAATCCCCGCCCAGCATTCTGACCCTCAACGCCTCAGAGCGGAGGTCGCATGGCGCACGAGTCGTCGTCCGGACAGGAGTTCCGCCCCTACGTCCCGGCCGAGAAACAGATCCCCGAGTTCACTCCCAAGGCCATCCTCCTCGGCGTTTTCTTCGGCATCCTGTTCGGCGCGGCGACCGTCTACCTGGCGCTGCGAGCCGGGCTGACCGTCTCGGCGTCGGTTCCGATCGCCGTCCTGGCGATCGCCGTCTTCAAGAAGATCGGCAAGTCCACGATCCTCGAGAACAACATCGTCCAGACGATCGGCTCGGCCGGCGAGTCCGTAGCGGCGGGGACCGTCTTCACGGTGCCGGCTCTCCTCTTCCTCGCCGGCGGCGAACACTTCTTCAACTACATACAGATCACGATTCTCGCCATTTTCGGCGGAATCATCGGTGTCCTCTTCATGATCCCGCTGCGCCGGGCGCTCATCGTCAAGGAGCACGGAAAGCTGCCGTACCCGGAGGGCACGGCGTGCGCCGACGTCCTCATCGCGGGGGAGAAGGGGGGCGACCTCGCGAAGATGGTCTTCGCGGGGGTCGGCGTTTCGTTGCTCTACAAGGTGCTCTACGGCGTGCTGGGCCTGTGGAACGAGGTCTCCACCTTCTTCAGCACCCGCAAGGAGTCGCTGTATCCGGCCTCGACGCTCGACGTGGCGGTGACCCCCGAGTACCTGGGGCTCGGGTACATCATCGGTCCCCGGATCTCGAGCGAGCTCTTCTCGGGCGGACTCCTCGCCTGGATGGCGCTTATCCCGCTCATCGCGATCTTCGTGCCGGAATCCCGCGTCGTCCAGGACCTGGAAAACCTGGGTTTCAGCGCGGCCTGGCGCGCGCACAACAACTACGCGAACTGGATCTATCGCGCGTACATCCGCTACATCGGTGCCGGCGCTGTCGCCTGCGCGGGCGTCATGACCCTCATCAAGACGATTCCCACGATCGCGTCCGCCTTCAAGGAGTCGATGAAGAGCTTCGGCGAGCGCCGGAGCGGGACTTCGGCGAAGCGCACCGAGCAGGACATGGGGATGGGGGTCGTGATCTTCGGTTCGCTCGCGATCCTGGTCATCCTCGCCATTTTGCCGGGCTTTCCGCACGGCCCGTTTCCGGGGTCGCTCCTCATGGCGGTCCTGATCGTCGTCTTCGGGTTCTTTTTCGTCACGGTTTCGTCGCGCATCGTCGGAATCATCGGGACGTCCTCCAATCCGATCTCCGGGATGACGATCGCCACACTGATGGCGACGTGCGTGGTCTTCGTCGTCATCGGGTGGAAGGGCGACGTCTACCAGGCGGTGGCTCTCTCGGTCGGCGCGGTCGTGTGCATCGCGGCGGCCAACGCGGGAGCCACTTCGCAGGACCTGAAGACCGGCTTCCTGGTCGGGGCGACGCCCAAAGCCCAGCAGTGGGGCTTCATCATCGGCGTCGTCACGTCCGCCTTCGTCATCGCGATCACGCTTTTCATGCTCGACCGCACCTACCGCGGCCCGAACGAGCTCCACGGCATCGGCGGCCCGCAGCTTCCGGCGCCGCAGGCGACCCTGATGGCGACGATCATCAAGGGCCTGCTCGCGCAGAACCTGCCCTGGGCGCCGGTCCTCGTGGGCGTCTTCCTCGCGTTCATGGCGCAGCTCGCCGGAGCGCACGCGCTCTCCTGGGCGGTCGGGGCTTACCTTCCTGTGTCAACCACGGCGCCCATCTGGATCGGCGGCATGATGAAAGCGTTCGTCGACTGGTGGCGCAAGAAGAAGGCGGGAGAGGTCGGGGAGGAGTCGGAGCTCTCCTCCGGCATGCTCTACGCCACGGGTCTCGTGGCCGGCGGGTCGCTGGGAGGCGTGCTCATCGCCTTCCTGGCGTTCATCGGCGACACGGTCCTGCACTGGGAGAGCCCGACGCTCCTGGAGAAGACGGACCTCGGCGCGAAGCTCTATCCGGCGATGCGCAACGGGCTCGTGAGCGGCAGCATCCTCGGCGCCATCGCGTTCGCGGTGCTGTGCGTTCTCCTGGTCCGGAACGCGAGGAAGCGGCTGGAGGCCTAACTCTTAGCGAACCGGCAGACCGCGGCCCAGGGGCGGGAGCCCTGGGCGCCGGACGATTCCCGGAAATGGGGACAGATTTATTTTGGGAAATGGGGACTGGGAAATGGGGACAGATTTATTTTGTAGGTCCTGCCGATTTCCCGCCGGCGGAGAAAATAAATCCGTCCCCTTTTTACCCTCGGCGCCATCGCGTTCGCGGTGCTGTGCGTTCTCCTGGTCCGGAACGCGAGGAAGCGGCTGGAGGCCTGAGGCCGAGCTCCGACTCGTCTCCGGGAAATGGGGACCGGGAAATGGGGACAGATTTATTTTGTGGGTCCTGCCGATTTCCCGCCGGCGGAGAAAATAAATCCGTCCCCTTTTTACCGTCCCCTTTTTACCGTAGGAAGGACGAGGAGAAGGGACGCGAGTCTCAACCCCTCTCCAAGAGGCACACCGCGCCCCAGGGACGGGAGCCCTGGGCGCCGCTCGACTCCGGCAGCATCGCGAGAATCCTCATCCACGGCGACAGCCGGTCGAGCGTCCGGGCGGTCTGCAGGAGCGAGGCGACCTCGACCGGCCGCCAGCCGTGCGGCTCGAAGAAACCGGGTCCCTCGGGCGGCCCGAACTTCAGCGGCGCTCCCGCGCGATCGAGCTCGGCACTCATCTTCTTCCGGACCATCCGGAGGAGGCCGGGGGAGACGAGGTCGAGAGCCCAACGCCGGAACGCGGGCGGCGCCGCAAGGTCGTCGGCGAGCGCGCCGTTCTCCTCGGCGGTCAGGTAGATGAGCAACCCTTCCGTCACGACGAGGGCCTGCTTCGCGCGGCCGCCGAGGCGCTCGAAGACGCTCTGCCGGGCGGTCCGGTCGGCGAGGTCGAGCGCGATCCGCTCCACGGCGCAGGACGGTTTCGCGTCCCGCAGAGCCTCCTCCTTATAGGCGAGGAGGTCGGGAAGGTCGATCTCGACCCACACGAGCCTTCCGGGCAGCGCCATCCGGTAGGGACGGGCGTCCAGGCCCGCGGCCAGGTTCACGACCAGGTCGGCGCCGCGCTCGACCTCCGTCGTGATGTACCGGTCGTAAACGTGCGTTCGCGCGACCCACGCCCACGAGTCCTTGAACGTGAGCTTCTCCGCGATCTGCTCGCCGCGCGCGCCCGAGAGTTTCCGCGCGAACGGGTCCCGGAAGAGCGGGTCCGGGCTTTCGGTCTCGCGGGCGCGGTAGGCCGCCGCCCAGAGTGCGGTGTCCGAAATGTTCCGGACGAGGAGGTCGGGCTCGGTCACCATGGCTCAAAGCCTCAGCCGACGACGTCGAACTTCTTTCCGACCTTCCGGAAGGCGTCGACCGCGCGGTCGAGGTCGGCGCGTTCGTGCGCCGCGGAGACCTGGCAGCGCAGTCGCGCCTGGCCGTGCGGGACGACGGGGAAGCCGAAGCCCGACACGTAGACCCCCTCGTCCAGGAGCGCCTTTCCCATCGCGAGCGCTTTCGCGGTCTCGCCCACGATGACCGGCACGATGGGGTGGGTCCCGTGCGGGATCCGGAAACCGGCGTCGGAAATCGCCTTCCGGAAATACGTTGCGTTGCCGCGCAGCTTCTCGACCGGCGCCGGGTCCTCGCGCAGCATCCGGAACGACTCGAGAGATCCGGCGGCGACCGCGGGCGGCAGCGAGTTCGAGAAGAGGTACGTCCGGCTGCGCTGTCGCAGCGTCTCGACGAGCGCCTTCGGGCCGGCGACGAATCCCCCGGCCGCGGAGCCCATCGCTTTCCCGAGAGTCCCCGTCGTCACCGGGATGCGATCGAACACGCCCTGCTCCTCGGCGGTCCCGCGTCCCGTTGCTCCCAGGACCCCGGTTGCGTGAGAGTCGTCGACCGCGAGGAGAGCGCCCTTCTCTTCGCAGATGCGCACGATCTCGGGGAGGTTCGCTTCCTCGCCCTCCATCGAGAAGACGCCGTCCGTGATCATCAGGCGGAATCTCGAGGTCGTGTCTTCCGCGAGCATCCGCTCCAGCGCGGCCATGTCGTTGTGCGGCACGCGAAAGCGCTTTGCCTTGCACAGGCGCCCGCCGTCGATGATCGAGGCGTGATTGAGCTCGTCCGAGTAGAGGCCATCGGGTTCGTCCAGGATCGCTGAAAAGAGGCCCTCGTTCGCGTTCCAGCACGACATGTAGAGCACGGAGTCATCGGTGCAGAAGAAGCCGGCGATCTCGGCCTCGAGCTCCTTGTGCAGCTCCTCGGTGCCGCAGATGAAGCGAACCGACGCCATCCCCGCGCCCCACCGGTCGATCGCCTTCTTCTGCGCCTCGCGCACCCGCGGGTGGTTGGCGAAGCCCAGGTAGTTGTTGGAGGTGAGCATCACGACGTCGCGCCCGCCGACCCGGACGCGCGCGTCCTGCGGGGACTGGAGGACGAGCTCCTCCTTGTACGTGCCGGCCTGGCGGAGCTTTTCCATCTCGCCGGCGAGGTGGTCGAGGAGCGTGCGGGGAGTGGTCACCGCGAGACTACTGTTCCGAGACGATCTTTCCCGCGACGCGGCCGCCCGGGAAGGCCGAGTCGAGGAGGGCGAGCGCCCGATCGAAGGCGGCCCCATTGGGCGCGATGATCTCGATACAGAGCGTGGGGCGGTTGATGATCTCCGAAGTCCCGCCGGCTCCGCGCACGATCATGCCCTGCGCGGGCCTCTCGACGGTATAGAGGATGTCGTCCACGTCCGACAGCGCGCGCGAGGCCACTTTCTGCGCTTCTCCCGCCTCGTCCCGCGTGAGACAGACGCCCGCGACACCCAGCACCTGGTAGTGGTTGGGCTCGAACTCGGTCCGGTCCCAGTTCTTCCAGACCCGGTCGCGCGGCGAAAGCCGGAAGCGGTAGGCCACGTTGGACAGGCGCGACTCTTCGAGCGCGAACTCGGCGATGCGGCGCTCGCTCATTTCCTCGGACGACAGGTCCGGCTTCGGGGGCGGATTGGTCGGCATGATCGGCTCCTGCTGCGGGTTCTACGGTCTTCCGTTCGGATAGAACACTATCTTCATCGCGCGGCGGCTCTCGAGGAGCGCCATCGCGTCGTGGAAATTCTCCAAGCCCTCGAATTCGTCGGTGACGATGTCCTCCACGTCCAGGCCGGCGTTCAAGAGGTCGAGCATCTTGATCCACGTGTCGAAGATGCGGCGCCCGATCACGGCGTGGAGGGTCAGCCCCTTGAAGATCAGGCAGTTCGTGTAGTCCTGGATGGTCACCGACCGCTGCTTTGGAATTCCGAGGAGCGAGATGATCGCTCCGCTCCGCGCGACGGCGAGTCCCAGGTTGATCGAAGCCTCGGCGCCCGAGAGCTCCAGGACGACGTCCGCGCCGCCCCCCAGGGCCTCGCGAACGCTTCCGGCGGCATCCTTCGTTTTCGTCAGGTCGATCACCGAAACGTGGGAGAGACGGCGGGAGCTCGCCCAGCGCCGCGCGTGCGCCGCAGCCTGGGAGTTGACGTCGGTGATCGCGATCCGGGCGGCGCCGGAGATGCGGGCGATCTCGGCGCACATCGCCCCGATCGGACCGTACCCGAGGACCGCCACCGACTTGCCGGAGAGGTCGGCCACCTGGGTCGTGTGCACGGCGTTCCCGAGCGCGTCGAGGAAGGCGCCGACCCGGGGCGGTACCACGTGGCGATCCAGCGGGATCACGTTGTACGCCGGCACCACGACGTACTGCGCGAAGCAGCCGTCGCCGTGCACTCCCAGGATCCGGGTGTTCTCGCAGATGTGGCGCTGTCCCGTTCGGCAGGGGCGGCAGTGGCCGCACGTGACGTGCATCTCGGCCGAGACGTACAGGCCCTCACGGAGGTCCTGCCTCGCCGCGGCCGGCCCGAACGAGACGATCTCACCGCAGAACTCGTGACCGTAGATCCGGGGCGGCTTCACGATGGACGCCATGGACTCGTCCCACTTGTAGATGTGGCGGTCCGAGCCGCACACCGCGGTCGCGAGCACGCGGATCAAGACCTCGCCGTCGCCGGGTCGCGGCACCGGGACAGTCTTGACCTCCGTGCCCGCCCGCCCGGCGACCGGCCTGGTCTTGACGACGGCGGTCATGCGGGTCGGGACACGGGACCCTGGAATGGGGATACGACGCTGGCGGGCGCGGGATTTCGCTGTCTTCACGTGTTCCGCGTTCCGTGTTCCGTGTTCCGTCTTCTTCAATCGCCCGCCTCGTCGTCGCGGACGTAGCCCTCGCGCGGGCCCGACGCTCTCGCCCCGGCGGCCGGTCCGGTCGCCATCCGCGAATCGACGTAGCGCGCGACCACGTCCCGCGTGTCGGTGACGCGGAGCATTTCGAACAGGAA
>JBBQKV010000112.1:0-8023 GCA_038327245.1 Acidobacteriota bacterium
CTGCTCGCGCAGGAGGCGAAGCGCTTCTCGGTTCTCCAGCCGGAGGACCAGCAGCTCTTCATCGCGGTCGCGGTGCTCACGCTCGGGACGACGCCGCTCTTCGTGGCGGCCGGGCTGAAGCTCGCGGCGCGGCTGCGCAGCAAGCCGGAGCCGGAGGAGGCCGCCAAGCGCGAGCTCGTCAACCACATCGTGATCATCGGCTACGGCCTGAACGGGCTGAACGTCGCGCACGTCCTCACCGAGACGAAGATCCCGCACATCGTGGTCGAGGAGGACCCCGACCGCGCCCTGGTCGCGCGGCAGAACGGCAGCCTCGCCATCGTTGCGGACGCGGCGGCGCCCGAGGGCCTCGAGGCCGCGTCCATCAAGCGCGCGCTGGCCGTCGTGATCGCGATCTCCGACGCCGACGGCACGCGGCGGATCGTGCGGCTGTGCCGACAGGAGAATCCGGACGTCCACATCATCGTACGCACGCGATACGTGTCCCAGGTCGAGCCGTTGAAGAGGCTCGGAGCGAACGAGGTCATACCGGAGGAGTTCGAGACGTCCGTCGAGATCGTGTCCCGGCTGATGTACCTGCTCGCGGTGCCGGGGAACGTCGTGGCGTCGCAGATCCGCATCCTGCGCGACGAGGCCTACCAGCTGCTCCGCGATCCCGCGATGCGGTCGGCCGAAGGACGGCGGCTCTCGGCGACCCTGGAGGCCGGAACCGCGCTCACGTTCTTCGTTCTGCCGGGAACTCCGGCGAACGGGCGCACGCTCGCGGACCTCGGCGTCGCGAACGACCACGTCGCCGTGCCCGCGATGATCCGCCGCGGCGCCCCGTACTCGCCGGCGCCGACCCACGAGCCCCTGGAGTCCGGCGACACCCTGTTCTTGGTCGGCGCGCACGAGGACCTGATGCGGGTGATGTCGAAGCTGGAAGGAAGGCGGGCTTAGGGGGTCAGGTCTCCACTTGCCACATTGGGGGTCAGGTCTCCACTTGCCACATTGGGGGTCAGGTCTCCACTTGCCACATCCGCCGAAAGATGTTGCGACGACGACGACGTGGCGCCTGCGCGCGGAGAAGTACAAGGGCGGGCGCCCTGATCGAACGCCCGCCCGGACGAAACCCGAACTACTTGGCCGGAATGAAGTCGGCCTTACCGGGCTGCTCCTCGAAGTACACGCACTCCGCGCCCTCCTTGCACTTCGAGGTGTGCTTCACGTGCGCTGGCGTCAGGATGTAGGAGCCGGGGCCGAGCTCCTTCATCTCCTGGCCCTCGATCGTGAACTCGAACGTGCCCGCAACCGCGACGACCTTCTGATCGAACGAGTGGCTGTGCTTGCCGAGATCCATTCCCGCCGGCACCTTGCGGAGCGTTCCATACGCGCCCTTCGTGGGATCGCCCCAGAGCGTCGCCGACCAGGCTCCCTTGATGGTCGAGCTTTCCTTCCACTGGATGTCGGCCGGAGCCCAGACGACGGCCTTGCTGGCCTTCGCCACGCCGACCGCCGCCGAAAGGAGCAGACCCGCGAGAACCAGGGGAGAGACCCGGATGAGTGTCTTCAAAGAAGCCTCCTCTTTTTGAGTTGATGGAATCCGATTTTGGCTCGAATGCTACACCCGCGAAATCCGGCATAAGGGTTCCACCGCGCGCTGTTGCGATTTCCAAATCGGAGGTCTGTGCGAACGCTCCAGCGGGCGACCCTGCTCCTCCTGACCCTGGTTTTTGTGCAAACGACCGTCCTCGCCGAAGGACCCGCCTGGCGCGACTCCACGCGCGACGTCTACGTGGATGGACACCTTGACCGCGCGGCGCGCGTTCTCTCCGCCGACGCCGGGAAGAAAACGGCGGTCCTGCTGCCGGGCGAGCGCCAGACGCTCCTGCTCGACCGCGAGGCGTCCACTTTTTCGGTCGTGCCGCGGAAGGCGTTCGCGTTTGCTCCGGACGGGCCCGAGCTCGCGCGCGCGGGACCTACCTCTACAGCGACGCCTCCGGAAAGCGCGGCGAGGAGCTCTGGACCCTCTTCGCTCGCGAGGACGGCGGCCGCCTCGTGCGGAGCCGCATCGACACCGGCGACCTCGTCGTCGAGGTGTTCCAGGGCACCGACGCCGCCGGGAAGCTCAAGTTCGCGGAGATCACGAAGCGGCAGGGCGAAGCGGTCGAGCGGGCGCGCTTCTTCGTGGAGGGTAACCATTTGACCGGCCGCCTGCGCGGGAAGGAAGCCGGCATCCTCCAGCAGGACCTGGTGCTGCCACCGCAGTTCGCGTTCGCCGCGCCGGCGATCGCCGCGTCCGGGTGGATGGGAGTCGCCGCGGCGTCCGGAGCGACGGCGCAGCTCGTGTGCTACGTCGCGCCGTCCGGGTTCGAGTCGCCGCTCGGGACCACGTGCGTCTTCACGCACCGCGTCTCGGGCGAGGAGGCCGTGAAGACTGCGGCCGGCGAGTTCAAGACGACGCACTTGCTCGGCAGAGCGGCGCCCAGGCGTCGGACTGGTGGATCCACCCCGACCTCGGGATTCCCGTGCGCGGCGAGGTGGTCGGCGGTCTGGAGTACGAGCTCACCCGCTTGGAGATCGCGCCGAAGGGCTGATTTCGGCCCCGCTCCATATACTTCGGCGATGGCGCGTCCCGGGCTCGTCGTCACGACGGTCCTGCTCGCGGCTCTCCTCTGCTGCCGCGCGAAGGAGCCGCCGCCCGAGCAGAAGAGCCCGGAGCCGCCCTCGGTCGTCCATCTCTCTCCCGAGGCGGTCCGCACAGCCGGAATCGAGACGATGGCCGCCGGCAGCGCGCCGGGCGGCGAAGTCCTCACCCTGACGGGGACGCTGGCCGCGAAACCCTGGACGCCCGAGGAGCAGGCTGCCCTGTCGGACGCCGCGAGCGCCGACGCCAAGCTGCGCCTCGCCGAGGCGAATTTCCAGCGGCTCTCCCGCCTCTTCCGCGCCGGGCTCGTCGCGCGGCAGGACCTCGACGCCGCCCGCGCCGACCTCGACCAGGCGCGCGCCGCCGCCGCCCAGGCGGACGCGAAGCGCGCGAACCTCGGCCTGACCGAAACCGGCCTCGCCCTCGAACGGCAGGCGACGATCTGGGGACTGGCGAGCCTGCCCGAATTCGATCTCGCGCAGGTCCGACCGGGCGCGAATGTCGAGGTCTCGACGGCGGCGTTCCCCGACCGCCGCTTTCCGGGTTCGGTCGCCGACGTTTCTCGATCCGCGGATCCCGAAACGCACAACTTCACCGTCCGGATTTCCGTCGAGGATCGCTCCGGACTCCTTCACCCCCAGATGCTCGCCACTTTCAGGATCGCCACGACGGCTCTCCCCGGGCTCGCGATCCCGCGATCCGCGTTGTTGCTGGAGGGAGACGGCTCGTACGTCTACGTCGTTGCGGGTGACGGCGTATTCCGCCGGCAGAAGGTCGAGATGCGCGAGTCCTCCTCCGACCCGGTCGCGGTGACCGCCGGCCTCTCGCCTGGCCAGCGCATCGTCGTCAAGGGGGCGCAGCTCCTCGAGTCCGAGCGCCTGAAGTCCCGCATTCGCCCCGCCGAAGCGGACTGAGATGCTCGCCGGCCTCGTCCGTTTCTCGCTTCGCAACCGCTTCGTCGTCCTCGCCCTCGCGGCCGTGCTGCTGGCGACCGGCATCTGGGTCGCGTCTCACTCGCCGATGGACGTCTTCCCGGAGTTCGCTCCCCCGCAGGTCTCGGTCGAGACAGAAGCGCCGGGCCTCTCGGCGGAGGAGGTCGAGTCGCTCGTCACGCTGCGGCTGGAGCTCGCGATCGGCGGGACGCCCGGGATCCGGGTCCTCCGCTCCCTTTCGATGCCGGGCGTCTCGAGCATCACGGCGATCTTCCGGGACGGCACGGACGTCTATCGAAACCGGCAGCTCGTCGCGGAACGGATCGGGACCGTCGTCCGAGACCTGCCGGACAGCGTCGTCCCGCCGGAGATCGTTCCGCTGACGTCGGCCTCGAGCACGGTCGAGATCATCGGGCTGACGTCCACCGGGACGTTCGACCCGATCGCCGCGCGGACGTTCGCCGACTGGACGCTGAAGCCGAGGATCCTCGCCGTGTCCGGCGTCTCCAAGGTGGTGACGTACGGCGGCCGGGTCGCGCAGTACCAGGTCCTCGTCCGGCCCGAGGCGCTGCGCGACTACGACTTGACGCTCGCCGACCTCGAGGGCGCCGCGCGCGACGCGACCGCGGTCGGCCCGGCCGGCGCCGTCGAGATGAACGGGCAGCGGCTGCCGGTCCGCGCGCTCGCGCAGGCTCGCGGCCCGAAGGACCTGGAGACCGCCGTCATCCGGTTCCGCGAGTCGACTCCGCTTCTTCTCTCGCAGGTCGCGCAGGTGCGCGTCGGTCCCGAGTTCCCCATCGGCGATGCGACGCTCGACGGGGCGCCCGCGGTCGTGATGGTCGTCTCGCGCCAGCCCGACGTGAACACGCTTTCCGTCACCCGGGATCTCGAGGCGGCGCTCGACGCGATTTCGCGCCACCTTCCGCCGGGACTCGTCCTCCACCGGGCCCTCTTCCGCCAGGCGTCGTTCATCGAACGGGCAATAGGCAACCTGCGGGTTGCGCTTTGGATCGGCGCGGGCCTCGTGGTCGTCGTGCTGATCCTCTTTCTCCGGGACTTCCGCACCGCCCTGATCAGCCTGATCGCGATCCCGCTGTCGCTGCTGACGGCGCTCGTCGTCCTCCGCGCGTTCGGCGCGACCGTGAACGTGATGACGCTCGGCGGCCTCGCGATCGCGCTCGGCGAGGTCGTGGACGACTCGATCATCGACGTCGAGAACATTCACCGGCGGCTGCGGCTGGAGCGCAAACGCGCCGAACCCCGCCCCGCGAACGACGTCATCCTCGAAGCGTCGCTCGAGGTGCGGAGCGCCGTCGTCTACGCGACGTTCCTCGTCGCGCTCGTCTTCGTGCCCGTCTTCTTCCTGTCGGGGGTCGCGGGGAAAATCTTCGCGCCGCTCGGCCAGGCCTACGTGCTCTCCACGCTCGCTTCGCTCGGCGTCGCGCTGCTCGTCACGCCCGCGGCGTGCTCGCTCCTCCTCGCGCGCGAAAGGTCGGAGCCGCGCGAAGGCCGGCTCGTCGAGTTCCTGAAGCGCCGTTACCGCGCGGTGCTCCCGCGCTCCCTGGCGCGGCCGGGGCTGCTCGCGGTCGCGGCCGGCGTCCTCGTCCTCGCTGCCGCCGCCGGAGGCGCGCTTCTCGCGGGAGAGTTCATCCCGGCGTTCCACGAGCACGACTTCATCGTCCACATGGACGGCCTCCCCGGGACGTCTCTCGCCGACTCGATCGCGGCGGGGGTCAAGGTCGAGAAGCACCTTCGAAAGATCCCGGGCGTCGTCTCCGTCGCGCAGCGCGCGGGCCGGGCCGAGCTCGCCGACGAGGTCGTCGGCCCGGAATCGAGCGAAATCGACGTGCGCCTCTCGGAGGACGTCCGCGACATCGCCGCGAAGGTCGAGGAGATCCGCTCCTCCCTTTCGACGTTTCCCGGCTTCTCCTTCTTCGTCTCGCAGTTCCTCAAGGAGCGGATCGAAGAGGTCGCCGGCGGCGAAACGGCGCCGGTCGCGGTGTCGATCTTCGGCGCGGACCTCGACCGGTTGCAGGAGCTGGGGGTGGACGTGGCGCGGATGATGAGCTCGATCCCCGGCGCCCGCGACGTCCGCGTCGAGCCGCTCACGAGGGTCCCCCAGATCGTGGTCTCGTTCGATCGGACGCGCGCGGCCCAGCTCGGAGCGCGGATGCGGGACCTCCAGGACGCCGTGACGACCGCGATCGAAGGGAAGACCGTGGCGGAGATCTTCGAGGGCCAGCGCGTGGTGCCCGTGGTCGTGAAGTTTCCCGACTCGAGCCGGGCGGACCTGCCGGCGATTCGGGACGTTCCGATCCGCGTCGCGTCCGGCGTCGTGCCGCTCGAAAGCGTCTCGAAGATCGACGTCGTCGACCTCCCGAACCGGATCTCGCGGCAGGACGGCTCGCGGCGGATGGTCGTGACCTGCGCGAGCGACGGCAGCGTCAGCAGTTTCACCCGACGCCTCGAAACGCGGCTCGGCGAGCTTCCCCTGCCCGCCGGATATTCCGTCCAGATCTCGGGCGACTATGAGAACGAGCAGCGCAGCCTGCGCGAGCTGCTGCTGCTGGGCCTCCTGTCGACGATCGGGATCTTCCTGCTCCTGATTCTCGACTTCCGCTCCGGGCGGCTGGCGACGCTCGTGATGGTCAACCTGCCGCTCGCCCTGATCGGCGGCGTCGCCGCGGCGCTGCTCTTCCGCGTCACGCTCTCGCTCGGCGCCGTCGTCGGGTTCGTCACGCTCTTCGGGATCACCGCGCGCAACTCGATCATGCTGATCTCGCACTACCGGCACCTCGAGGAGGTGGAGGGGATGCCGTTCGGCCGGGATCTCGTCGTGCAGGGGTCGCTCGATCGCCTGACGCCGATCCTGATGACCGCGCTCGTGACCGGGCTCGCGCTGCTGCCGCTGGCCGTGAGCGGCACGCGGGCCGGCCAGGAGATCGAGCATCCGATGGCGGTGGTGATCGTGGGCGGCCTCGTGTCGTCGACCGCGCTGAACCTGCTGCTGATGCCCGCGTTCTACCTCCGCTGGGGCAGGAGGGGTCAGGGGCAGGAGGGTCAGGTCTCCACCTGACACTGACGCCAGAGAAAGTTGTCAGTTTGGACGAGCGGCCCGGACGCTCGATCAGACCTCGATCGCGCCGCCGATCTTCTGGAGGTGCCGGCGCAGCGTCCAGGACGGATCGCGCCGCCGCTGCAACGCCGTCCGGAGGAAAGAGGTTTTATCGAGGTGCGAACACCCTCCCGAGCGGAATTTCGAGGCCCGGTAAGAGCAGCGAGCGCAGGACGTCGTCTCCGGCGTGCAGCGCCTCCCGGCGGAAGTCTCCCTTCGCGTTGACGAATAGCTCGACCGTCTTCTTGTCGGGATCCGCAATCCACATCTCGCGCACGCCGAAATGCGCGTACCGCTTCGCCTTCAGAAAGCGATCCCGTTTCCGAGTCCCGGGTGACAGAACCTCGACGACGAGGTCGGGGGCGTCCGAGATGTACTTCTCGCCAATCGTGTCGAGGCGCCCAGCCGAGATGAAGAAGACGTCGGGCTGAAGAACGTCGAACTGTGAGAGGACCACGTCGCAAGGGGCGTTCAAGACCATTCCGAGCACACCCTTCTCCACGTGATCCTCCAGGAATCGCTGGATCCGACGTCCAACGATTTGATGGTACGGAGTCGGCGCGGGAGTCACGTAGAGCTCTCCGTCGATCACCTCGTAGCGGCGGTCGTCCGGCAAGCGGGCGTAGTCCGCGTACGTGAAGCGGAGCGACTCGGCGACGCTCATTCGCTCTTCATTTTATTGTCGCGAGCGACCTACCGGACCGGCACCTTCAGCACGACGACCTCGCGCTGGTCCGACGCGGGCACTCCGGCCGGGCTCTTCCGGAAGCGGTCGCCCTGGCTGTCCGCGACGTAGTGGAAGGCGCCGTTGACAACGATCCCGAGTGTCGGCTCGTCGAAGAGGGGGTTGTTCATCTCGAGGAGCTCCCCTGCCAGGATGCGCGACCCGTCGGGCGACAGCGTCAACCGGACGACGCGGTGCGGCTCGATGCCGTTCTGCACGGCGTAGAGCGAGCCGCGGAAGAGCGCGAGCCCGTCGATCCCGTTCAGCGGAAAGTCGTCCGGCGCCGCCACGGCCCGCACCTTGCGCGACGTGGCGTCCACCGCCATCACCCTCCGGTAGTTCGACACGTAGACCGTCTTCCCGTCGTCGGACACCGCGAAACCCTGCGGCCGGCCGAGCTCGGGATCGTCCACGAAGACCTCGAGCTCTGCCACTCCCGGCTTCAGGACGTAAAGCCGCGTGTGCTCCGCGTCGTTGACGTAGACCGCGCCGTCCGGCCCGAGCGCGACGTCATCGCAGGCAGCGGACTCGGGCTCCTTCGGCAGCGGCCGCTCCTTCACGAGCTTCCCGGAGTCCGCGTCGAATTCGACGAGCGCGCTCTCGGGTCCCTGGTCCTTGACGAACCC
>JBBQKV010000113.1:0-7989 GCA_038327245.1 Acidobacteriota bacterium
GCGCTCCCGAGGCGTTCGCGCGTGCGGCGCATCCGGAGGGCTCTCTCAAAGTCCTTCTGACTTTCGGGTAGAGCAGAGCGTGGCCCGGACCCGGCTCGACCGGCTGCTCGTCCTTCGCGGCCTCGCGCCGACGCGGGAGAAGGCGCAGGCGCTGATCCTGGCGGGGAGCGTCTCCGTCGAGGGCCGGCGTGTGGACAAGGCGGGCACGCCGGTCGAGGAGACGGCAGAACTTGCGGTGGCGGGCCCGCCGCATCCCTACGTCTCGCGCGGCGGCATCAAGCTCGCGGCGGCGCTCGACGCCTTCGGCCTGGATCCGTCGAACCGCGTGTGCCTGGACGTCGGCGCGTCCACGGGAGGATTCACCGACTGCTTTCTCCAGCGCGGCGCGGCGAAGGTCTACGCGATCGACGTCGGCCACGGCCAGCTGGACTCGAAGCTTCGCAACGATGGGCGGGTCGTGGTCTGCGAGAAGGTCAATGCACGCGCTCTCTCCCGCGAGCACGTGCCCGAGCCCGTCGGTCTCGCGGCGATCGACGTCTCGTTCATTTCGGTCCGTCTCATCCTGCCGGCGGTCGTCCCGCTCGTCGAAAGCGGCGGCGCCGTCGTCGTCCTCGTGAAGCCGCAGTTCGAGGCGGGCCGCGCGGAAGTCGGCAAGGGCGGAATCGTGCGCTCGGTCGACGTGCGGCAGCGCGTCGTCCGCGAGGCGGAGAACTTTGGAACCGGTCTCGGTCTCGACCTGGCCGGCTCGATCGCGTCTCCCATCCGGGGAGCGCGCGGCAACGAGGAGTTCCTGCTCGCCTTTCGTGTAAATTGAGCAGGATGAAGGGGTCGCGAAGGTCCGCGCGTCCCGCGCCGGCGCGATTCCGTCGTGTCGGGCTGGCCTGCAAGTGCACCTCGAGACCGGCCCTCGCTCTGGCCCGGGCCCTGGACTCCGCTCTTCGGAAGCGCGGCCTCGCGGTCCTCTTCGACACCGACAGCGCCGCGGCCCTCGGCCGCCCGGGAGGCCTGCCGCGGGAGCGCCTCGCGAAAGATTCCGACCTGGTCATCGTGGTCGGCGGCGACGGCACGCTCCTGTCGATCGCCCGCTTCGCGCCGACCTCGACGCCCGTCCTGGGGATCAACGTCGGGGTCCTCGGTTTCCTCGCCGGATTGAAGCGCACCGAAGCCCTCTCGCGCCTGGACGAGGTTCTGGCGGGGGAATTTCGCGAGGACCGACGCCTCCGGCTTTCCGTGACGGTCAGCGGTGGACGCAGCCGCGCCCGCTTTCAGGCGCTGAACGACGCCGTCCTGAACAAAGAGGCCCTCGCGCGCATCTCGACGTTTCGTGTCGAGCTCGACGCGCTACCGGTCGTCGAGTTCCGCGCGGACGGCGTCATCGTGTCGACGCCGACCGGCTCCACCGCCTACAACCTGTCGGCGGGCGGACCGATCCTGCACCCCCAGCTTCCCGCGGTCGTCATCACGCCGATCTGTCCCCACACGCTCTCACAGCGTCCCCTCGTGGTGCCGGCCGAAACCGTCATCGGTCTCCGGATCCTCGACCCGCCCAAGACGTCGGGCGGGGTGCACCTGACGTTGGACGGACAGGAGGGACTTGCTATCCGTCCCGAGTTCTCGGTCGAAATCCACCCGGGGTCTTCGCCGGTGACGCTCCTGCGGCCTCCCGAATCCGACTACTTCCGCAATCTGGCCGAGAAATTGAACTGGGGGACGTGAGGTGAAGCCGCCGGAACCGCCCCCGCCCTCGCCGCCCGGGACCGAGATCCCGCATAAGGCTCTTCACCTCTCGCCGCTGCGCCT
Source organism: Acidobacteriota bacterium (assembly GCA_038327245.1). Lineage (GTDB taxonomy): Bacteria > Acidobacteriota > Thermoanaerobaculia > UBA5066 > Gp7-AA6 > Gp7-AA6. The sequence goes on from JBBQKV010000113.1 coordinate 1,801, forward strand.
GTTCGGCGTCCTCCTGATTTTTCTCCTCCTCGCGGGCTACGCGGTCTGGAACTCGGAGCGCTTCAAGAATCTGTTCCAGGGGGTGTCGCAGAGCAGAATCTCGGCGGCGCTCGGTCGGCCCGTCACGTTCCGGCGGGTCGACTTCCGATTCCTGCCCCCGTCCGTGCGGCTCGCGGACGTCCGGATCGGGAACGATCCGAGGCTCCCGGGCGGGCCCTTCCTCTCGGCGGATGAGGTCTCGATCGGCGGCGGCATCTCGCTCACGGGGCAGCAGCTCCGGCTCGGGCGCATCCGCGCGCTCCACCCGAAAATCTCGCTCGTGCAGTTCCCGGATGGATCGTGGAACCTCCCCCCGGGTATCAACCGCCCGTCGCGCAAGGGCGGCCTGAAGGTTCGCGTCGGCGAGGTCGTGCTCCAGCAGGGAGTGTTCGAGCTCGACGGAAGAAAGACGGAGATCGACGTGGTCCTCGAGGACTTTGCGGGCAGCCTCAAGGCTCTCGGGGAGGACCACTACAGCGGCGCCCTGACCGCGCAGCGGATGAGGTTGTCGCTGCCCGCGGCGGAGCCGATCGTCTCCAACCTCTCCACACGCTTTCACATGGAGCCGGGACACGGCATCGTCTTCGAGACCCTCCGCCTCGCCGGCTCTTTCGGAAGCCTGGCGGCGGCCGGCACGATCGAGACCGGCGCTTCTGCCCGGACGTCCTTCGTGGCATCGGGGGACGTTTCGGTCACCGAGCTGGAGCGGATCTTCCACTCGCACCTGGGGTTCCTGGGAGACGCGCACGTTTCGGCCCGCCTGGAGATTCCCCGCGATGGGGCGTTTCAGATCGCGGGGAACCTGACCTCTCCCCGAATCGACGCAAAGGGATTTCTCCTCGAGAACGTGGAGGCCTCGGTCGACGCTCGCCGGGACGAGCTCGTCGCGCACATCGACCGGGGACGGTACGCCGGCGGCGAAGCGCAGGGTGTGGTCCGCATCGCCAGCCTCGTCGCGAAACCGCGCGTCTTCACGATCGCGCTCGAGGCGCGGGGCCTCTCTCTCGAGCGGTTCTTCGCGGACCTGAAGCTGCCCGGGACCGGCCTCTCCGGCGCGGCCGACCTGACCATGGCGCTGCGCTTTCCGGAGGAAGGGGGCATCGAGCACGCGAACGGCGGCGGGACTCTCGAGGTCCGCCCCGGCCCCGCCGCTTCCCTCGTCGCCGGACGGCACGGCCTGCCGACCGGCGGCGGTGGACCGCTCTCGCTGGTGGACGGCCGCATCGGCTTCGAGGGCGTCGCCCTGCGATTCCCGCAGACGACCGTGAACCTCACGGGCGGCCTGCGCATCGGCCACTGGGGTCCCGACTTCGACTTCCAGCTGACGTCGAAGGATCTGGCCGAGGTCGACCGCCTCTTCCAGAACATCGTCGCCGCGACCGGCGGTAGGCCGGAGGCATTGGGGCTCGGAGGGACCGGTGACGCGACGGGTCACCTGGGCGGAGCGTGGGGCGACCCCGATGCGACCGTCCAGTTCTCGACGGAGGAAACCGTGTGGGCCGGCGTGGGCTTCGGCAGCGTGCGCGGCACCGCCGACATCCGCGAGGGCGCGTTCATCTTCCGGCCTCTCCGCGCGTACGAGGGCGAGGCGAGCCTGTCGCTGGAAGGGACTGTCCGCTACCGCGAAGCCCCGGGCCGGCCGAAGCTCGACCTCCAGGTCGCCGCGCACGAATACCCGATCCAGAGATTTCTCGACTACCTGGACCTGAACTACCCGGTGGAAGGTCGGGTCACCGGCGCGTTTCCGATCGTCGGTTCCCCGAAGTCCCTGACCGGAGGCGGCCCGATCAGCGTCTCCCAGGCGGTCATCTGGGGACAGCAGCTTCCGCTCGTGACCGGCCGCGTCCTCTTCTCGCCCGGAAGGTTCGAGCTCGCCGACGTGCGTGCCGAAATCGGAGGCGGGATGGTCGGAGGCAGCGGCGCGCTCAACATCGATGCCAGGACGTTCGAGGCGCGCTTCGCCGGAGACGCCATCGCGCTCCCCGCGATCGCGGCGCTCAAAGACTATTCCGACCGGGTCTCCGGGAAGCTGACCTTCCAGGTGGCGGGGTCCGGAAAGATCGACCGTCCCGATCTGACCGCGACGGCGACTCTCGCGGAGGCGACTCTCTTCGGCCACCGGGTTCCGGACGGCGCGGAGCCGAGGCTGGAGGCGAAGATCGTCTCGGGCGAGCTGACCGGATCGGTCGCGGTTCCCAACCGCTGGAGCCTCTCGGCGCAGGGAAACCTCTTCGAGCCGGGCTCCCGGATCTCGGTCGCGCTCGACGCGCGCGATCTCGCCGCGCTCCTGCTGTTCACTCCGCTGGAGGTCGCTCCGGGCCGCGGAGGCGCGCTCGCGGTGAAAGGCGTTTTCACGCTTCCCTCGAAGCCGGGAGAGTTCGTCTCCGGCGAGTTCACGGTGACGGAGGCGCGGTTGGACTTTCCGGACCGGCCGGGCGTCCTGCGGACGTCGGGGGACGTGAAGATCGTGCTGGCGCATCAGAAGGTGGTCTTCGACGAGTTCCACGCGAAAGGCGAAGGTACCGACCTGAAGATCCAGGGCTCGCTCGACATGGGAAGGAAGAACGCGCTGGCCGTCACGGTGGCGGGTCCCATCGACGCCTCTCTCGTCTCGCTCCTGCTGCCGGGCGTCACGCTGTCCGGGCGCCTCGTCATGGACGTCGCCGGATCGGGGACCGTCGACCTTCCGGCGCTCTCGGGAACCTTGAGGATCGAGAACGGCAAGTACCGCATGACGGGCCTGACGCAGATCCTGGACGACATCGACGGCGTCGTCTCTTTCCACGGGTCGCGCGTCGAGATCGACGCGATCCGCGCCCACGTCGGGGGCGGCGACCTCTTCGCCGCGGGCAGCATGAACCTGAAGGGCCTGACGCCCGAAAACTTCCGACTCACTCTCCAGGCGCGCCACGTCGCGCTGCGGTATCCGGAAGGCATGCGGCTCGTCGTGGACGCCGACCTGGTCGCAACCGGCGTACCCGGCGGGAACGTCGTGCGCGGCGAGGTCACGCTGCTGCGAGGCACCTACTCGCGCGACTTCGGCGTGACCGTTTCCGACCTCCTGGAGCGGAACCGACCGAGCGGGTCGATCGCGGCACGGGAGCCGTGGAAGGAGCAGACCGCACTGGAGGTCCGGATCGTCTCGGCAGCGGCGCTGGAAGTCCGGAACAACGTGGCCCGGCTGACGGCCGAGGTCGATCTGGTCGCGCGGGGAACGGTGGCTCAGCCGATCGTGCTCGGCCAGATCCTCTTCGACGAGGGGGGCCGCATCACGTTCCGTGACGTGCAGTACGAAATCGAGTCGGGAACCGTCACGTTCGCGAACACCGCCCGGATCGCGCCGATCATCGACCTTCGCGCACGCGCGGAGGTCAAGGGCTATGACCTCGTGGTGAACCTCGTGGGAACGTGGCCGCGGATCCAGTCGACGTTCACGTCCGACCCGCCGCTTTCCGACGACGCGGTCATCGGCCTCCTCCTGACGGGCGCGGAGCCCGGCCAGCGCGCCGCGGGAGACACGACGCAATCCCTGGTCTCGGCGGCGGGCGGCATCGTCGCGGGCGCGGTCGCCGGCGGCTTGACGCGCGGCACGCAGAAGCTCTTTCGCCTCGACCGTTTCCAGATCGACCCCGTATTTTCGGGCAGCCAGCTGACGGACATCCGATCCACGGTGGGCAAGCAGATCACCCCGGAGCTGCTCGTCACCTACTCGCAGTCCCTGAACTCCGACAAGGAGTCGGTCGTCCAGCTGGAGTGGAGGCTGGCCAACTCGATCACGGTGCAGGCTCTCCGCGACGAGAACGGGGTCTACTCGATCAACGTGCGCCGGCGGCAGCGGTTTTGAAGGCTCGCCGGCAGAACCGTCGCCGGCCGGCGGCGCGGTCGGCGGCCGCTGCAATTCTCCTGGCGGTCGCCGGAATCGCAGCGGCGCAGCCGGCCGCTGAGCCGCCTCCTCTGTTCGGCGCCACGGTCGTCTCGCTCTCGTACACCTCGGACGGGCCGGTCGACGAGGACGAGGTGCAGCGCCTGATTTCCATCCGGCCGGGCCAAGCCCTGACGGAGGAGGCGACCGGGTCGACCATCCGCCACCTCTTCTCGACCCGCCGGTTCTCCGACGTCCGGATCGAGGCGGAAAGGTCGGAAGGCGGAGTCGCTGTCACGGTGCACCTCTTCCGATCGTTCCGGGTGAACCCGCTCAAGTTCGACGACGGGGTTTCGGTCTCCCGCGATGAGATGCGGCGAGCCGTGCCTTTCGCGGAAGGGGCGGTCTTCCAGGCGGAACAGCTCGAAGAGGGAACGAAGGCACTCGAACGCCGCCTGGACGCGGAGGGCTACATCGCGGCGACCGTCGCCCCCGAGGTCTTCTTCGGCCGCTCGACCTTCGACGCCGAGGTCATCTACCACATCGAAGCCGGGAAGCCCGCCCGCACCGCGCCGCCGCTTTTCGACGGCGAGACCCGGCCCTTCACGCGCGAGGAGATCTTGAAGAGCGTCCGTCTCGATGAGGGCGATCGCTACCGGGAGTCGAAGGCGCGCGCCGACGCGGACCGAATGACGAAGTTTCTTCGCAAGAAGGGGCGCCTCCGGGGAACCGTCGAGTTGATCGCGGCGCAGCCCACCGATGACGGGCGGGTCATGCCGGTCTACCGGATCGTCGTAGGGCCGCAGGTCGTGTTCCAGACCCGCGGAATCAAGGAGAAACGCGTGCGGCGGGAGGTCCTCGACCTGCTGGAGGGCCAGATCTTCGACGAAGACCTGATCCTCCAGTACACCGAGAACAAGCGGCGGGGCTTCCAGCGCAAGGGGCGCTATCGCGCGAAGGTGGAGTACGCCCTCTCCGAGCAACCCGACGTGCTTACCGTTTCGATTACGGTCGACGAAGGACCGAAGTTCGCGGTCGAGAAGATCGCGATCTCCGGAAACGCGTCGGTCTCCACGGGAAAGCTGGCGAAGCTGATGGTGACGCAGAAGAAGGGACTCCCGGTCCTCCGGCCGGGCCGGCTCGTCGACGAGGTCCTGAAGGATGATGCCGACGCGATTCTCGGGTACTACCAGACCCGGGGGTGGGTGAAGGCGAAGGTCGACGACCCCCGGGTGACCGAGGGGTCGCGCCCGGACCGCCTGATCGTCAACATCCACGTCTCGGAGGGGCCGCGGGCCATCGTGGCGAGCCGCAACGTGCTCGGGGCCGAGCACGTCTCGCCCGACGAGCTCGAGAAGATTCTCGCAGTCGACCCCGGAAAGCCGTTCAACCCGAACGAGGTTCGGCAGGGCTCCTTCTCCCTCCAGAACTACTACCGGGATCGGGGATGGCGCGAGGCCGCCGTCAAGGACAGCTGGACCTTGACGACCGACGGAACTTCCGCCGACGTCGTGTACGAGGTGGAGGAGGGGATGCGGTCGTTCTTCGGCAAGACGATCGTGCGCGGAAACACCCGCACCGGAACCAACCGGATCACGCGGCTCGTGACGTGGGACGAGGGAGATCCGTTTTCGGAGCAGGAAGTCCTGACGACCCAGCGAAACCTGACGCGAACGGGGGTCTTCCGGCGCGTCGAGCTGCATCCCCAGGAAGCCGACCCGGCCACGCAGACCCGTCCGGTCGAAGTCGAGGTCCAGGAAGGGCGGCCGCTCTCGCTCCTCTACGGTCTCGGATACCAGTACGCGCCGGACGCCCTCGAGAACCGCAGCGATCCGTTCGGAATCGTCGGAGTGTCCTACAACAACCTCTTCGGGACGATGCGTTCGGCGTCCGTCGAGGTCCAGTACGCTCCGATCTCGAAGCGGGGGCGCGTCGTCTTCACGTTCCGGGAGCCGTTCCTCTTCAACCGCGACCTGCCTCTCTCGCTCCTCGCTTTCTACACGCGCGAGCCGATCCAGAAGATCGACATCGTGCGGCGGGGTGCGGTGCTCGAGTCGTCGCGGCTTTTCGGTCGCTTTCTGCGGGTGGCGATGCGCCTGGAGTATCAGCGGATCGAGCCGGTCAACGCGGCGAGGGACCTCTCCATCATCGAGCGGGACTTCAGCAAGTTCGACCGCCCCATCCTGCAGACGGCGATCGGCCCGAACCTCTTCTACGACCGTCGCGACGACATCATCGACCCGCACGGCGGCTACTACCTGAGCGCGGCCACGAAGTACGCGTTTCCG
>JBBQKV010000114.1:0-7742 GCA_038327245.1 Acidobacteriota bacterium
TCGCGGCGATGGCGCCGCCCCGGTCGTCCCGGGGGCGCCGGGCACTGCGGTTTGCGGTACCGGCACTCCTCGCCCTCGCGGTCGCGTGGGCAGTCCTGCGTCCCGGAAGGGAGAGCCCCTCTCCGGCGGGGACCGCGCCGAAGTCTCTCGCCGTGCTCCCGTTCCGCAACCTGAGCTCTCTGCCGGGAGGACAGGTCATCGGCGAGGGGCTCATGGAAATCGTGAGCGCGCGGCTCGCGGGCATGCCCGGCCTCCAGGTCGTCACACCGACGGCGGTCGTCGCGGCCGCCGACAAGGATTCCGAGTTCTCCCATCTCGCGAAAACTCTCGGAGCCAACCTGATCCTGCACGGCACGTTTCAGCGCCAGGGGGATCGGATCCGCATCGCCTACGCGATCGTGAACCCGATCAATCGCCAATCCGTGGCGGCCGGGACCCTCGACGGCACGGCCTCCGACCTCTTTCTCCTCCAGGACCGCCTGGCGGAAAACGTCTCGCAGGCCCTGAAGCTCCCGCGGCGCGCGCCGCGAACTCCCAAGCCCGCCGGGCTCGAGGGCGCCGGCGCGCAGGAACGGTACGTCCAGGCGATCGGCCACCTCCAGCGCTACGACCGGCCGACCTCCGTGGACGAAGCCGTCCGCCTCCTGGAAGCGCTCGCGCGCGAAAATCCCTCCTCCGCGATCGTGCAGGCCGCCCTGGCCCGCGCGTACCTCGCCCGTTTCAACCTCACGAGAGATTCCGAGTGGCTCGGGCCCGCGGCGGCCGCCGGCGAACGCGCCCGCCAGCTCGATCCCGGATCGCCGGAGGTGAGCTCGACCCTCGGTGAGCTGTACCTGCGAACCGGAAAGGCGGCGCAGGCCGTGACCGTCTACGGCGCGGCGCTCGCCGCCCAGCCCAACAACTTCGATGCGACGCTCGGTCTCGCCCGCGCGTACGACGCCGCCGAGAACGCCGTCCGCTCCGAGGAGACTTACAACCGGGCAATCCGCCTCCAACCCGGGTACTTCGGCGGATACAGCAAGCTCGGCGGCTTCTATTTCAACCGCGGGCGGTGGGACGACGCGGCGACGGCGTTCCAGAAGGTCACGCAGCTCACCCCCGACAACGCGCGCGCCTTCGCCAACCTGGGGGCGTGCCAATTCGCGCTCGGCCGCTTCGACCTCGCCCTCGCCGCATTTCAGAAGTCGTTGGCCCTCGACCCCACGGACCTCGCCTGGTCCAACATCGGCACGGTCCAGTACTACCTGGGCCGCTACCCCGAGTCCGCGGCGGCGTTTGAGAAGGCACTCTCCCTCGTCCGGACCCACTACGAGAACTGGTCGAATCTGGGCGATGCGCTGCGGCTGATCCCCGACCGGCGGAAGGAGGCCGCCGCGGCGTATGCAAAGGGAATCCAGCTCGCGCGTACGGAGCTCGCCACGAACCCGGACGACGCTCAGATCCGCTCGTACCTCGCGCTCTGCCTGGCGAAGACCGGGAAGGCGGCCGAGGCCCGGGAGCATCTCCGGCAGGCGTTGCAGCCGGGAACCGACCGCCCCGAGATCCTGTTCAACGCGGCGGTCGTAACCAACCGGATCGGAGCGCCGGCCGACGCGGTCGCTTACCTGGGGCGCGCGGTCCGGGCGGGCTTCAACCCCGCGATCATCCGCAACGAGCCGGAGCTTTCGAACCTGAGAAACCGCGACGACTTCGAGACTGTCCTCCGGCAGCACCCCGAAGCCTCGTCGAGATAGGAGGAAGTCATGTCATCCAGGAATGTCCGGAACCTCTTTCTCGGGTCTCTCCTTACCGTGGCCGCCCTGGGATACTGGGGTTGCTGCTCGGTCCGCTGCTGCGACAAGACAGCGGGGCTGGTTCTCGTCTCGCCGTCGGACGGGGTCAGCAGCGATCCCATCGTCATCTCCAAGAAACGGCACCAGGAAATTCTGTGGAAGCTGCCAGCGGAATCCACGATCCAGTTCGTGGCGATCACCCTGGACGGGGGCAAGCCCGCTCCGTTCGAAGGCTGCACGACGACCGAAGGCGTCTGCCGGATCGCGTGCGGACACGGGCTCTGCTCGTCCGGCCCGATCAGCGCGGCCGTCGTGCCGCCGCGCGACGGGATCTACTACGGCTATGTGTTCCAGCACGCGGCGTCGGCGTCGGCCGACCCGGGCATCCGGATCGACCCGTAACCCGGCCAGAACGGTCTTCGACAGGAGGAAGGAATGACATCCAGACATGCCAGGTAGGTGTCCGTGCTCGGATCTTTCCTCACCGCGACGGTCCTGGGGTCCGGGCGATGTTCTACGGCGCCCGAGCGTGCCTCACGAACTGTCGTCGTGGAGAATCTGGGGCAGGGGACGACCCAGGACATCGTCATCTCGAAGGAGAAAGAGGAGACGCTCGACTTCCCCTTTCCGGCCGGAATTACGATCGACCACCTCGAGATCACTCTGCGACCGGGCCAGAACCTGCCCCACCCGTCCTGGCCCCCCTTCAAGAAGTGCGACGCGAATCCGAGCGTGTGCAGCATCGCGTGCGACGCCAGGCACAGACGTTGCAAGACGGGTCGAATCCATCCCGACCTGGATCCGCCCCCCAGCGGCATCGCCTACGATTGTGCATTCATTCTGGCGACGGGCGGGCCTTCCGACCCGGGCATCCGCATACTCCCTTAGAGCAGCGTGATCGGTCTCCTCGTCGCGCTTCTGGCGGTGACACCGGGTCCGCCGCCTCAAAAGCCGGGCGCTCCGACCGCCCGCGAGGACGTCGTCGTGACGGCGGAGCGAGTGCCCGAGCCGCGCGAGAGCGTGCCCGCGGCCGTCTCGGTCCTGACCCGGGAACAGATCGAGCGGCTGCCGGCGGAGAACCTGGCCGAGATCCTTCGCTTCCTCCCCGGCTTTCACGTCCACTTCGGCGCCGGGACAGGCGGGGTTCCGATGGTTTCGTCGCGGGGATTTTTCGGCGGCGGCGAGGCGGAGTACGTTCAGCTACTCGTCGACGGGGTTCCGGTCGGCGACGTGGAGTCCGGGCTCGCCGACTGGAAACGCATCCGCGCCGCGGACGTCGAACGCGTCGAGGCTCTTCGGGGACCGGCCTCGGCGCTGTACGGAGACACCGCGCTCGGAGGACTGATCCAGGTCTTCACCCGGCGGGAATCCGCTTCGGCTCCGACCGGCGAAGCGTCACTGTCCGGCGGGAGTTTCGGCTCCGCTGCGACCGACGTGAACGGTCGGTTTACGCTCCGCCCGGGCCGGCTCGGCGTCGCGGCGACGGCCTCCACGACGCAGGGATTCCGGGACCACGGCGGCGCGGAGGAAGCCGGAGGAGACGTCTCGTTCGCGCTTCCTGCGGCGGCCAGCCGGTGGACGTTCGCCGTCTCGGGCTCCACGCGCGACCGCGAAGAGCCCGGACCTCGCACGGCCGACGAGCTCGACCGCAACCGCTTCGGGTCCGATCCCCTGTTTCGGTTCGACCGCGAACAAACGCACCGCGGCCGCATCTCCGCGGCGTGGCGGCAGGAGTCCGGAGCGTTTCCCTCGCGGGCGCTCCTCTACGCCGCGATCCGCGACACGAACCTCACCCGGACGCTTCTCATCGCGGCGGGCGTCGGCGACCGGATCTTCCGCTCGGTCGAGACGGGCGCAGTTGGTGGATCCTTCGAGTCCGAACGGCGACTTCGGCTCGGCAGCGGTCGAGCTCGTGCGACCGGCGGGATCGACGCCGCTCTCGAGCGTCTCGAGACCGCGTACCGGGCGGTCGGCGACGGAGGTGACCGCGGCGCGGAGGTCGCGCGGGCGTACGGACGACGGAACCGCCTGGCGCTCTTCGTCTCGGGCGCGTGGGAACCGATCCCGCGGCTGCGCGTCACGGCCGGAACGCGGTGGGACTCGATCCGGGACGACTTCGGGCGCGCGGCCGGGGGCGCGTCGTCGCATCGGGCGTGGTCGCCGCGCGTCGGGGTGAACGTCCGCGTCGGCAGCGGCGTCGAGCCGCCGGTCTCGATCTTCGTCCAGGCGTCACGGGCCTTCAAGGCGCCCACCCTCGACCAGCTCTTCGACCCCAGGCCCTTTCCCGACTTTTCCGGAGGGACTTTCCTCATCTCCAACGCGCTCCTCCGTCCGCAGCGTGCGACGACGGTCGAGGCCGGAGTCTCGCGGCGGGACGGCCGTTCCTCGGTCGAGCTCGTGGCCTACCGGACGGCCGTCGCCGACGAGATCGACTTCGACATCACGACCTTCCGCTACGCCAACATCGGCCGCACCCTTCACCGCGGCGTCGAAGTCTCGGCCTCGCTCTTCGAACGATCCCCGGTCTCGCCGCAGCTCTCGTATTCGTGGACCCGGACCGAACCCCTCGCGGGCGAGAACCGGGGCCGGCAGCTGAAGAACGTTCCGCGGCACCTGGTCCGCCCGGGCGTTGGGGCAGCGCTGCCCGGACGCCTTCACGTGGAGGCGCTCGCCACGATCCTCGCCGGCCGCTACCTCGACGACGGGAACCGGATTCCGCTGGACGACGCTGCTGTCTTCGACGTCCGAGTGGTTCGGGAATTCGCCCGGTGGAAGGCGCGTCTCGACCTTCTGAACGTGACCGATCGAAGGTGGGAGGAGGTGGGTCTCGCGCTCCCGGATCTCCAGGGCAATGCGGTCCCTTACTACTTTCCGGCCGCCGGGTTCACCGCGCGCGTCGGGATGGAATGGAGCTTCCAATGAACCGAAAAGTGAGTCGATCCTGGGAGAAGTTCGCGCGCCGGGCCACGCAGTGGACGGGCCGCCCCGGCGCTTTCGCAATTGCGGTCGCGATCGTTCTCGTGTGGCTTGCCACCGGCCCGGTCTTCCGGTTTTCCGACACGTGGCAGCTCGTCATCAACACCGGGACGACGGTCGTCACCTTCCTGATGGTGTTCCTCATCCAGCACGCGCAGAACAAGGACACGCGCGCGATCGAGCTCAAGCTGAACGAGCTCGTGGCCGCGATGCCCGGGGCGTCGAACCGGCTGATCGACGTGGAGTCATTGTCGGAGGCGGAGCTCGACACGCTGCACCGCCACTACCGCAAGCTCGTCACGATGTCCAGGAAGGACGCCGAGCTGACGCAGTCGCACTCGGTCGAGGAGGCGACCGCGCGCTACGAGCGAAAGAAAAAGAAGGAGCTCGCGGTCCACTAGAAGGAGCGGCCGACGCGCTCCGGCCAGAAGACGCGGACGTCGAGAGACCGCGAGAAGTGGAGAAGGGGCGTCTCCGCCGGCAGCTCGAGCCCGGCTGCCGCCGCCATCGTGTTTCGATGGATCTCCGCCTTCGCTGCCGAGAGCGTCCAGGGCTCGTGCTCGATTTCCACGCGATAGAGCGCGCCGCCTTTCGACGCGTACAGCCGGTAGCGCCCCGTGAGCCATTCCTCGATCGATCCGGCCGCGGCCTGGAACGGTTCGCCCACAGGCTCGTAGTCGGCCAGGAATCCGGCCGGGACCGGGCCGTCCCGATCGCACCGGTACGACACGGCCGTACCGTTCTTCACGCAGGCCATGCGCGCCGGAAAGTACGGGAGGTGATACAGCCGCCGCGCGAAGAAGACGGCGAGCGGACTCCCCGCGTCGAGACTGAAGAACCACACGCCCGGCTTTCCCCGGGTCGTGACATAGGTCCGGACGTTCAGCTCCGGGAAGCGGGAGACTCCCGGAATCGGCGGAAGTCCCCGCAGGCGGAGGCGGCTGATCTCGAACGGCGTCACCGCTATCCAGGCGCCGCCCTGCCAGAGGTCGAGCGTCAGACCAGGCGGGATTTTCGGGGCAACGGCCGTCGGCTCGACGCACCAGTGCGCGAAGAGCAGGTTCTCCCAGCGCTGGAACATCGCTTCAGTCATCTTTTTTCGGATCAGGCGGCCTTTTTCTTGAGAAGCCGGAGCAGCGCTCGTTCCGCCTGCCGAAGTCCGCGCCGGCCGGCGGCCAGCTTCTCGACCGGGGCGAGGTGACGATCGATCGTGTGGCCGCGCTCGAAGGACCGGATCACGGACGGGTAGATGTACGAGGCGCGGCAGACCGATGGAGTGTTGCCGAGCCTTTCGGCGGTCTTCCGGACCGCTTCCGTGATCTTGCGGCGGCGCGACGGCTTGCTCTCTGACCGTTCGGCGCCCGCCCGGGCCAGCTCGCGCGCGCAGACCAGCGTTCCGTACCAGGTCCGGAAGTCTTTCGCCGTGAAAGCCGCCCCCATGACGTCCTGGATGTAGCGGTTGATGTCGCGGCGCTTGACGTCGACGACCTTTCCGTCGGAGCCGACGTACTTGAAAACCTCGACGCCCGGCATCTTCTTCAGCTTCCGGATCATGGCGGCCGACACCCGATCCCGCATCTCGGTGGTCTGCCGCTTGCCCGACTTCCCCGGAAAGTCGTAGCGCACGACGTCTCGCTCGACGTGGACGTGACGGTTGCGCAGCGTCGCGATGCCGAAGCTCCCGTTCTCGGCCGCGTAGACCTGGCTGCCCGGCCGGAGGAAGCACGTCGAGAGGATCCGGAGGATGCAGGCGAGCACCTTCTCGCGCGGGTATCCCGGCAGCGCGAGATCCCGCGCCACGGCCGCGCGCATCTTCGGAAGCGCCGCGGCGAACTCGACGATCCGCCGGAACTTCTCGGTCTCCCGCCGGCGGACGTGGGCGTCGCTGTACCGGTACTGCCAGCGGCCGGCGGCGTCGCGCCCCACCGCCTGGAGGAAGGCCGTGGGAGAAGCCGAAATCGTAACGTCCTTCCACGCGGGGGGCAGGACCAGCGAACGGATGCGCGCGAGGTCCTTCGCGCCCGCGGGGCGGCCGTTGGCGTTTCGATACCGGAATCCCCTCTTCGGGGAGCCGACCCTCCGGATGCCGGTTTGCCGGAGCCTGTCGATTCGAGTCATGGATTCGCAGAGCTCTCAAGAAAGGTGCCAAAGCCTTCCCGCGGCTCGATTCTTGCTCGCCCGCGGACGTTCGAGTTGACGCAATCACACGCGAAAGGAGGTCCCGTGGCAAAGAGGAAGACGTCGGGTCGAAGGACTGGTTCGGGTCAGAAGACCGGCTTCTGGGAGGAGGTCAAATCCGTTCTCACCCCCGGTGGAGACGAGACCGAACCGAAGTCGGCGACGAAGCTTCTGGAGGAAGACCACAAGCGCGTACGCGACCTCTTCGATCGTTTCGAGAAGACCCGTGACCGGGCGACGAAGAAACGGATCGTCGAAGAGCTCCGGCGCGAGCTCACGCTGCACGCGAAGGTAGAGGAGGAGATCTTCTACCCGCGTTTCCTCAAGAGACGCGGCGATCCGGAGAAGATGGTGCGGGAGTCGTTCGAGGAGCACAAAATCGTCGAGACGCTTCTCGAGGAGATCTCGAGAATCGGACCGCGCGACGAGCAGTTCGACGCCAAGGTCACGGTCCTCCAGGAGAACGTCGACCACCATGCGAAAGAGGAGGAGCGAGACCTTTTCCCGGAAGCCGAGAAGTTGCTTTCCCGATCGCAGCTGGAGGCCATGGGGGCCGAGATGGAGGACCGCAAGGAGGAGCTTCTCAAGGGCTTCGAAACCGCCGCATCTCGCCGCCGCAGCGCCCGCGCGCGCGCCGCTCGCGGAAATCCCCGTCGTCGGAGCGGCGCCTCGGGGCCGGCTGCGCGCGGGCGCGCCCGCGCTTCCAGGCGCCGCTGAGTCGACCCGTAAAAACGAAGCTCCGGTGGACCGGACGTCCATCGGAGCTTCGACGCGCCGGCTAGCGGCGCGGTTTTCGGATACGAGTTACTTCTTCTT
>JBBQKV010000115.1:0-7739 GCA_038327245.1 Acidobacteriota bacterium
TCGATCCCGAAGTTCGCGCTGCCCTCCGCGATCAGGGACTGCGGCGAGAAGAGCGGATAGACGCTGTACTCGACCCAGCCCCGGTCCCGGACGAGGTTCTTCTCGAGCAGCATGTTGTAGACGTGGTGGCCGGGGTATCCCTCGTGGCAGGCGAGGTCGATCGCCCGGTCGATCGTGATCGGCAGGTCCGTGTTGACCTGGATCAGGCTCTTGTAATGGCCCTGGTACCAGTTATAGCCGCTCCAGCTCTTGCCGGTGACGTACTCGACGGTGAAGCTCTCGTCCCGAGGCAGCGCGAGGTGCCGGGTCGTACGAGCGCGGCACTCTCCGATTGCGGCGCGAAAGACGCCGTCCACCTTTTCCCTCGGGATGTTGAACTCCCGGCGGAAAGCCTCGTAGCGCTCCACGAGGCTCGCCGGAGTGCCCTTGCCCGGAAGGAGTCGGTCGAGCTCGTCCCGGACTTCGCGGAAGTGCTCCTCGGTGTTCACGGGAGCGACCGCGTCGTAGAGCGCGCGCGACTCCTCATCGAACGTGAAGTGCTTTCCGCCGAGCATCGCGACGCGCGCCGAAAGGGACTGGAGCTGCCGCGTGAGGTAGGTCCGGCGGAGACGGAGCATCCCGTCGGCGGGCTCTGGAAGCGCCTCGAGCCGGGCGATCAGGCCGGAAGCCTCCGACGCGATCTCGGGCAGCGGCCGCTTTGCCGCCTCGGCCTCGCTCTTCCACGCGGGCGGTCCGTAGAACGCGTCCACGTAGTCCTTGTCGTGAGACCCCACGGCGAGCACGAGCTTGACGTATCGCTCCGCGACATCGTTCATCGCCCGGAGACTATCGGTGGCCGGCGCGGCGGTCGAGGCGCAGCGGACGGCAGCGACGGCGAGGAGAGTGGCCAGAAATCCGAGGCGGCTGGAGGTCCGCATCTCCCGGGCTGCTAGCTTCCGCTCTCCACCGGGAATCCGAGCTCGCGCCAGCGCTTCCACCCGCCGTCCATCGAGACGACGTTGGTGTAACCCATTTTCGCGAGGATGTCGGCGGCGAGCGCGGAGCGAAAACCGCCGCCGCAGTAGAGGATGATCTCCTCGCCGCGGTCCGGAATCGCGCGCTCGATGTCCCGCTCGATGATGCCCTTTCCCATGTGAATCGCGCCGAGCGCGCGGCCCCGCTCCCACTCGTTGTCCTCGCGGACGTCCACGAGATGGAAACGTTCCCCGGTTTCCTGCCGGCGTCGCACGTCCTCCGGCGTCGTCTCGCGGACCCTCTTTTTCGCGTCCTGGACGAGCTTCAGAAAACCGTTCGAATGATCCATTCTTCGACCTCCCGTCAATCTCCGAGGGCGGCCAGCCGGCCGATCAGGTCGACCACCCGATTCGAATATCCCCACTCGTTGTCATACCACGAGAGCACCCTCACGTAGCCGTCGCCGTCGGCGCGCGTCGAGAGCGCGTCGAAGATCGAGGAGTGGGGGTTGCCGATCACGTCGCTCGACACCAGCGCGACCTCGCTGTATTCCAGGATCCCGCGCAGCGGCCCGTCGGCCGCGCGCCGGATGACGGCGTTGACCTCCTGGCCGTCCGGCTTCTTCCGCAGGCGGCAGGAGAGATCCACTACCGAACCGTCCGGGACCGGCACTCGCATCGCCATTCCGTCGAGCTTGCCCGCGAGCTTCGGCAGCACCTTGCCCACGGCGCGGGCCGCGCCGGTGGTCGTGGGGATGATGTTCTCGGCGGCCGCGCGGCTCCGGCGGAGGTCCTTGTGCGGGACGTCCGCCAGGCGCTGGTCGTTCGTGTAGGCGTGGACGGTCGTCATGAACCCCTCCTCGATCCCGAACTCGTCGTCGAGGACCATGGCGAGCGGCGCGAGGCAGTTCGTCGTGCAGGAGGCGTTCGAGACGATCCGGTGCTCCGGCATCAGGGTCGCGTCGTTGACTCCCATGACGATCATCCCGTCGATCTCGTCGTTCGGGGGCACGGTCAGGATGACGCGTTTCGCGCCGGCCGCGAGGTGCTTCGCGAGCTTCTCGCGCGTGAGGATCACTCCCGTCGACTCCACGACGACCTCGACCTCGAGCTTTCCCCACGGGATCTGCGCGGGATCTCTTTCGGCGGTCATGAGGATCTTGCGGCCGTCCACCCACATCGCCTCGGCATCCGAGGTCACGTCGTGCTCGAACACCCGCATAACCGTGTCGTACTTCAGCAGGTACGCGAGGTGCGCGTTGTCGAAAAGGTCGTTGACCGCCACGACCTCCATGTCGGGGCGACCGGCGAGAATGCGGAACACGGAGCGTCCGATCCGCCCGAACCCGTTGATCCCGACCCGGACCGTCACGGAGACGCCTCCGCCGCCCGATCGAGCCGGGCAAACCTCTCGAGGAGATCGACCGCGCGGTGCGCGTAGCCGTACCCCGAGTCGTACCAGGAGATGGTCTTGGAGACCTTCTCTCCGAGGACCATCGTGGCCAGCGAGTCGAACGTGCTCGACCAGGAAGATCGCGCAACGTCGCTCGACACGATCGGCTCGTGCTCGTAGGCGATCACGCGCTTCCACCGGGCCGTCGAGGCGGCCGTCCGCACGACCTCGTTGATCGCGACGGGCGTGACCTTGCGGGTGTGCCAGCACACGAGGTCCACGGCCGAGCCGTTGCGCACGGGCACCGCGACGGCGGAGCCGGTGACGCGGCCCTTCAGCTCCGGCACGACCTCCATCACCATGCCGGGAGAGCGCGACAGCTGCGGAATGATGTTCTCCGCGGCCGCCCGGCCCTGCCGCATGTCTTCGGCGGGCACGTCCGCGAGCCGGTGCTGATTCGTGTACGAGTGAACGGTCGTGTAGAGCGCCCGCTCGATTCCGAACGCCTCGTGCAGGATCTTGGCGATCGGCGCCAGGCAGTGCACGGTCGAGGAGGCGTTCGAGACGATCCGGTGGCGGCTCTCGAGCTTCTCGTCGTTCACGCCGATCACCGCGGTGATGTCGGGCGGTTCGAGCGGCGGCGAGCAGGCGATGACCCGCTTCGCGCCCGCCTGCAGGTGCGCTTCGAGCTCGGCGCGCGTCCGGCCGCGCGACGTCGCCTCGAGCACCGTGTCGACGCCGAGCTCGCCCCACGGGACCTGCCCCTGCTGCTTCCCGGTGATCATCCGGATCTGCCGTCCCACGACGTAGAGATTCCCCTCCCGGATCGAGACCTCCTCGGGAAAACGGCCGAGCAGCGTGTCGAAGCGCAGCAGGTACTCGAGAGGCTCCGGGTCGTTCCAGTCGCTGATCGCCGCGATGCGGACGTCCTCCCGGCCATAAAGGATGCGGAAGAGGTTCCGGCCGATCCGGCCGAATCCGAGGAGCCCGACGACCGTGGTCACTCCCGGAATCTACACCCCCATCAGTCTTTCGCGGGCTCCCAGCCGGCGCGCTGCCGGAACCATTTTCTCGGTCCGAGGACGTCGAGCTCCGTCTTCGGCCCGTCGATGCCGACTCCCACCGACAGGAGACCACTGTCGATCAGGAACGTTCCGGACTTCGACGATCCCTTCGCGCGGTAGTCGCCGGCGATCCGGAGCTTGCCGGTGCGCGCGGTCATCCGGCGGATCTCGACGAGTCCGTGGCCGATCCGGACCGAGCCCCGCGCGTTGAGCACCTCGTCCAGGTTCAGAAGTTTCTGCGCCCACTTCGGAATTTTGACGCCCACGATCCGGAGCAGCGGCCGGGAGTCGCGGGAGCGCGCCGTGGCGGTCGTCGTGAACAGGGCTTCGGTATTCGGCCGGAATGCGCCGCGCGCGAAGTCGATCCGCCCCCACCACGGATGGGACGTGCCGTCCGGGTCGAAAAGGACGGCGTCGGTCAGATTCAGGCGGCCGCCGTCCAGGCGTCCCCCGCTCATCGTCTCGAGGTGAACGCCGGAGAGAGCCATGCGGGCGTCGAACCGGCCGCGCATGGCCACGTCGAGGATGCGGAGCGCGAGGTCGCGCGAGTCGAAGTCGATGACGCCGGTCGCGACCCCGCGCTCGACCGACGCTTTCACGTTCATCCGGCCGCGCCCCTTCTCGAGCTTCGTGCCCGCCGGCTCGCCGATCAGGCGGTTGACGAGCTCGGCGGTCGGGAGTTGCAGGTTCGCCTCCGCCTTCGCGATGACGAGCCGCAGCACCTGGTGGCCCGAAATGCGGCGCGGGTCCCACGCCGGCAGTCGCGCCGCGAGCTTCGCCCGGATGTCCTCCGCCAGGACCTGCTTTCCGGAACGGAGCTCCCCGGTCTCCGAGGAGAGCTCGGTCGGGTAGATCTCGGCCTGCTGGTGCGGGTGAAGAAAGAACCCTCCCGTCAGGCGCCCGTTCCCGGTGAACCGAGAGTCGTCGATCCAGACCTCGCGGACCGAATCGACGCTCAGGTTCTCGACCAGGACGGTCCATTCCTTTCCGGTCGGCGGTGACTTCGGCGGGGCCGGTGAGAGGAGGGGCGGATCGGGGAACCCGGCGATGGGCGGCAGCAGGCGGGCGCGCGGCCCTTTGGCCTCGGCGGGGGTCAACCGGTTTCGCGCGTGGAAGGAGAGCCCGTGCCCCGTCGCCCGGGTGACGTGAAATCGCCGGCGCAGGAGGTCGACGAGCGAGTACGTCAGATCCGCCTCCGCCAGTTCAATCGACCACTCGGCTTTCGGATCGCGGTCGCGAAAGCGCAGGTTCTTCACGTGAATGGTGCCGGGGGACCGCGACGAGGCCGATTCGTAGTCGAGCAGCCCGCTCTCGGGCGACTTGTTCAGGCTGGAGCGAAGGAAGTCCGACCGCAGGAGGCGGTTCGGGACGATCAGGACGGCCAGCACGAAAACGAGCAGGAGGACGAGGACCACGATCGCGAACCAGCCTGCCCGACCGATGCGGGGTATTTTCACGAGGCCGCTACCCGCAAGGGGCGCGCCAGCAACCGCTGTCCGCCGCCGATTGGGGGTTGAACTTCCCGCGCGCGGCTGCGTTTAATCAGACTGTGACCCCGGTCATCGCGGCGGAGGGACTCCGTAAGGTTTACAGCTCCCGGTTCGGGCGGCAGGTCCGCGCCCTGGACGGAATCGACCTCTCGGTCGGTGCCGGAGAGGTCTTCGGCCTCCTGGGGCCGAACGGCGCGGGAAAGACCACGACGGTCAAGATCCTCCTGGGCCTGACCCGTCCTACCGAGGGCTCGGCGCAGCTCTTCGGGATCCCGGTCGAGGACCCGAAAAGCCGGCAGCGCGTGGGTTACCTCCCGGAGGGACACCGCTTTCCGGGATACCTGACCGCCCGGCAGACCCTGTCGATCTTCGGCCGCATGTCGGGGATGGAGAGCGCGGCGCTGAAAACGCGGATCCCCGAGCTCCTCGACAGGGTGCAGCTCTCCGACTGGACCGACGTCAAGGTGAAAAAGTTCTCGAAGGGGATGACGCAGCGCCTGGGCCTCGCGGCCGCGCTCGTCCACGACCCGGAGGTGCTGCTCTTAGACGAGCCGACCGACGGCGTGGACCCCGTGGGCCGTCGCGAGATCCGCGACCTCCTCCGCGAGGAGGCGTCCCGCGGGCGCGCAATCCTGCTGAACTCGCACCTGCTTTCGGAGATCGAGCTCACCTGCGACCGGGTCGCGGTCCTGCGGCGGGGAAAGGTCGCGGCGCAGGGACGTATCGCCGACCTGACCGCGCAGGACTCGCGCTACCGCATGGCGGTCTCGCCCGTGGACGAGCCGCTGCTCGCGGCCTTCCGGGCGAGCGGCGCCGGCGTCGAGCGGGTCAACGGCCACCTGGTGCTGACGACGCGCGACCTCGGGCACCTGAACGCGCTCGTCGATACGGCGCGCGCGCGGGGAGGGGTCCTCTCGGAGCTCTCCCCGGTGCGTTCGACCCTCGAGGACGTCTTCGTGGACCTGGTCCGCACCGGCGAGGCGAAGGAAGAGGAGGAGAGACTCCAGTGAAGGCCTGGCTCGCCAGCGTCGAGGAAGTCTTCCGCGAGGCGTCGGCTCGCTGGACTCTGCTCGCCTACTTCGCGCTGTCCTCTCTCTTCATCCTGACGTTCGCGCTCGCGGTCAACCTCGACATCGTGGACGGTGCCCTGGCCGGAGCGAAACTCTTCGGCAAGGCCGTAGACACGGGTGGCGAGAAGCTCGACCTGAACAAGCTCGTCCTCGGCTTCGAGTCCGGCTTTGCCGGTTTCCTCTACATGCTCGGGACGTTCCTGGCGCTCTTTGCGACGGCGCACCTGGTGCCCCGGCTCCAGGAGAAGGGGACGATCGACCTCTATCTCTCGCGGCCGGTGGGCCGGACGAAGCTCCTCCTCTCGCGCTACTGCGGCGGCCTGCTGCTCGCGGCCGCCAACCTGCTCTATCTCTTCGGCTCGATCTGGCTGATCGTTCTCTGGAAGACGGGGGTCGCCCATCCTCGGTTCTTCCTGGGAGGGCTCGTGATCCTGTTCGGGGTCGCGGCGCTGCTCGCCTTCGCGTTCCTCATCGGCGTCCTGACCTCGTCGACCGCGGTATCGCTGATGGTGACTTACGGCATCTTCCTCTTCGCGGCGGTGCTGTCGGGACACGAGAAGATTTCGGCGGCGCTCTCCTCGGAGTGGAGCGCGAAGACCATCCACGCGCTCTACTGGATTTTTCCCAAGACCGCGGAGCTTCTCCGCGCGACGGTTGCGCTCGTTTCGGGCGGTGCGACGTTTCAGAGGCTCGGCCAGATCGATACGTTCGCGGTTTTCGGCTCCACGGCTGTCTTCGGACTGGTGACGCTCGGCCTCGCGGCCTGGCGCTTTTCGAGAAAGGACTTCTGACATGAGAGCTCGGCGCATCGGTCTTGTTTCCCTCGCGGCGGCCCTCCTGCTTGCCGGCGCTCCGGTTCTCGCCGCCGGCCACGAAGAGGCGCTGGCGCTGGTCCCGGCCGATGCGGCGTCGGTCGGCGTCATCCGGCTCGATGCGCTGCGTTCGAGCCCGCTCTCCGCGAAACTCTTCGCAGAAACCGACGATCTCGCGGCCGACGGCGATGCCGCGCGATTCCTCCGGGAGACCGGGCTGCGGCCGAAGCAGGATGTCGACCTGGTCGTCGTGGCGGGCCTCGTGTCGCCGAACCGGCGGGACGCCGAAGGCCTCGTGATGTTCGAAGGACGGTTCGATCCGGCGCGGCTCGAGGCGGCGATGATCGCCCACGGCGGAGTCCGGAAGGAGACCCCGAACGGAAGCTACATCCTCCTCGGGAACCGGCACGGAGAGGGGAGTCCGGCGGCGATCGCGATCGTCTCCCGCGGGCTCGTCGTTGCCGGCAACCCCGCGGCGGTGACCCGGGCGCTCGCGGATCAGGCGGCCGGCGGCTCCGGATTCCTCCGCGGCGAGGGGCTCGGGCGCCAGGTGCACCGCGTGCCGTCCGACGCATCGGCGTGGGCGATCGTGGACGCGACCCGCATCCCGTTCGCGGCGGGCCGGTCGCGGGACAGCCGCGCGGGAGACCCCGCCGACTCCCTGGTTGGAGCGATGAAGTCGGTCACCCTTTTCGTCTTCCACGCCACGACCCGCGGGGACTCCGTGGAGCTGTCGGCGACCGGGCTCTCACCGGACGCGGAGACGCGCGGGCTCCTGGAAGACGCGTTGAAGGGCGTCGTTGCGATGTGGCGCCTGGCCGTCCACGAGAAGTCGCCGGAGCTCGTCCCGATCCTGCGGAAGTTCGACATCGAGAGCGACGACGAGGGCGTGAGCATCACCGGGGCGCTGCCGGCGAGCTTCGTCCGCAAGATGATGGAGCACCACCCGGCCGAAGC
>JBBQKV010000116.1:0-7734 GCA_038327245.1 Acidobacteriota bacterium
TTCTTCGACTCGAACCGATCGTCGACACCGAAGACCCGGGCGCTGCCGTGAAGGTCGTTGGTGCCGCGCTTGGTCACCATGTTGAGATGTGCGCCCGCGCCCGAGATCGACGCGTCGCCGCCGCCCGTGATGACCTGCATCTCCTGGAACATGTCGAAGTCGTAATACGCCGCGGAGGATCCCAGGGCCGACATGTCCGTCAGGTTCACGCCGTCAACCGTGAACGTTCCCGCGGCCGAGCCGTGCGCCGAGAAGTTCGACTGCTGACCGCTCTCGCTGCCGGCCACGTTGATCCGGTCGATCGAGACACCCGGCGCGCTCTGCAGCACCACCCAGGGATCCCGAGCCGACGGAATCGACTTCAGCTCCTGCTGCGAGACGATCGCGGACGTCATGACTCGCTTGGTCTCCAGCAGCGGCGCCTCGCTCGAGACCGTTACCGAAGCCTCGACCCGCGTCAGGCCCATCGGGACCGTCAACTCCGTGTTGCGTCCGATGTTGACCGCGACGTTCTCCCGAGAGACGTTCTGGAACCCGGAGAGGGACAACGTCAGCGTGTACGTGCCCGCATCCAGGTTGGCCGCCCGGAACTCGCCGCGAGCGTCCGTATACACGGTCACCGGCGCCCCGGGTCCCTTGATCGTCACCTGGACGCCGGGAAGTACTCCCCCCTGCTCATCCGTGACGCGCCCCTGGATTCCGCCCGTGCTCGAGCCGTACTGGCCAAAGGCCGGGACGGCAAGGGCAATCGCCAGGAGCGCGATGGCCCATCGAGCCGATAGAAACCGATTCGGCATGAAGCCTCCTTTCGTGCTGGGAAAATGCGTTCGATTTGACTGGTAAGTCACACGATCCTCGACGTCCCATAGAGCAAGTCGAGAGCCATCAATCACTTGGATAGGACCACCCGGATGTTTCGGATGTCGAACGGACTGAGAAGAGGGAGGACACGCCGATTTCGAGGGGCGGCGGCGGCTCGAAAAGGCGCCCGAATCGAGCCCGGAAAAACGGGCTCTTGAATCGAAGTCTCGAAAAATGGATCCGCGCCCGATTACCGGGCGGTTGGGAACCTCTCCTGCCTCCGCCGCGTCCACTCACGCCCGCACGCGGGGTCGCGGAGGATCGTGCAGACGTGGACCGCCATGTCGTAGCTCTTCGGCGTGGGCACGCGGGACGTCATGTCGGAAAGAATCGCGGCCGGGCCTTCGGGGCGTCCCTGGCTCGCGGAGAGGAGCGCGAGGCGCGCCCACGCGTCCAGGTTTTCGGGATAGGTCGCGACCTCGCCGCGGAAGTCCTGCTCCGCTTCCCTCTCGCGACCGAGCCGAGCGAGCAGGTCCCCGCGCATCGCGCGAAATCCGACACCCGGCGTCCGGTTCGACTGGCGGTCGAGCCGGATCGCGCCGTCGACCTGCGCGAACGCCCCCGCCACGTCGCCGCCCGCCAGCGCGACGCGAGCCAGGACGAGGCGGGGCGCGCGGGCGTCGACGTTCCCGGCGAGGACCGCCTCGGCCTCCCGCTTCGCGGCGACGAGATCGCCCCCGGCGAGTGCGATGGAGGCGAGCTCTTCGCGGAAACCGGGCGCTCCCGCCTCTCCGGCGGCGACCGCGAGCTTCCGCGCCGTGTCGAAGTCGCCGGCCTCGCGGTGGAGGCCCGCGAGCCCGAGGATGACCTGCGGAGTTCCGGGGGCGAGGCGGTCGGCGCGCTCCAGCGCCTCCAGCGCGTCGCGGGTACGCCCCGACCGGCGCAGGACGCGGGCGAGCGACTCCCACACGTCCAGCATTCGCGGGTTCTCCTGCGAGAGCTTCGAGAGCAGAGCGATCGCTTCGCCGTCGCGGAACTGGGAAACGAGCCGGGTTGCGTCCTTCAACTGGTCGATCGTCCCGAGCCGGTCCTTCGGGTCGGGCAGGTCCTTGCCGTCGGGAACGGGTGCGGCCGCGCCGATGTAACCGAGCGAGGCGAGCTTCTTGACGGTTTCGGGATCGGAGGCGCCGGGCGCCTGGAGGGGCCGGTCGATTCCGACGAGCTCCGCCCGCATCGAGCGAAACGCGGGCGGCAGACCGGCCGCGAGGTCTTTCTTTTCGCCGGGGTCTGAGCGCCAGTCGTAGAGCTCGGCCCGCGGCGCGTGGATGTACTGGTAGCGGTCGTCGGTCAGCGACGCGAGGTCGCTCCATCCGAAGTGGTAGCGGGGATAGAGCGTCTCGCTGTAGATGCGCCGGGACGCGCCCGTCGCGCCCGCCGGATCGACCGGGTCGAGGAGGGATCGGCCCGGCAGACCGGCCGGCGTTTTCTCCCCCAGCACAGTGAGCACGGTCGGCAACACGTCCGCGAGCTGCGCCGGCTGCGTCACCCGCCTCCCCGGCGGTCTGGCTCCGGGCAGCTTCACGAAGAGCGGAACCCGGACCTCCTCGCGGTAGAGAAGGATTCCGTGCTCGTCCTCGCCGTGGTCGCCGAGGCCTTCGCCGTGGTCCGAGAGAAAGATGACGAGCGATCGGTCGTAGAGATTCTTCTGTTTCAGGAAGTCGAGGAAGCCGCCCACGATCGCGTCCGCCGAAGCGACCTCGCCGTCGTAGGGGTTCTCCCGGTAACGCGAGCGAAAGGGTTCCGGCGGGTCGTAGGGCGAGTGCGGCTCGTAGAGGTGGAGAAAGGCGAGGAACTTCCCCCCCTCCGGCCGGCCGGCGATCCACGTCTCCAGCAGCCGCGCGGTCTCCCCGCCCGGTCTCTGCACCTGCCCGATCGCCTGCGCGACGTCATGCGCCTCGATGCGATCGTCCCAGTAGTCGAATCCCTGCGAGACGCCGGAGCCGTGGTCGAGGACGATCGCGGAGACCGCCGCGCCGGCGGCGTAACCGCTCGGATGGAGGAGGGTCGCGAGAGTCGGGTGCGCCGGCGCGAGACGGAACCCCAGGTTGTCGCGCACGCCGTGCTGAAAGGGCAGAAGGCCCGTGAAGAGGGAGACGTGCGAGGGAAGAGTCAGCGGGACGTGAGAGATCGCGTCGTCGAAAACGATCGAATCGCGGGCGAGGAGATCGAGCGCAGGCGTGGCGACTTTGCGATAGCCGTAGACCGGCAGGCGGTCCGCGCGCAGCGTGTCCACGCAGATCAGGACGACGGGCGCGCTCCGGAAGACGGTCGCCGGGCGCGAACAGGACGCGGCGACGAGCAGCAATGCCGCCCAGGGGAGGCGGGCGGGTTTCATCGCGCCGCGGACGGCTCGACGATCTGCTGGTAGCGGCCGGGCTGGACCGCCTCGACTTTCTGCACGACGCCGGAAGGCCAGCGCACCTCGAGGCTGCGAATTGAGGTCGAGGCTCCCAGCCCGAAGTGGACGCGCGGATCCGAGGACGAGAGATAGCTCTCGCCCGCGCGGAGCTCGCGCGTCTGCTTCCCGCGATCGGTCTCGAGGGTCAGCCGCGCGCCGATCCCCTGCCGGTTCGACCGACTCCCGACGAGCGAGAAGCCGACCCAGTTGCCGTGCTTTCCGTCGTTGCGCAGGAGCTGGAGCGCGCCGCCGGAGCTGGAAACGGCGATGTCGAGGTCGCCGTCGTTGTCGTAGTCGGCGACCGCGGAGCCCCGGCCAACGATGGCCTTCCGGAAGGGCTCGCCGCATCCCCGCTCGACGAAATGCCCCTTGCCGTCGTTCCACATCAGGAAGGGGCGCTCCGCGTACGTCACGCCCTGCATCTTCGGAACCTCCAGCACGTGCCCGTTCGCGATGTAGGCGTCGAGCCAGCCGGCATTCGCGGCGTCGAGCAGGTTCAGACCGAAGCCGGAGAAGTTGAACGCGGGGGCCCCGAACCCGGATTTCGCGGCCCCGTCTTCGAAGATCCCCTCGCCGACGTTTCGGTAGAAGCTGTTCGGCTCCGCCTCGAAGTTCGCGACGACGAGGTCGGGCTGGCCGTCGCCGTCGAGATCGCCGGCGTTGACGCCCATCCCGCCGAAGGCGCGTCCCGCGGAGTTGACGCCGGCGCCCGAGAGGAGCGAGACGTCCTCGAACCGGCCATCTCCCAGGTTGTGGAAGAGAAAATTCATCGTGGTGTCGTTCGCCACGTAGATATCGGGTTTCCCGTCCCGGTCGACGTCGGCGACCACGACGCCCAGGCCCTTCCCCCGCGCCGTGGAGATCCCGGATTTCTCGCTGATGTCGGTGAAGGTGCCGTTCCCGTTGTTCCGGTACAGGAGGTTGGATATCGCGGGATAGAGAGTCGGGTGGCAGTAGTCGCGCCGCCCCGACGCCCGGTCCCCGCAGAAGTAGTTCTTCTCGACGGAGTAGTCGAGGTAGCGAACGACGAACAGGTCGAGGAATCCGTCTCCGTCGAAGTCGGCGAAGGCCGCGCTCGTCGACCAGCCCGAACCCGCGACGCCGGCCTTCGCCGTGACGTCGGAGAAAGTCCCGTCCCCGTTGTTGCGGTAGAGGATGTTCCCGCCGAAGTTCGTCACGAAGACGTCCACGAGGCCGTCGTTGTCGTAGTCGGCCGCGACCGCGCCCATGCCGTACCCGTCGTCGCGGAGTTTCGCCTTCTCGGTCACGTCGGTGAACGAGCCGTTTCCGTTGTTCCGGAAGAGGCGATCTTGCGCTTTCGTGTCCCGTGTCCCGTGTCCCGTGTCCCGAACCGGCGCGAACGTTCCGGACTGGACCACGTAGAGGTCCATCCACCCGTCCTTGTCGAAGTCGAGCCACGCGATCCCGGATCCCATCGTCTCGGGGAGCTGGTGGGCCGGCGTCGCCCCGCGGACGTGCAGGAAGCGAAGACCGACGGAAGGGGCCACGTCGGTGAAGGTGACCGGGCACGGCGCGGTCGGCGCCTTCGGCGCGGCAGGAACGAGCAGGAGGATGACCGCGAGGAGCGTCTTCACTTCCGGGCGTTCCTTTCGCGTTCCCGATCGAGCGCGTAGCGCAGCGGACGATTGTCCGGGTCGAGAAGCAGCGCGCGCTCCAGCGCCCGTA
This sequence comes from Acidobacteriota bacterium, assembly GCA_038327245.1. Taxonomy (GTDB): domain Bacteria; phylum Acidobacteriota; class Thermoanaerobaculia; order UBA5066; family Gp7-AA6; genus Gp7-AA6. The sequence goes on from JBBQKV010000116.1 coordinate 4,946, forward strand.
CGGCATCGGCGTGGCGCCCGAGGCTCGACAGCGCCTCCGCCGCGCCGCGCAGGGATTCCACGTCGTCGGGGCGGCGTTCGAACTGGGCGAGGGCGTCTTCGAATCGTTTCTCCTTGAGAAGGGTCCAGCCCAGGTTCACCTCCGCGGCGCGCGACCCGGAGCGGAACCGGTTCTCCTGCTCACCATCGAACGCCGTCTGGTATCGCGCGATGTGCAGGGCGGCCTCGTCCCGTTTGCCGCGGCGGGCGAGCAGGGTCCCCAACAGGTAGTGCGCGAGCGGGACGTCCGGCTGGATCTCCAGAGCGTGGCGGTAGGCGACTTCCGCCTTCGCCGGATTCCCGGACGCCTCGAGAGCACGGCCGAGGTCGAGCAGCACCTCGGCGGAGCCGGGCTCGAGCTCCGACGCGCGCGACAGCTCGGGAACCGCCTCTGCTGCCTTGCCCTGGAAAATGAGCAGCCTCCCCAGCCGGTGGCGCGCGGAGACCATGTCCGGCGCTTTGACGATCGCTTCGCGCAGCCGGGCCGCGGCCTCGTCGAGCCGCCCCGTCTCCCACAGCGCGCTGCCCAGGTAGAAGAGAACGTTCGGGCCGTCGAATCCGCCGCGCCGCGCGGCCTCCAGCTGCTTCACGGCGGCGACGTACTTTCCCTGCTCCGCGAGGTTCACACCGTAGTGCGCGCGCAGCTTCGGGTTCTCGGGAGCGAGGAGGATCACGCGATCCATCTGCTCATTGCCGCGGTCCCGCTCGCCGGAGTGCCAGAGGAACTCGACGAACTCGACCCGCAGGGGAAAGTCGCCCGGCGCCGCGGCGATCGCCTTCTCGTAAGTCTCGCTCGCGCGGGGATCGTCGACTGCCGCGTAGGTCGCGGCGAGCCGGTGGAGCTCGGACGCATCCTGCGGCGCGCCGGGCCGGACCGGAAGCGTGACCAGGAGAAGATACAGAGGAAGCAACAATCTGCTAACGCGGCTCCACGGCGCGAAGAGTCCCGTTGACCGGAATGTCCTTCTCGACCACGGTCTTGCGGCCGGAGGGCCAGAGGACCTCGACGCGATCCGCCTTTTCCGCGCCGCCCAGGCCGAAGTACAGCGGCAGGTCGCTCTGGGAGAGGTATCCCGACTTGCCGTCGTTGTATTTCGACCAGGTCGCCGAGCCTGCCCGGACCCGCACCGTCGCCCCGAGCCCGGCGCGGTTAGACGCCCCGCCGGACAGAAGGACCTGGAGAAAATGAACGCGTTTCTTCTGCGCGAGGTCGCTCACGAGAACCTGCGGCGCCGCGTTGAACTCGTTCGTCACGATGTCCAGGTCGCCGTCGTTGTCGAGATCGAAGATCGCGGCCGAGCGCGTGGAGAGAGTCCCGAGGACCGTGATCGGGCCCTTCTGCCCCAGGCAGGCCTTGCGGCCCTCCCGCTCCGTCGTGCAGTCGACGTCGAAGGTCGCCCGGTTCGTCTGGCCCCCGCGGCGCGGCTCGATCCCGACGACGAAGGCGGCGTCCACGAACTTCTTCCCGAAGTCGTTCAGGAGCAGAGAGTTCACGCCGTAACGAAACGGAAAACCCATTCCCGACGCGATGAAGACGTCGTCCCAGCCGTCGGCGTTCACGTCTCCGACGCTCGGGCCCCACGGCCAGTAGTTCTCGGTGCCGATCGTGTCGGAGATTTCCTCGAAGCGCCCCTCCCCCAGGTTCCGGTAGAAGGCGTTTCCGAAGACGTTGTTTCCCCCGCCCTGGAGAAAGCCGTCGGTCCACTGCATCCGCGACTTGGACTTCTCCCGATCCGGACCGATTTCCTCGCTCATGTCCGAGTGCATGTCGGTCAGCAGCAGATCCGTCCGGCCGTCGTTGTCGAAGTCGAAGAACTTGATCCCCATCGTTCCCCACGGCGTCTTCGGGAAGTACTGCGCGGTCTGGTCGACGAACCGCTTGCCGCCTTCGTTGACGAAGTAGTGGTCGTCCCCCTGCATGTTCAAAACGTAGAGGTCGGGGAAACCGTTGCCGTCGAAGTCGGTGAAGCTCGCGTCGCCGCTGAAGCCGGTATCCGCCGGACCGATCTCCGCGGTCACGTCCGCGAAACGGCCGTGGCCCAGGTTCCGGTAGAGGCGGCACCTTTCCGTCCGGTCGGGCTTCAGGTGTCCGGCAAACGCGTCGGCGAACCCCACGTAATAGCCGCCGCGCCCCTTCTCGTCGGTCGTATAGCGGCCGACGTTGACGAGGAAGAGGTCCAGGAGGCCGTCGTTGTCGAAGTCGAAGAAAACCGCTCCGGACGAGTGGCCGGAGTACTCGAGCCCCGCCGGCTTCGTGACGTCCGTGAAGTGTCCCTTGCCGTCGTTCTCGAAAAGCGCGTTGCCCCCGCGGACCGTCGTCACGAAGAGGTCGGGGTCCGAGTCGTTGTCGACGTCGGCGAACGAGGCCGTGACCCCGATGCGCCCGGGCACGCCCACCCCGGCCGCCTGCGTGACGTTTTCGAAGCGCCCGTGGCCGAGGTTTCTCCACAGCTGGTTGCCGCCGACCTGGTCCACGAAGTACAGGTCGACGAGGCCGTCTCCATCCACGTCGGCGGCCGCGAGCCCGTTTCCGTGGTCGTAGTGGTTCGGCTTGTAGAACTTTCCGGAATCGTCCGTCGGATGCTGAACGAACGTGATACCGCTCTCCGGAAGGCGGTCGCGAAATTGGAAGTCGTGAAAGACGTGGAATCCGCGCGCCGCCTTCTGCTGCGCAGCCCCCCAGGAGGCCAGGTTCGCGACGCCCGAGTCCGGCGTGGGCATCCGCACGTTCTTTCTCGCCGCGCCGGCCGC
>JBBQKV010000117.1:0-7678 GCA_038327245.1 Acidobacteriota bacterium
AGAATGGGGCTCAGAAAGGTGATCGGCAATGGAAGTGATCGGGCGGAAGGCGGACGGTCGTCGCATCTTTTCGGTCGAGTTCAAGCGCCAGGCGGTTAGCCAAGTTGTCTCGGGTGAGAAGACCCTTGCGGAGTTGTCCCGGGAGCTGGAGGTTGCGCCGGCCGTCTTGCGCAACTGGATGCACTTAGTCGAGCGCGGGGGGACGACGGCGGTTGCCGCGGGCGAGGACGTGGTGCCGGCCAGCCGGGTTCGGGAGCTCGAGCAGCAGGTCAAAGAGCTCCAGCGTCTGGTGGGCAAGCAGGCGATGACTATCGAGATCCTCGAGGCAGCCCGGGAGCTGGTAAAAAAAAGTCCACACTTGTTCAAAGGATCCGGTCGGTGACAGGACAGCCGATGACGGTGGTCTGCCGGGCGTTGAAGGTGGCGCGCAGCACGGCGTATCTGCGAACTCGGCCGCGGCTGGGTCGTTTCTACCGACGGGCCGAGGACACCGAAGTGCTCCACGAGATCCTCGCCGTGACGCGGCAGAGGGCCAGCTACGGCGTTCGGCGCACCTGGGCGATGGTGAACCGCGGAAGGCGAGAGAGGGGTCAGAAGCCCTACAACCGCAAGCGGATCCGTCGAGTGATGCGGATGGCACAGCTGACCCTGCCGGGCAAACTGCGCCGAAGAATGGGTCGCCCGCACACGGGCAAAGTCGCCATGCCTTCCTCCAACCAGCGCTGGTGCTCCGACGGCTTCAACATCAAGTGCTGGAACGGGGAGACGGTGCGGGTGGCCTTCGCCCTGGACTGCCACGACCGGGAGGCCATCGAGCTCGTGGCAGCCGCCCGAGATCTCAACGGCCACGACATCCAGCTTCTGCTCGATCGAGCCCTCTGGTCCCGCTTCGGAGAACGGACTCTGAAGTCTCCCATTGAGATCCAGTGGCTGTCGGACAACGGCGGGCCGTACATCTCGACCGAGACCGTGCTCTACGCGGAGACCCTCGGGTTCCGCCCCATCACGACTCCGGCCTACAGCCCCGAGTCCAATGGGATGGCCGAAGCGTTCGTCAACACGATCAAGCGCGACTACGCCGGCGGCGCCGATCTCTCGGATGCCGACACCGTCATCCGGCAACTCTCCGGCTGGATCGAGGACTACAACCGAATCGCCCCTCATTCGGCTCTCGGATTTCTTTCACCAAAGGAGTTTCGTGCCCAGCAATGCACAGAACTAAGTGTCTAGAAAATCGGGGGTCAGACCACCATCTCGTCGCGCACGAAGCGCGCCATTCATGGTCATTCACGCTCCGATCGCTAGATGCTCTGACTGACCGCGACGGAGACTGGCTAACGGAGAACCCCCCGCCGAGCGCGCCGGAGCTGCGCGACGACGCGTATCCAACTAATCCGGAGTTTAGCTTTCTCGGTGACAGTACCCGTGACGAGAATCGACCTCCGTGGCGCTCCGCCTTAGAGCGCAACGCGGATCGCTTCGCGGCGGCGCACGTTGGGGGATTAGTCTCCTGCTCACCAATGCGAATTCTGTCAATGACATACAGCGCTACACCTCCAGAGGTTACAGGTCACTTCGAATATCTAAACGATCAGGGTGCATTCGACGCTCTGCAGGGTGTGCTCGTGAAAGTCGAGAATGCTCCGGCTTCGACGGACTGTGCGGCCGCGGGTGCCTGGACACCACAGGGCTATTCAACAGCGGATTTTAGCGGGATCGCGAGTTTCCCTAATCCAGTGGCGGGAGTCTATCGATTTACGCTGATTCCACCACTTGAGTGTCCCGACCTGATCATGAGGAGCTGCACTTCCGTTCCATAGGAGCACGAAATGATAAAAGGATTGTTGAGTCCGTGGCTTCTCGCGTTCGCCCTTCTGCCGAGGCTGCTTACTGCGGATCAGATCGGAAGAAGGGGTCCCGACCCGGGGTGGAGCCCGCTTTCTCGGGCACTTGAGATCACGCAGAAGACGCGCGACCTCTCCCCGCTCAAAGCAGAGCTCAAAAGGTTCTTTGCAGCTCACGATCGAGCAGTAAAAGAGAGCGCGGTTCTCTGGCTCGGGGAGGTCAAGCGGGAGCTCTCCGGGTCGCAGCTCGATGAGCTCGAGATGCTTTTCGTAGAGCTCAACCCGGCCGACTCAATGAGCTACGGCTTTCGGGTCGAGATGGCAAACAGGCATCTAGAAGAAGGCTCGGTCGAGGAGAGGAAAGAGATCTACCTGAGAGCGGTTCGCGAGGGATCCGTCAAGCTGGAAGGCGTCGAAGAGCTCTCGCGACATGTCGCGCTCGCTCGTGCCGCCTCAGAGGGGATCGAGGGGTTCGAGCCTCTGATAGCGCAATACAGCGATGAAATCAACCGTGCTTCACCCCAGCTTGGCTATGAACGTGCCAAGGAATTGCTCTGGTACCTGCAGCTCAGGGCTGGCGCAAATAGCCGCTCAGGTGCTGTGGGCGTGCATGCGCGGAGGCTGAGGGAAATGGACAGCCAACGCCTCAGCGAGCTGATGAAGAAGGATCCAGCGTTTCGGAAGGCGACGGAAAGCACTCTGGTTGAAGCGTGTGCGGCTCAGGTTTCGGCGGCCTTGTCAGGACTTCGCACGCATCACGATTAGGCAGGAGAAATTGATCGACGGGCAGACCCGTATACGAAGCGAGGAGGAGGGATCGCGCGAACGGTTCTGGCTCGATGCCTTCCGTGAGCTAACTGGACCGGCACGCATGGAGATTGGACACCAGGACTCTTCTCGGAACTGATAACGCGAACCTGTCTCAGGCCGGGTTGGGACGACTTGCCCGACGCGGTGTCTAGTTCACCCGGTACTTCAAGGCCTCGAGGAATCGCAGCGCCAGCGGGTCTTCCGGATTCTCCTCGAGCGCGCCCCGGAACTCGGCGGCGGCGCGGGCGAAGTCGCCGCGCGCGGCGTGGAGGCGGCCGAGGTTCAGGTAGGGGAAGTGCCGCGGCTCGTAGCGCGGCGCGCCCTTCGCCCGCTCCAGCCAGGATTCCGCCTCCTCCAAATCCCCCTTCTGCATCAGGTAGCAGCCGATGTCGTTGTAGGGGTTCCCGAAGCCCGGATCCGTCGCGATCGCCTTGCGGCACTCTTCGATCGCGTCGTCGACGCGGCCCGCGAACGAATACGCCCACCCGCGGAAGGTGTACGCCTCCGCGGTCGGAAGGATCTCGAGCGAACGCGTGAAGAGGCGAATGGCCTCCTCCGCGTCCCCCGCGAGAAGGAGCGCGGTTCCCTCCTCCCAGAGCGCGAGCGCCTCGGGCCGCCTGTCCGACATCCGGCTAACCGCTCGGGAGGCGCGAGCCTCCGAGCGGCAGAAGGGCGGCTCCGGCGTCGGCCGCGGTCTGCGCGACCTCCTCCGCCTCCGGCTCGACCGGCACCTCGCCCGGGTTCCGGAAGAGGTTCGCTTCGAGGCCGTACTGCCGCGTGTAGAGGTCGAAATACCGGCCTCCCCGCGAGAGCAGATTGCCGTGGCTGCCGCGCTCGACGATTCGGCCGGCCTCGAGGAAGAGGATCGTGTCGGCATTGCGGACCGTGGAGAGGCGGTGCGCGATCACGAACGTCGTGCGCCCCTTCATGAGCTCGGTCAGGCCCTCCTGGATGAGCGCCTCGCTCTCGCTGTCGAGAGAGGAAGTCGCCTCGTCCAGGATCAGGATGCGCGGATCCGCGAGGATGGCGCGCGCGATCGCCACCCGCTGCCGCTGGCCCCCGGAGAGCTTCACGCCGCGCTCGCCCACGATGGTGTCGTAGCTGTCGGGGAGCTCGCGGACGAAGTCGTCGCACCGGGCGATCCGGGCGGCCTTCAGGATTTCCTCCCGCGGCGCGTCCGGCTGCGCGAAGGCGACGTTCTCCAGCACCGTCCCGTCGAAGAGGAAGTTGTCCTGGAAGACCACACCGATCTGCGACCGGTAGTCCGCGAGCCGCACCTTGGAAAGGTCCTGGCCGTCCACGAGGATCGTGCCCGCGGTCGGCCGGTAGAACGCGGCGACGAGGCCGATCAGCGTGCTCTTCCCGGAGCCCGACGGGCCCACCAGCGCCGTCGACGTGCCCGGCGGGGCGTCGAACGACACCTCCCGCAGGACCGGAACGTCTTTCGTGTACTCGAAGGACACGTCGCGGAACTCGACGTGGCCCACGATGTCCGGAAGCGGCTCCCGGGCCGCGTCCTCGGCGTCCTCCGGCTTCTCGTCGCGGATCTCGCGAATGCGCTCGAGGCCCGCGAACGCCTCCGTGATCTGGCTCCCGATCGAAACGATCTGGATCACGGGACCCACGAGCATCCCGAGGTAGAGCGTGAAGGAGAAAAAGGACCCGAGCGTCATCCGGTGGGCGAGGACCTCGTGGGAGCCGACCCACATGATCGCGACGCCGACGAATCCCAGGAGGAGCGTCGAGAACGCCGACACCGCGGCGAAGCCGGTCATGGTTTTCGCGACGTTGCGGAAGAGGCGGTGGACGCCCCTCGAGAAGACGAGGGCCTCGCGCCGCTCCGCGCGATACGCCTTCACGACCCGGATGCCGGAGATCGACTCCGTCAACCGGCCGGAAACTTCGGCGTTGATCTTCGAGCGCTCCCGGAAGAGCGGCCGCAACGTCCGGAAGGCGTACATCAGGACGAGCCCGAAGAGCGACAGGACCCCGAGCGCGATCACGGTGAGCTTCGCCGAGAGGTAGAGAAGGATCCCGAGGGCCGCGGCCGCGGTCACCAGGCCGCCCGCCACCTCGACGAGACCGGTTCCCACCAGGTTGCGCAGGCCTTCGGCGTCGCTCATGACGCGCGAGAGGAGGGCGCCCGTTTTCGTCTGGTCGAAATAAGCGACCGGCAGCTTCCCGACGTGACTCTGGACCCGGCGGCGCATTTCGGTGATCGCACGCTGCGCGTCCTTGCCGAGGACCTGCGACAGGGAAAAGGACGTGATCGCTTGGATGAGCGTGGCCCCGCCGGCCGCGAGGACGAGCAGACCCAGGAGCTCGCGCCGGCCCTTTCCGATCACCTCGTCGAGGAGGAACTTCGTCGTCCCGGGCAGGACGAGCCCGCTCAGGCGATTGACCACGAGAAGGCCGAAGCCGAAGGCGAGCCGGCCCTTGCGCGCGGAGAGGAGCTCCCTCGCATCGCGCATCACGACCTTGAATGGCGGCGCCTTGCGCTTCTTCTCCTCCGGGCGCGCGGCTCGCGCTGCGGCGCCTCCGCGCCGATCCGCGCGCGGAAGCCCGCCCAGGCCTCCGCCCAGACCCCCCATTCCCCTGGCCATGGCTCAAGTCTATCTAGGGGAGAAAACCCGACGCGGGTTCACCGATGTCATCCTGAGCGAAGCGAAGGATCTCTGGCTTTTCGAGGGAGAGATCCTTCGGGCCTGCGGCCCTCAGGATGACAACGGTGACGGGAGGGCTCAGCCCGACTTCGTCGCGACCACGAAAAGCCGGGGCGAGCCCAGCCGATACGGCTCGCCACCGACCGAGCCGAACGTCTCGAATTCCCCGAAACCGGCGGCCGAGAGCATGCCGAGGATCTCCCGCGTCGAGTAGATCCGGTGGACCGCCCGCTTCTTCTCGACCTCGTTGCCGCGCGTCACCGTGTAGAGGTTCTCCATGGTTCCGACGGCCGGGTCGTAGCTGTTCCGCGCGGCGAAGACCAGGTTACCCACCGGCATCTCGTAGCTCTCGCGGAAGGCGGGCAGGACCGATTCCGCGGCCTTGAAGTCTCCGAGGAAGCGGCCTCCGGGCGCGAGCGTCCGTGCCACGGCCGCGACGAACGCGGCGTTCCCCTGGTCGTCGAAGAAGCCGAAGCTCGATCCGGCGCAGTACGCCGCGTCGAACTCCCCGTCCCACGGGAGGACGCGCATGTCGGACTGTCGCCAGAGGACGTCGAGCCTGCGCTCATCTGCCGAGGCTCGCGCCGCCGCCAGGAACTCCGGCGAGATGTCCACGCCGGTCACGCGACAGCCGCGGGCGGCGAGCTCCAGCGCGAGCCGGCCGTCCCCGCACGGGACGTCGAGGACCCGCATTCCGGGCGCGAGCCGGAGCGAGCTCCAGAGAAAGTCGGTTTCCGCGCGAGTGATCTCCGGAGTCATGGCGGCCCGCCAGAAATCCACGACCAGGCCGCCGAAAAAGTTTTCCCACCACAGATCTGCCATTTGAGAGCTCTCCCGTATGCCGTCCGTTGGGACGGCGGTTCATTTCTGATTTGGGAGTCGGCGCCGAGGCGCCTTAGCGGACGATCATAGGCAGCGCGACGAGTCTACCTCGACCGTGCGACGTCTTTGAGGAGGCGCAGCACCAGCGCGGTCCATCCGGTCTGGTGCGACGCGCCGAGACCGCGCCCGGTCTCGCCGTGGAAGTATTCGTGGAACAGCACGAGATCCTTCCAGTGAGGATCTTTCGCGAACCGCTCATCGTCGCCATGGCAAGGGCGCCGCCCGTTCTCGTCGGGGAGGAAGGTCGAGGAGAGTCTTCGCGCGAGCTCCAGGGCGACCTCGCGAAGATTTATTCGGCGCCCCGAGCCGCGAGGCATCTCGACCAGCAGGTCGCTGCCGTAGTAGTGGTAGTAGCGTTCGAGCGCCTCGACGATCAGGTAGTTCATCGGGAACCACACCGGCCCGCGCCAGTTCGAGTTGCCGCCGAAGGTTCCGGTCGTCGACTCGCCCGGCTCGTAGGCGACGCGGTACTCCCGGCCTCCCGCGACGAACGTGTACGGCCGCTCGCCGTGAATGCGCGAGAGCGCGCGGATGCCGTGCGGCGAAAGGAACTCGCTCTCGTCGAGGAGGTAGCCGAGAACCTTCTCGAGACGCTCGCGCGAGGGAATCGCGAGCAGCCGGTGGCGGTGAGGGCCGCCCTCCTTCCGCTCCATGTAGGAGATGTGGTGGGCCAGGTCGCCGCGGTTGTCCAGGAACCACTGCATCCGCTTGCGGAAACCGGGCAACCGCTCGAGGACGGCCTCCTCCAGGATCTCGACCGCGAACAGCGGAACGAGTCCCACCATCGAGCGGAGCTTCAGGGGGAAGCTCGCGCCGTCCACGTGCAGCTGGTCGTAGTAAAAGCCGTCCTCGTCGTCCCAGAGACCCGTGCCGCCGAGCGTGTTCATGGAATCCGTGATCGCCACGAAGTGCTCGAAGAATTTCGAGGCGACGTCCTCGTACGCCGGGTCCTCGCTCGCGAGCTCGAGCGCCATCGACAGCATCGTCAGGCAGTAGAAGGCCATCCACGCGGTTCCGTCGGCCTGCGCGAGGTGGCCGCCCGTCGGGAGCTCGCTCGACCGGTCGAAGACCCCGATGTTGTCGAGACCCAGGAAGCCGCCGGCGAAGAGGTTCTTCCCTTCCGGGTCCTTTCGGTTGACCCACCACGTGAAGTTCAGGAGCAGCTTCTGGAAGACGCGCCCGAGGAAGACGCGGTCGCGCGCGCCCCGCGCTCCCGTCACCTTGTAGGTCCGCCAGGCCGCCCACGCGTGGACCGGCGGGTTCACGTCGCCGAACGCGAACTCGTACGCCGGGATTTGACCGTTCGGGTGCATGTACCACTCGCGCAGGAGGAGAATCAGCTGCTCCTTGGCGAAGTCGGGATCGAGACGCGCGAAGGGCATCACCTGGAACGCGAGGTCCCACGCCGCGTACCACGGGTACTCCCACTTGTCCGGCATCGAGATCACGTCGCGGTTGTAGAGATGCGTCCAGCCGCTG